>NZ_JAMYQK010000031.1:0-81639 GCF_040320845.1 Mesorhizobium sp. M0601
AGGGTTTTTTGTCCCTCTTGATCGCTCTCTTCCAACTCCGGCCCAAGCCGGTCGCCGCTTAGGGGCCGGATTGTTCACGGTCGACGGACTAGGGAACGGGTTCCCCTTCGATCGAAAGCGCTGGGCTGCCGGCGAAAAAAGCAGGCGTTTTAGCCGTCCTCGCCGCCGAGCGCCTTCCAATTTTGGGACAGAGGTTGGCTGATGCCCTTAAACTCCCGGCTACTCATCGGTTGGATCTATGCAGCGACAAGGCCAACCTCGGCAAAGCCTCTACATAGTCACCTTCGGGCAGTACCAGTCTTGGAATTCACGCCCTCAAGCAAGGCGAGCAGGCCTTTCAGAATTTCGATTGGCGGCGGCGGACAACCTGGAATGTGCAGATCGACGGGCAGGGCCTCGGACACTCCGCGCAGCACTGCATAGCTGCCGGAGAAACAGCCGCCATTGCCTGCGCAATCTCCCAGCGCGACCACCCATTTTGGGTTGGGTGTTGCGTCGTAGGTCCGCTTCAATGCCTCGCGCATGTTTTTTGTGACCGGCCCGGTGACGAGCAGTACATCGGCATGGCGCGGTGATGCGACGAACCGGATCCCAAAACGCTCGATGTCATAGAAGGCGTTGTTCAGCGCGTGCATCTCAAGTTCGCAGCCGTTGCAGGAACCGGCATCGACCGCCCGGATCGACAGGCTTCGCCCCAATCGTTTGTGAGCAGCCCCATCGAGCGCGCGTGCGAGTTCGTCGACTGCCGCGCTGCTTGCCAACGGCGGACGCTCGGTGAGAGGGGGGCGTATCAGGCTTTCAAAAAGAAGCTTGCGCATGACAGCGTGCCTTCAGAGATCATGGCCCGAATAAGAGCAGTTGAACGATTTGTTGCACAGCGGAAAGTCGGCAACGATGTTTCCTTCGATCGCCGCTTCAAGGAGCGGCCACTGAAACCATGACGGATCACGGAGGTGACAGCGCTCGACCAAGCCGCCCTTGCCAATGCGCAGCCAGGCCAGAATGTCGCCGCGAAAACCTTCGACGAGCGCCATGCCTTCATGCGATCGGTTTGTCTGCGCGAAATCGACGCGGATCGGTCCGTCTGGCAGTTGTCGCAGGACTTGTTCGATCAGGGACAGGCTCTGTTCGACCTCGTGGATACGAATCCATACACGGGCGTTCACATCGCCTTCCTGGAGGAGAGGTACATCGAAGGCGAGTTCGCCATAGGGTGGATAAGCGAGATTGCGTCGGGCATCGAAGTCCCGACCGGAGGCCCGGCCAACGTAGCCTCCGGCGCGATATTGACGAGCGAGTTCCACCTTCAGCCGGCCAGTTGCGACAGTCCGATCCTGCAGCGACGCCGTGTTGTCGTAGAGCTCGACCAGCGCGGGAAACCGCTGCCTGACCTCTGCGATCAGGGACCTGAGCGCTGTCGTGCCCTCATCGCTCAGGAAGCTTGCCACGCCTCCGGGCACGATGCAGTCGCGCATCAAACGGTGACCGAAGGCAGCATCGCTTGCCCGCAATACGCGCTCACGCAGCACCCCACACTGGGCATGCATGAGCGCGAAGGCGGCATCATTGCAGATAGCGCCGATGTCGCCCAGATGATTGGCCAGGCGCTCCAACTCGGCCATGAGCGCTCGCAGCCAGACCGCGCGTGGGGGAACCTGGACACCCAGCGCCGCCTCGACCGCGCGGGCAAAAGCGAGGGAGTATGCCACGGTACTGTCGCCAGAGGTTCTGCCCGCCAATTTGGCTGCACGGTCGATGTCGGACCCCGCCATCAGGCCTTCTATACCCTTGTGCGCGTATCCGAGGCGCTGCTCCAGCCGGACGACCGTTTCACCGCTCGCCGTGAACCGGAAATGGCCCGGCTCGATGATGCCGGCATGCACGGGCCCGACTGGGATCTGATGCAGGCTCTCCCCCTCGGCAGGCAGGAAACTGTACGGGAAGGCAGTCGCAGCAGACGTCCGGACGCGGGTACTCAACGGATAGCTGACACCCCAGTGGCCATGATCAAGCCACCGTCTCATATCAGGCGCGCCTTGTGGCAGGAGCCCGAACAGGTCAGCAGCCGCACGTTCGAGCCGCAATGCGGGCGGATGCAGCCGGCCGACCGATGGGTAGCGGCCACTGGGGCATTCCAGGCTGACGACGCCGATGTCCCCGGCGCTTTCATCGAGAAGTGCCATGTGGACGGCGCCTGGCTCACCCCATAGGCCGAGCAAGCTCCAGTGGCCCTCGGCCAGTTGCTCGACGGCAAAGCCCCATTTTTTCGGAGTCACCACGGCGCGCGACCACGGGAAATGATTTTCGACACGTTGGCCAGCAAGGATGAGGTCGATCAGCGCGGGCATGCTCTTTCTCTCCTCTGCTCACCCCAGGATACTTGCGACGTGCTGGAACCATGTGACCAGCGGTGGCGGCAGATAGATGCCGGCGGCAAACACCAACGCCAAGTGGGAATACATCGGAATGTAGGACGCCTCGGCGGGTGCAGTGCTGCCGCGCGGTTCGCCGAAAGCGACGCCGGTCAGTCGAAGCAGCAGGGCGCCGAAAGCGAGCAGAATCCCGAAAACCAAGGGCATCGCCAAAAGAGGGTGTCTTGCAAATGTCGAACTCACGACCAGGAATTCGCTCATGAAGATACCGAGCGGAGGGAGGCCGGCAATGGCAACGACGCCGATGACGAGCGCCCAGCCAAGGGCAGGATGTGTTTCCGTCAGTCCCCGGATTTCGGCGATGTTCTGTGTCCCCTTGACCTGGGCAATGTGGCCGACCGTGAAAAAGATCGCCGACTTGGTCAGGCTGTGCATGACCATGTGCAGCAGCCCGGCAAAATTGGCGAGCGGGCCTCCTATGCCGAAGGCGAACACGATGATGCCCATGTGCTCGATCGAGGAGTACGCGAACAGGCGTTTGATGTCGCGGCGGCGGTAGAGCATGAAGGCCGCGAAGACAAGCGACGTCAGTCCCATCGTGATCATCAATGGCCCAGGTGCGATCGCTTCCGGGCTTGCCGCGAGCAATAGCTTGAAGCGCAGCACGGCATAGAGTGCGACGTTTAACAGCAAGCCCGACAGCACTGCGGAAATCGGCGTTGGACCCTCAGCATGCGCGTCTGGCAGCCAGGCATGTAAGGGCGCAAGGCCGACCTTCGTCCCGTAGCCGAGCAGCAGAAAGATGAAGGCGACATTGAGCAGAGCCGGATCGAAGCGCGCGGCGTGAGCGATGAGCACCGTCCAGACCATCGCATTCGTCCCCTCGCCAACAACCGGCTGTGCAGCCATGTAGACGAGGATGGTGCCGAACAGTGCGAGCGCGATGCCGACGCTGCCCAGAATGAAATATTTCCAGGCTGCCTCCAGCGCTTCGTGCGTGCGGTAGATGCCGACCATGAGCACGGTGGTCAGCGTGGCAAGCTCCACCGCCACCCACATCAAGCCAATATTGTTGGACACGAACGCCAGGTTCATGCCGAACATCATGACCTGGTACATTGCGTGATAAAACCGCAAGTTCGGGACTGTCAGCCGCCCGGTCTCCAGTTCGTGGGCAATGTAGGAAGCGCTGAAGACGCTGGTGGTGAAGCCGACGAATGTGTTGAGCACGATGAAGACGATATTGAGATCGTCGACGAGCAGATACTGCCCAGGCTGCGGGCGGTCGGTGACAAGAAGCGACAGTGCGGCGAGCAAGGTCAGCAAGCTCGCAGCGACATTGACGCCCGCCGATATCCGGTATTTCGGCAGCGCCGCCAGAAGTGCGGCCGCGAAGACCGGTATCAGCAAAATGGCGGCCACCGCATCAAGGGAAAACGCGGTCAACGGTGTTCTCCCCTGTAGTCGTCGAGCGCGCCGACATCCACCGAGTCGAACCTCTCGCGGATGCGGAACAGGAAGACTCCGATGACGATGAAGGCGATAAGGATCGAGAAGGCGACACTGATCTCGACGACCAGAGGCATGCCCTTGGCCCCCGTGGCGGCGAGGACCAGACCGTTCTCGAGCGACATGAATCCGACAACTTGGCTGACGGCGTTGCGGCGGGTGACCATCACCAGCAGCCCCAGCAAAATGATGGACAGCGCGAAAGCCAGGTCCTCGCGGGCGAGGGGATCAGCCTCGGGAGTGACGCGCAGCATCAGGACCATGGACAGGGTCACCAGGCCTATCCCCGCAAGCATCGTCGTACCGATGCCGACGGCGGTCTCGACGTCACGATGGATGCCGAGCCGCTGAATGATGCGATGAAGCCCGACAGGAATGACGATCGCCTTGAAGACGAGGGCGATTGCCGCCGTGACGTAGAGATGATGCGCGTCCTGAATGTATGCCTGCCAAGCTACGGACAGGGCCAGCACGATTGCATGAAGCGCAAAAACGTTGATCAGAGCAAAGAGGCGATCCTGATACAGCATCATGAAACTGACCAGCACCAGGCCGCCGGCGAGCAGGTGAGCGATGTCGAAGGTGAGGCCGTTCATCAGAGGCTCCGTGAGACGAACAGCAGGAGCGTGCCGAGCAGGGCCAGCATCAGCGCTGCCCCGAGGAAATCCGGGACGCGGAAGACGCGCATCTTGGCGATGGCAGTCTCAAACACGGCGAGGAGAACGCCACAGACGGCAAGCTTGCCGACATAGGCGACGACACCCGGAGCAAGGGATTCCAGTCCTGCACCGGCGCTCGCCAGTCCCCAAGGTAGGAAGACGCAGGAAATCAGCGACACATAGAGCAGAAGCTTGAGGAAGGCGGCAAACTCGATCATCGCCAGATGGCGACCGGAATATTCCAGCACCATCGCCTCATGAACCATGGTGAGTTCCAGATGGGTCGATGGGTTGTCCACGGGTATGCGGGCGTTTTCGGCGATCGCCACCATCACGAGGGCGATGAGCGACATCCCGAGCGACACCCGCAAGCCAACCTCCGGTGACCCCATGAAGGCGGCGACCGTTGAGAGTTGCGTAGCACCCGCGACGAGCGCCAGGCTGAACACGATGAGCAGCATGGCGGGTTCGGCCAGCGAAGCGATCATCACCTCGCGGCTCGAGCCGATGCCGCCGAAGCTCGTGCCGACGTCCATGCCTGCCAGCGCCAGGAAGAACCGGGCGCTTCCCAGCAGTGCGACAATGGCTATGAGATCGGCGGTCCAACTGAATGTGAGGCCGGCGGCGAATGTCGGGATGAGCGCCGCGCCGACCCAGGTGGTGGCAAAGATCAGATAGGGCGTCACGCGAAACAGCCAGGATGCGTTGTCCGCCAGAACGACTTCCTTGCGCATCAGCCGCAAGAGATCGCGGTAAGGTTGGATCAGGGAAGGACCCTGGCGGCGCAAGAGCCGTGCCTTCACCTTGCGCACGAATCCGGTCAGGAGCGGCGCCAGCAAAAGCACCAGCGCCATCTGCGCGCCTTGAACGGCCAACTCGAGAATCACGGCCATAGTGCGAGCACCAGGAGCAGGACAATGAGAAAGAGAAAGACGAGGGTCAGGTAGCGCCTGATCGTCAGGAACTGCAGATGGTTGAGGTGGTCGGTCGCAAAGTCGAGGGCCCGGCCGATAGGCAGGTACAGCGTCTCCCAGATCACATCATGCATTTCGACATTCAGACGAGCCGGACCGGTCTCGCCAGGTGCCGGCATTTCGACGGTTTCCCTTGCACGGAATACGAACGTGCCGAAGACGCGGCGGATAGGCTGCGCGAAGCTGACGGCCGTGTACTGCGAGCTCGGGACCACATCCGGGAAGCCACAACCCCAGGCGGGACCCCGACGGAGTGCATGTGATGCAAAGCGATGGATCACATATGCCGCAGCGGATGCGGAAAAGGCGATGAACAGGAACACCAACAGGCCGTTGTAGGAACTGCGGCTCGCTGCAATCGGCACGATAGACAGCCAGGGCTGGGCCACCTGCACAGGCATCCGACTGCCGATCAGTGGCAGTGTCACCGATGAGAGGCCGTCTATCACAAGACCGGGCAGAATGCCGGCCAGGAGACAAAGGGCAGCGAGAATGAACATTGCCGCCAGCGAGTAGCGGTCGACCTCATGCGCCAGTTCCACCGCGGCCGAGCGTGGCCGGCCGAGGAATGCAATCCCGAACGCCTTTACAAAGCAGGCCGCGGCCAGTGCCGCTGACAGCGCCAGCAGACCGCCAACGGCGGGCACCATGACCTTCAGTCCCCATTGTGGCAGATCGGGGCTCTGCAATATGGCCTGAAAGGCCAGCCATTCGGAGACGAAGCCGTTGAAGGGTGGAAGTGCCGAGATCGCGACGCAACCGACGAGAAAGGCAAAACTTGTAAAGGGCATGCGGTGGATGAGACCGCCCAGCTTCTCCATATCCCGCTCTCCGGTTGCCGTCAGCACGGCGCCCGCGCCGAAAAACAGCAGGCTCTTGAAAAAGGAATGGTTGAGGACGTGGAACAGCGCGGCGGTGAGCGCCAGCGCTGCAGCCGATGGCATGGCGTTCGCCTTGAAAGCGAGCGCGAGACCAAGGCTTACGAAGATGACGCCGATGTTTTCAATGGTGCTATAGGCAAGCAGTCGCTTCAGGTCCTTTTCCATCAGCGCGTAGAGGATGCCGAGAACCGCCGTCAGCCCGCCAAGGAAAAGCACGGCAACGCCCGACCACCATGCCGGCTCACCGAGCAGATCGAAAATAACGCGTATGAAGCCATAGACTGCGACCTTGGTCATCACGCCGCTCATGAGAGCCGAGACGTGGCTTGGCGCGGCCGGATGGGCGAGTGGCAGCCAGACGTGCAGCGGGACGAGTCCGGCCTTGGAGCCGGCGCCCAGCAGCATGAGAACCAGGACGAAAGCAGCGGCGAACGGGGTGGGATCGGCGGCTCGCATCGCGTCGAATGTGTAGGTTCCATCGGATCCGGCGAGCAGGCCGAACGCAAGCAGCAGCGCGAGTGTGCCGAAGCTCGCCATCACGAGATAGATGTAGCCCGCCCGCGCATTGTCCTGCTTGCGATGGTGCGCCATGACGAGCGCCCAGGAGGCGAGCGACATGAATTCCCAGGAAAGCAGGAAAGTGAAGGCGTCGTCGGCCACCACGACAAGGTTCATTCCGGCTAGGAAAGCCGGGAAGAACGGCAGCACCCGATGCGGCGCAGACTCATGCCTGCCGTAGCCGAGGCCATAAAGACTGGCCATGGAGCCGCCGAAGTTGACGACGATGAGGA
The DNA here is from genome assembly GCF_040320845.1 of Mesorhizobium sp. M0601. Taxonomy (NCBI): domain Bacteria; kingdom Pseudomonadati; phylum Pseudomonadota; class Alphaproteobacteria; order Hyphomicrobiales; family Phyllobacteriaceae; genus Mesorhizobium; species Mesorhizobium sp. M0601. Next base: position 7,187 of record NZ_JAMYQK010000031.1, read on the forward strand.
AGAAAGTCGACAGCGCATCCAAACGGAAATGAGCGCCAATCCATGGCAATCCAAGAGGCAACACCACAGTCGACGGGGTGACGGGATTGTCGGCGATGCGGCTCGCGAGAACCATGAGCACGGCCGCTGATATACCTAGCGTCAAGCCGTAGATCAGGCGTGTTCCCGAGTCGGATCTGCGGCTTTCCGCAATCGCAAGCACCGCAGTCCCCAGGAGCGCAGCGACGCCCCACAGGAGGACCACGGCCCCCGAAATCACGCCACGCTCCTCACGGGGAGTTTGGCATCCGTATCGACCCCGCCAAGGATTTTGGCGGGGTCAAAATCCGCTTTCAGTCGCACGCCGCGCCCACCGATTTGGCTGGAGGCGCCTTCAGCGATCAATTCCACACCGGCGAGGTCAAGTGCCCCGATCAGCTTCATGAGAGAATCGACGTTACCCCGAATAATCGACTCGCTGGCTTCCATGCGTTGAATTGTCGGCACGGAAAGACCGGACAATTCGGCAAGCCTGCGCTGGTCGATGCCAAGGAGCGCCCTCGCGGCACGCAACTGTGGAGCAGTTATCACGGTCGCATCCCCCTTTTGATCAGCTTTGAGATATTATCTCTACGTCTTGCAGCATATATTAAAATGCGGCGCATTCAATTAGTGATGCGTGACGCATCTGTCTTGAGGCTGTAGAAAACCGGGCGATACGCCCTGCCTCGAACCAAAGCCATGCGGCCATTCCCGTCACGGCCAGTCTTGTCGCCAGCCATCTTGGATTTGCGCGTGATGGGGCTGGCAATGGGCCCTTATCTCGGCCGGCCACTCGATTGGAGCCGCCGCGGGCGCGTCGGCTATCTCTTCGACCTCACTCTACGTTAAGAGTGGGTATGGCTGAGTTCGCTTGCTTTTGCCGTTGGGCCGGTCTCATCGTGTTCGTGCTTCAGGATCGGCCAAAACAGATAGCTGCCGAAATCCAGGAACAGCGCCTTCGCGAATGTGCTGGCGACGCCGCTAGGCACCATGGCCGCGCTCGGCCTCGCGGCGCCTAATCTGCCAGGTCGGCGCACGATCTCCGCCTTGCTGCTGGTGCCGATGATCGCGCCGGTGGTCATCGTCGGCGTCGGCATGTATTTCGTCTTCTCGATGGCCGGCCTGACCGCGACCCTTCCCGGCCTCATCCTCGGCCATACCTCGCTCGCCGTTCCCTTCGTCGTGGTGACCGTCTCGGCCGTTCTCACCGGTCTCGACAGGCGGCTGCTCTGGGCGGCCGCCAGCATGGGGGCGCCACCCTTCCTCACCTTCCGCAAAGTCACGCTTCCGGTCATTCTGCCGGGCATCGCGTCGGGCGCGCTGTTTGCCTTCGCCACCTCGCTCGACGAAGTCGTGGTGACGATGTTCCTCGCCGGTCCCGGACAACGCACCTTGCCGCGCGAGATGTTCACCATCGCGCGCGACACGCTGACGCCGACCATCGCGGCTGCTGCCACAGTGCTGATCGCCGCCTCGATCGTTTTGCTGATTGCGTCCACAGCGCTCGGCCGCTCGAATCGATAGCGCCGGCCGTCCCGACGGCTTCTGGCCACGGGTTTGTCGATCAAACGCATGTTGCCCAAAACTGCACAGCGGCTCGGGACAGCGGCTCGGATTGAAACAGGAGCGCAAAAGCGCGTCAGCGGATCGTGGTCTATCGCGTAATAAAGCCTTTCAGGAACGCGGCCAGCGATGGAAGTCGAGTTAATCCTGATCGTCCAGCAAAGCGATGGCATCGAACGGTTGTTCGCGCGGCACCCGGATTTCGGCGCCGATACTTTGAAGGCTGGCAAGGAGTGCCGACACCCTTTCGGGCTCTTCCGGGTTCTGTTTCAGCACGCCGCCGGCAAGTCGGGTCAGCGGGCTATGGAGGAATTGCCGCTAGCGGGCAAAGGTGATGCGGATCGCTCCATAGGGTCCGAAATCGGCAGCGATAGTGTCACTGTGGCGACACTCCACGGGCCGGATGAACGAGCCCGACAGCACGGCCTGTCCGGCGGATATCTGCATGCCGTACTGATGCAGCCGGTTGGCCAGCCAGGCGATGCCCTTCGCCGGATGATCGAGCACCCCGGCGCCGAGCCCGGTCTCTTCGACCTCGCCATTGCGCGACAGGATGGCGCCGATCCAGCGCAGGTCGGCCTCGCGCGGTCCGGCACGACGGCCGCCGACGACGACGCCGGCATTGGCGGCATTGTCGGAGATGGTGTCGAAGAAGGTCCGTATCCTGCCGCTCTCCTTGTTGACGCGCTCGATACGGGTGTCGAGGATCTCCAGCGCCGGCGTGATGTAGTCGGTGGCGTCGAGCACGTCGTCGATCGACACGTCCGGACCGGCCAGCGACGCCTTCATTACGAAGGCGATCTCGGCCTCGATGCGCGGCTGGATGAAGCGGCCGGCTGGAACGGTGCCGCCGTCATCGAAGAACATGTCGTCGAACAGCACACCGGAATCCGGAATGTCGATGGCGAGCGCCGACTGCATCGCCTTGGAGGTCAGGCCGATCTTCCAGCCTTTGATCGTCAGGCCCGAGGCCACTTTTCGTTTCACCAGCGCCGCCTGGACGAGATAGGCGTCATCCATCGTCGCCCCGGGGAAATCAAGGCTGAGCAGCCTGATCTGGCGGCGGTCGCGCTCGGCCTCGAACAGCCTCGCGGCCGCGTCTTCGACCTGTTCCGGCGTCATCATCGGCCGGTCCCTTCGTCGACGACGCCGTTGCTGAGCATGCCAATGCCGTCGGCCTCGACCTCGATCACGTCGCCCGGCTTCAGCCAGATTGGCGGGTCGAACCGGGCGCCAGCGCCGGTCGGCGTGCCGGTGACGATGACGTCGCCCGGCGCCAGCGTGGTGAAGGTCGAGATGTAGTTGATGATCTTGCGGAAGGAAAAGATCATGCGGCCGGTGCGGTCCTGCTGGCGAACCTCGCCATTGACGCGCGTGGTCAGCGCGATGTCAGCGATCTGTGCCTCGTCGGTGAACGGCACAAGCCAGGGGCCGATAGAGCCGGTCCGGTCGAAGTTCTTGCCCTGCGTGACGTTGAACTTGGCATGCCGCACCCAGTCGCGGATGGTCCCTTCGTTGCAGAGCGAAAGTGCTGCGATATGGCCCAGCGCATCCGCCTCGGCGATCCTGCGGCCGCCCTTGCCGATGACGATGACGATCTCGCCCTCATAATCGAGCTGCGGCGATTCCGACGGCCGCACGAGGGGCGTGCCATGGCCGACGAAGGAGCGCGGGAAGCGGATGAACAGCGACGGGTTCGAGGGTGCGGCCTGTCCGTCCTTGTACTCCTCGTTGCGGTCCGGATAGTTGACGCCGACGCAGATGATCTTTTCGGGCGAGGGGACGGGTATCTCGTAGGCGATGGCGTCGAGCGGGAAATCGGCGGCGAAAGCGTCCGCCTCTTCCGTCAGCCGTCGCAGTGCGCCGGCCTCTATCACCTCGCGCAAACTCGGCCACTGTGCGTGTCGCGCCGACAGGTCGACGACGCCCTTGTCGGTGATTGCGCCGTAGCGCGTTTTGCCGCCAACGGTGAAGGTGGCGAGACGTGCCGCGCTCATTTGTTTCCCCTGCAGTTAGCCGACGTCACGGCGCGACGATCGGCGAGGCCGCCAGATCGGACTTGCGCGGCTCGACGCCGGCAAAGGTGCTGCCTTCCTCGAACCAGCTCTTCGGCGCCGGTGCGCCCCACAGCGTCTGGCGCTGCGGGTCCTTGAGGTCCCATTTGATCGGCTCTAGGTCGGGATCTACCGTCTGGTAGTCCGAACAATAGATCTCGATGCGGTGATTGTCGGGATCACGGATATAGAGGAAGAAGGCGTTGGAAATGCCGTGCCGGCCGGGACCGCGCTCGATGTTCGGCAGCCAGCCGGTGGTCGCCATCAGGTCGAGCAGATCGATGATGTTGAGCGGCGTCGGCACCCAGAAGGCGACGTGGTGCAGACGTGGGCCGATGCCATTGGTGAAGGCGATGTCGTGGACGCCGCCCTTGCGGTGCGTCCATGCCGCCCAAAGTCTTCCGGTCGCGGCATCCTCCGTGTACTCGGTCACGCGGAAGCCGAGCTCGTTGTAGAACGCCACCGATTCATCGACATTGGGCGAGAAGCAGTTGAAGTGGTCGATGCGCAGCGGCTTGACGCCTTTGTACAGCGCATACTTCTGATGGATCGGCGGCAGCCGCTCCATTCTGGAATAGAATTCGAGCGGAATGCCGTGCGGGTCGCGGGTGCGGAAGGTACGCGACTGGTAGGGCCGCTCGACCCATTTCACAGGCAGACCCCTGGCTTTGAAGAAGTGCTCGGCCTTGTCGAGATCGTCGTCGGAAAACAGCTTGAAGCCGAGGTCGCGGGCTTCCGGCGCGGCACCTTTCCTGAGCACGATGCAATGGTGGCCGCGCTCTTCCATGGCGCGCAGATAGATGGCGTCCTTGGTCTCGTCGGTCACCTGCAGGCCGAGCGTGTCGACATAGAACGCGCGCGACTTACCGAGGTCCGTAACAGCCAGCTCGACGTGGCTGAGCCGCACGATGTTGAATGCCGGGTAGAGATTGGGTGTGGGCAAGGGCATCGTTGGGGTCTCCGGTCAGCCGCCGAGCTTCTGGATGGAATGCGGCGCCGTGGCGAACGCGATGTTCTTGGTTTCCATGTAGAAATCGAACGACCAGTCGCCGCCGTCGCGGCCGATGCCTGAGTTCTTGGCGCCGCCGAACGGCGTCGGCAGGTGGCGCACATTCTCCGAATTGACCCAGATCATGCCGGCGTCGAGCGCGTCGGTGAAGCGGAAGGCGCGGGTGACGTCCGAGGTCCAGAGATAGCCGGTCAGGCCGTATTGCGTGTCGTTGGCCAGCGCCAGCGCCTCGGCCTCGTCCTTGAACGAGATGGCGGTCAGCACGGGTCCGAATATCTCTTCCTGGGCGATGCGCATCTTGTTGGTGGCGCCGACGAACAGCGTCGGGCTGACATAGCAGCCGCCGCCCGGACCGGCGAACTTGCCGCCGCCGGCGGCGACGACAGCGCCTTCCGACTTGCCGATCTCGATATAGGACAGCACCTTTTCCTCATGCACCGGATGGATCAGTGGGCCAACCACGGTTTCGGGGTCGAGCGGATGGCCTATCCTGATGCGCTTGGCCTTCTCCGCCACCAGCGCGGTGAACTTGTCGTAGATGCTTTCCTCGACCAGCAGGCGTGAGGACGAGGTGCAGCGCTCGCCGTTCAGCGAATAGATCATGAAGACGGCAGCGTCGGCCGCCCGCTCCAGATCGGCATCGGCAAAGACGATGACCGGGTTCTTGCCGCCGAGTTCGAAATGCACGCGCTTCAGCGTGTCGGCACCCTGCTTCATGATCATCGAGCCGGTGCGGCTTTCGCCGACGAAGCCGATCGCCTTGATGTCGGGGTGTTCGGTCAGCGCTCTGCCGGCGTCCTCGCCAAAGCCGTTGACGAGGTTCCACACGCCCTTCGGCAGGCCGGCCTCCTCGGCGATCTCGACCAAAAGCCGCGCGGTCAGCGGCGAGAACTCGGCTGGCTTGTGGACGATCGTACAGCCGGCGGCGAGCGCCGGCGCGATCTTCCAGGTCGACAGCATGAAAGGTGTGTTCCACGGCGTGATCACGCCGACCGGGCCGACCGGCACGCGCGTCGTCATGTTGACCTGGTTCGGTGCGCGGATCGTGTGGCCGTCGCGGGCCTCCGGCGCGCGGTCGGCGTAGAAGCGGAAGTTCTCCGCGCCGCGCAGCGCTGCCTTGGCCATGAACTTCAATGACTGGCCGGTGTCCATGCATTCGACGAAAGCGATTTCCTCGGCCCGCGCGACGATGGCGTCGGCTATTTTGTGCAACTGCTTCTTGCGGGCGTCGCCTGATATCGCCGCCCAGTCGCGGAAGGCAGCCTTCGCCGCCTTGGCGGCGCGGTCGATGTCGGCGGCCTTGCCGCGTGCCACCTTGGCGATCGGCTTCAGGTCGATTGGCGACAGCGTCTCGTATGTCGAGCCGTCGGCGGCCGGCACGGTTTCGCCGCCGATCTGGTTGAGCACGCCAGCGCTTCTGAAGCGCTCGAGATAGGCCTCGGCCTTTCTCAGATTGTCGTCCAATGCCGCCATGATATGGGTTCCTGTCACTTGCCGCGCAGGCGCGGGTGGATGGCATTCTTCTTCCAGCTTAGTTCGGCATCGATCTCGCGGATCTCCAGCGACAGCGCGAAATGCGGCGTCGTGAACAGAGATGCGAGATGATCCGAAACAGTAGTGAAGATCGCCTCGCCGGTGCGTTTCTTTTCCTCGGCGCTGCGGCCCTTGCCGATGCGGAAGTTCATGTCGATGAACCCGTTCTCCGGGAGGCGATCGGCGATCGCGTATGCCTCGGCGCGAAAAGCGCGTACCCTCACCGCGCCATGTTCGAACAGGCCGGTTTCGAGGATGGTGCGAGCGACCAGCGTGCAAAGCGCGCTGATGTCGACCTTGGCGTCGAGATTCGCCGAATATTCGATCGCCATATGTGGCAAGGTTTCCTCCACCTTGTAATTAACATGTGAATTACATCTTGACGGCGGAATGTCAAGTGTCGTTCTCTATGCAGATACAGCTCTCGATGGTGGGATTGCCGCCCCCGGCGAAATCGCGGATATAGCTGCGATCCGAGTCTCATTGTGTGGTGCGAGTCGTACCGGAATTGGAATTTTTTGGAGACCTGACCTTGCTACCGCCCAGCACCCGCCGCTCCCTGCCCATGGCTCTGCTTCGCGCCCGCGAAGTGATCATGGCGCATTTCCGGCCGATGCTTGCCCGCCACGACATCACAGAGCAGCAATGGCGTGTGCTGCGTGTGCTTGCCGAAGCCGGGCCGCTCGAGGCAACCGAACTTGCCCATCGCGCCTCGATCCTTCCGCCCAGCCTGACCCGCATCATCAAGGCGATGGAGGAACGGCAGTTCATCACCCGCAACAAGGTCAAGGATGACGGTCGCCGGGCGCTGCTCGCAATCAGCCCGGCCGGGCTGGCGCTGATCGAGGATTTGTCGCCCGAGCGCATCGCCATCTACGATGCGATCGAGCAGCGCTACGGCGCCGAACAGCATGAGCACCTGCTCGACCTGCTCGAAAACCTGATCCAGTCGGAATCATCCGAAAACCAGACTTGACAGCCTCTACCCGCCAAAACTGCCGAGTGCACTCGGCTGCATGTAGTTGCGGCCGACATAGAGCAGCGCCGCCTCGTCGCTGCCGTGGCGGATGTCGACGACGCGGCCGAACATCACATTGTGCGTGCCAACCTTGTTCACGTCGCCGATCTCGCAATCGAAGCTGACGATGGCGTCGAGCAGCGCCGGCATGCCGGACGGCATGGTCTGCCATCTTGCCGCATTGTAGCGCTCGCTCATGTCGCGGATCGTACCGGCGAACTTTGCCGCCAGATGGGTGTGTAACTGCGTCAGCACGTTGACGCAGAAACGCTGGTTGGCGAGGAACAGGCCGGTCTGCGCCGAGCGCTCGTTCATGCACACAAGCAGCGTCGGCGGATCGTCGGAAACGCTGCACATGGCGGTCGCAGTGAAGCCGCCGCGGCCGGCCGGACCATCAGTCGTGACGATGTTGACCGGCGCACAGACCCGCGCCATCGCCTCACGGAACTCCAGCCTTGCAACTTGTGGCTCCATGGCCGGGACCTCAGCTTGCGCCAGCCGGCAGCGGCGGCAGCCAGGTGTCGCCGGTCCAGCCCATTTCGTCGTAGTCGGCCATGCAGGTGTCGACCAGTTCCTCCATCGCCCTCAGGCGCCCGCCGCGCTCAGCGCCCTTCAGCACCTGCAGCCGCACCTCTTCCGGCGCACCGGCATAGTTGAGCTCATAGAGCGCGTGGCGGCCGCCGAACTCGGTGCCGGTCGCATCCCACAGCAGCTTCATGATCTTGATGCGTTCGACATGGCCCATGTCGTTGGAGCCGCGCACGTACTGGGCAAGGTACTTGTCGATCTCCGGATTGTCGAAATCCTTTGCCGAGGACGGCAGGTAGATCAGCCCCGAAGCGATGACTCGGCGCACCGTATCGATAACGCGCGGATAGGCCTCCGACATGAAAGTGCGATAGGCGAGCGCCGCCTCGAGATTGGGCAGCACGGCGCCGTTCGCCCATGGGATCGGTTTGTGCGCCATGGCGTTGGAAAAGCTCCAGAACATGTGGCGCAGCGCAATTACTTCGCCGAGCGCCGCCTGGTTGCCGCGGAAGGCATCCCCGCCCGTCGCGCGCAGCGCCTTCGCCAGCAGGCCTGCGAGGAAGTCGAGCTTGACGGCGAAGCGCGTGCAGCCCTGAAAACAATAGCCGTGCATGAAGCCCGACGCCGGGTGGAAGGAGAGGATCTTCTGCGCATCGCGCAGCACCAGCACGTCCTCCCAGGGGATGAAGACATTGTCCAGCACCAGGATCGCATCGTTCTCGTCGAAACGAGACGACAGCGGATAGTCGAAGGGATGGCCGACCGTGTTGGCCGTCTGCTCGTAAGAGACGCGGCAGAACATCTTTATCCCCGGCGCGTTCATAGGCACGATGAACATCACCGACAATGACGGGTCCTCGGTGACCGTCGCCGAGCTCTGCGCCAGGAAATTGTAATGGGTGAGCGCTGACGACGTCGCCACCACCTTGGCGCCGGACACCCAGATGCCGGCGTCGTTCTCCTTCGTGATGTGCACGAACACGTCCTTCACCTGCTCGGCCGGCTTGTGGCGGTCGATCGGCGGGTTGACGATGGCATGGTTCATGAACAGGGCCGCTTCCTGGGCGCGTTTGTGCCAGGCGAGTGCATTGTCCCTGAACGGGCCGTACCACTCGGCATTGGCGCCGAGCGTGTTCATAAGTGCTGCCTTGTAATCGGGCGTGCGCCCCATCCAGCCGTAGGACATGCGCGACCAGTCGGCGATGGCGGTCTGCTGTGCGGCGAGATCCGCGGCGGAATGGGCGACGCGGAAATATTTGTGCGTGTAGCCGCCAGAACCGGTGTCGGTCGGCGAGGTCAGCACCGCCTGCCGCGCCGGATCGTGCAAGGCATTGTAGAGGCGGGCCAGCGAGCGCGCCGAGTTGCGCATCGCCGGATGGGTGGTGACGTCGGCAATCCGCTCGCCATTGATATAGACCTCGCGCCCGTCGCGCAGGCTCTGCAAATATTCGGCACCGGTAAACGGCCGTTTCGTGTCGGCCCGGAAATCTTCCGATCGCATCATGATCCTCCTTTAACGCGTCAACTGTAGCGATCGTCGTGACAAAGGTTTATGGACGAAAGTATAGAACCACTTGGATTTTTTCGCCGTGATGAGCCAGACTGCCATTCCCGAATTCTTCGTCTACGGCGAACCGGCGCGTGCGCTCGACGTCGGATTCCTGCATGTCGAGACTGTTCTTGCGCGTGCCTCCGTGCATCGCGGCCAGGTTCTCGCGCACAAGCACCCGCAAATGGCGCAGATCACCTTCTGGACCGGCGGCAGCGGCATTTATCGGATCGAAGACGAGACCTGGAGTTTTTCAGCGCCGACGGTGAGCTTCATGCCGAGCGGCGTGGTCCACGGATTCAGCATCGAGACGGGCGCCGACGCCATCGTTGTCTCGGTCGCCGATGCTGCCCTTGCGGCGATCGCTGAGCAGTCCGCGCTGCCGCTCGACCAGCCGGTCTTCGTCACCGGACGCGGTGAAACGGCCCTCTGGGAAAGGTTGGGTGATACGGTTACGATGATCCAAGCGGAATATGCCGACAGGTTGCCCGGTATGGAGAAAATCCTGCCGCCGCTGATCGCCGTGGCATTGTCGGGCATCGCCCGCCTCGATGCGCAGTCGCATGCTGTCGCGGTGCCGGCGACGGTGGCGCTGGGCGGCCGGCTGCGGCGTCTGATCGACCGACACTTTCGCGACGACTGGCCGGTCGAGCGCTATGCCGCCGCGCTCGGCACCACGCGCCATCTGCTCGACAAGGCAGCGCGGCAGGTGCTCGGCGCGGGCGTACGCCAGGCGGTTGGTGAGCGGCGGCTGGTCGAGGCCAAGCGCCTGCTGCTGTTCACTGTGCGCCCGGTCGAGGACATCGCCTATGAGACCGGGTTCAACGACCCGGCTTATTTCTCGCGCTTCTTCCGCGCCGCCGTCGGCCTCTCGCCGGCGGCGTGGCGACGCCTGCGGCTCGGTCAGGACTGAGCGTCACCGTCGCTCAGGCGGCTGCCGTCAGTCCGGCGTCGAGAGCCTCGGCGATCTTTGCCACATCGGCGGACGAGATCACCAGCGGCGGCGACAGGATGATGGTGTTGCCGGAGACGCGCAGCATGACGCCGGCCTTGTAGGCGGCCTCTGCGGCGGCATTCATCGTCTTCTTGTCGGCCGGCTTCTTGGCGGCACGGTCGGAAACCAGTTCGAGCGCCGCCATCAGCCCTTGGTAGCGCACATCGCCGACCAAAGCGTGCTTCGCCTTCAGCGCCTCCAGCGCCTTGCCGAGCTCGACACCCCGCGCCGCCGCATTCTCGTTGACGGCAAGCCGCTTGGTCTCGGCGAGTGTGGCCAGCCCCGCCGCGCAGCCGACCGGATGGCCGGAATAGGTGTAGCCGTGCCCGATCGAGCCGAAGCTGGTCTTGTCGGCCTCGAAGACGTCGGCAACCTTGGCGCTGATCAGCGTGGCGCCGAGCGGGAAGTAGCCTGAGGTGATCGCCTTGGCGATGGTCATGAAATCCGGCTTCACTCCGGAGAGCCGCGAGCCCGACCAGGCGCCGGTGCGACCGAAGCCGGTCACCACCTCGTCGGCGATGAGCAGGATGTCGTGACGGTCGCAGATCGCCCGCACCATCGGCATGAAGCTCTCATGCGGAACGATCACACCGCCGGCGCCGAGCACCGGCTCCATGATGAAGGCGGCGATCGTGTCGGCGCCCTGGAAGGCGATCTCGTCTTCGATCGCCCGCGCGCAGAGTTTCGCCAGCTTCGCCGGATCGGTCTCGTCGAACGGATTGCGGTAGGTCCATGGCGCCGGTGTATGGAAGACGCCGGGCAAAAGCGGCTCGTAGTTGCGCCGGAAATTGGCATTGCCGTTGACCGAGGCGCCGCCGAAATGCGTTCCGTGATAGCCCTTCTTCAGCGCCAGGAACTTCGTCCGGTCGCCCTGGCCCCTGATCTTCCAGTATTGCCGCGACAGCCGCAGTGCCGTCTCGACCGAGTCCGAGCCGCCGGAGGTGAAGAAGGTCCGTACCATGCCCTCGGGAGCGAACCAGTCGCACAGCTCATAGGCAAGCTCGATCGACGGTCCGGTCGAGGTGCCGCGAAAGCCGGAATAATAGGGCAGGGCGTCGAGTTGTGCTGCGATCGCCTTCTTGATCGGATCGCAGCTGTAGCCGAGGTTGACGTTCCACAGGCCCCCGACTGCATCGAGGACGGTGCGGCCTTCGGCATCGGTGACCGAGACGCCTTCGCCCTTCATGATGATCTTTGGCGGCGTCGCGCGCATCTCGGCCGGATGCGCCATCGGATGCCAGATCGGCTTGGCGTTGTTCTCGGTGAGGAAGTTGATGTCGCGCATCGGTGGGAACTCCGTTTCTTGAATTCTTAGGCCGCAACGCCGAAATGGCCGAGCGCCTCTGCATAGCCTTGCCCCGGTTGGGCGACGTCGAAATGCACGGCCAGCATGCCGGCGGCGACCGCGCCGTCGACGTTACGCTTCTGGTCGTCGACGAAGACGCAAGCCGCGGGCGGCAAGTGCAGTGCTTCGCTCACCATCGCATAAGCGCGCGGATCGGGTTTCAGGATGTGCGTGTAGGTGGCGTCGATGATGGTCTCGAACAGCGACAGCAGCGGCAGGCGCTCGCGAAAGCTGTTGCCGTAGAACAAGTCGAGCTCGTTGGAGAGGATGGCGAGCCGGATGCCAGCTTCATGCGCCGCACGGATCGCTCGTTCCGCCTCTGGCCGCACCACCGCTTGCGGGTCGGCGCCGCGCGCCCGCTGCACGAAAGTCGACATGTCGTCCCAGTCCTCGCCGACGAGACGGCCGACTTCACGCGTGCGCGTCTTCCAGTAGTCGCGCTCGCTGATCTCGTCGGCTTGCATGGAACGCCACAGCGGGTCGGATGCCGGATCGAACGGCCCGCGCCAGCCGAGCATGCCGGGCGTCAAGTCCAATGCGCGTTCGGTCAACGCGTGCGTTTCGAACAGCGTGCGGGTGACGACGCCGCCGAAATCAAGCACCAGCGCCTTTGGCGATGGCCCGCTCATGCAGCTTGAGTTCCTTCCGGCGCGCCCAGCGGCACAATGCCTTCGGCGACCCAGCGGTCGAAGATCTCCAGTGCCTTGGCGCTGAAGGCGGCGTCGTTGATGTGCCCTGATATCTCGTGCAACTCGGCATTGCCGGGCACGCTCGAGCGCATCTCCTCGACAAAGGCCGACAGCGCCTCCGGTTCGTGCAGCGGCTCGCCCTCCTGGTCCCATTGCTGGATGCCGCCTGCCGGCAGGATGAAGGCGGTCGGCCCGGTTGCGGCGGCGAGCTTCTCGCCGATGGCGCGCGCGATCTCCTTGCGGGTTTCGCCGTCTGATGTCACCGAGGCGAGCAGGCGGTTGTGCGCATGGTACGGCCGTTCGAAGAAACGGGCAGGCACTGCTTGCCAGGTCGGAAAATCCACCATGTCGACGGCGCCAGGTGCCACGATCTGAGGGATGCCTTGCCGACCAGCATTTTCCAGCCGGTCGGAGCCCGAATTCACCACCGAGCCGGTCAGCTGGTTGGCGAGTTCCTGAAGGCTGAAATCCATCACCGCGACGAAGCCGCGTTGCGCGGCGATCGCCTCAAGCGCCCGGCCGCCCATGCCGGTGGTGTGGAAGACGATGACTTCATAGCCGCGCTTCTCCAGCTCCGGCTTCAGCGTCACCATATAGTGCAAGCAGCTTTTTCCCAGCGAACTCATGCCTATCCTGGGCCGCGTCGCGTCCGGCTTAACGACGGCGCGCGCGGCACCCACCACCGCTCCGCAGGCCTGCGACAGCACCGCCTTGCAGGCACTGTTGAGGCCATAGAGACCGCCCGCCCACAGGATCATCATCAGGTCTGTGGCGATCCGTTCTGGTGGCAGCAGATGTGAATAGGCAATGGTCGAGATGACGAATTTCGGCACGCCGAGCGGCAGCGCCAGCGCGACGTCAAGCGCAAGGTCGGTGCCCATCGAGCCACCGAGCGCGATGAAACCGTGGATTTCGCCCTTGTCGCAGAGTGCGCGGGCAAGCCGCGAGGCGCCGAGCGCCATCAGCGTCATCGCCGAATTCTCGTCGCCGCTGGCGATGATCGCCTCGATGGTCGTGTCGGCAGCTTGAGCCACCGCATGCTTGTCATGCGCCGGCTGGTAGGGCGGATCGCCGAGCACGCTCACATCCATCATCACGGCGACACCGCCGACCGCCTCGATGCGCTCGCGCATGAAGAGCAATTCGTCGGCCTTGGTGTCACCGGTGCCTATAACCAGGATTCGGCGTGTCTCCTCCACAGTCAATCTCCTTGCAGGGGTATTTGTTGTCATGCTCGCTTGAGGCCCGGCTGGCCCTGCCGTCCGAAAAGCCGCTCGCTGATAACGCGCGCAGCCGCCGCCACACTGGCGCCATAGCGCTCGATCTCGCCCTTCTGGACCCGCACCTTAGGCGCCGCGACGGCGATGATGCCAATGGCAAAACCGTCGGCGCCGAGGATCGGCGCCGCGACGCTGAGCACGCCCTCCTCGAAGCCTTGCGAGCCGGTCGAGTGCCCGCGCGCGCGGGCGGCGGCGACATGCTCGGCAAGTGTTTTCGCGTCGCCTATTGTGTGGGGCGTGAAGGCCGGCAGCGGTCCGGCCAGAACAGCGTCTCGGATACGCTCTTCCGTGAACGCCAGGAACGCAATGCCAGAAGCCGTCGCATGCATCGGCAGCACCTCGCCGAGTTGCACGCTGACGCGATTGGCCCTGGTCGATTCGACGACATGGACTGTGATCAGGCCGCGCTTCGAATATTCCGACAGGTGCACCGTCTCATCGGTTTCCGCCGCCAGCGCCTCGACCACCGGCACCGCCATGCGCAGGAAGGGAAACTGGGCTTCGCGCATCAGCGCCAGCCGCGCGACACCGGCGCCCAGCCGGTAAAGACGCGTGGCTTCATCCTGCTCGACCAGCCCATGCGCTATCAGGGAGACCAGCAGCCGGCGCGTTGTTGCCTTGTCATGGCCGGCGCGCCGGGCGAGGTCAGCCAACGCCGTCTCGGGCTCGCCGCGACCGAGCATTTCCAGCAGCGTGATGGCCTTGCTCACCGTACCCATGCGTATCTGATCCTCCATCTGATACTTAACGTGCGAATTAACTTGACAGGAAGCCGGTTCCTTTGCAAGTCTATATTCGAAATGTCGTTGCAAATAATGAAACGACAAGGCGGCCCGAAACAGGGCCTCGACATTTCAGGGACACTTGGCTTCCGCAGCGCGGAATTGGAGGGAAAGATGACGACAATTGAAGCCGGCGAAGCGAACCGGCTGAGGAAGAACAGCCTTGGCGTTGGCGCCATCACCTTCATGGTGATCTCGGCAGCGGCGCCTCTGACGGCTGTGGCTGGCGGCACGCCGCTCGGCATGCTGATGGGCAATGGCGCGGGCTTTGCCGGCACCTATCTGATCGTGACGCTGCTGCTGCTGTTGTTCGCGGTCGGCTATGTCGCCATGTCGCGCCATGTCGGCAATGCAGGCGCCTTCTATGCGTATGCGGCGCGCGGGCTCGGCGGTCTCGCCGGCGGCGCCACGGCGCTGATCGCAATCCTGTCCTACAATGCCATGCAGATCGGCGTCATGGGCCTTCTCGGTGCCGCGACCGCCGGGCTGTTCGCCGGCTGGGGCATCAACTTGCCCTGGTGGGCGTGGAGTTTCATCGCCATCGCCATCGTCGCCGTGCTCGGCTACAGGCAGGTCGACCTGTCGGCCAAGATCCTGACCGTTCTGGTGCTTGCCGAATACGTCGTGGTGCTGATCCTCGACATGGCGATCGTCAAGACCGGAGGCGATAGTGGACTGTCAGCGGCGCCGTTCAGTTGGAGCCAGATCACCAGCGGCGCGCCGGCGATCGCCATCCTGTTCTGCTTTGCCGCGTTCATCGGCTTCGAGGCAACGACGATCTATGCCGAGGAGGCGCGCGACCCCAAGGTCACCATTCCGCGGGCGACATATTTCTCCGTCATCCTGATCGGCGTCTTCTACATGGTCACCGCATGGCTGATGGCGGTCGGTGCCGGCGTTGACAAGCTGCTGCCGGCGCTGCAGGGGCTTCAGGATCCGACCACGTTCCTGTTCGGCCTGTCCGACCGCTACGCCGGAACGATGCTCTCGCACGCCATGAGCATCCTGTTCGTGTCGAGCCTGTTTGCCGGCGTACTGGCGTTCCACAATGCGGTCGCCCGCTACATCTATGTTTCCGGCCGCGAGAAGCTCCTGCCGCGGACCATCGGCGTGACCCATTCGACGCACCAGAGCCCGCATGTCGCCTCGGTCATCCAGAGCGTGCTTGCCGCTGTCGTCGTCGGGCTCTTCGCCGTGCTTGGCCTTGACCCGGTGCTGGCGCTGTTTTCGTGGCTGACCAACGTTGCCACTCTCGGCGTCATCGTGATGATGGCGGTGGCCTCGCTCGCCGTCGTGATGTTCTTCCGTGCCAACCCGTCCAGTCAGGAGAACGCGGTGAAGACCACAATCCTGCCGGGGCTGACCTTCATCGCCTTCGTCATCATCATCTATCTGATCGTCATCAATTTCGGCGGCCTGTCCGGTGCTGGCGGGTTCCTCGGCGTGTTCCTGCCGGCGCTGGTGCTGATCGCGGCCGTGGTTGGCCTTGTGCTGGCGAGCGCGTTGAAGAGCCGGGATCCGGTGGCCTTCGCCGAGCTTGGACAGCCTTTGAAGGACTGAGATCAAGAGGGGCGGCGCATGACGCCGCCCCCTTCTTCACCCTAGGGGAGTAGCGGCGTTGAGCTTTGCCGAGAGCATCACCGTTGAGGCGCTGGAAGCCGATCCGTATCCGATCTATGCTGAACTGAGGCGCAACGCGCCGGTCGCTTTCGTGCCGGCGGTCAACCTCTGGTTCGTCACCCGCTGGAAGGATGTCGAAACGGTCGCGAAGTCGCCCGACATCTTCTCCGCGGTTGTCGGGACATCCCCGGTCGAACGCTCCTTCGGCAAGCCGACCATCCTGACCACCGACGGAGACGTCCACAAGGATCTGCGCCAGGGCGTCGACCCGAAATACCGGCCGCGCACCGTCGCTTCCTATGCCGGGGATCTCGTGCGCTCGATCGCCGGAGCCTATCTCGACCGGATCGCCGAGCAGGGTGCGGCGGAACTGATGGCCGAGTATTTCGAGCCGGTGTCGACGCTCAGCCTGGCGCGCTCGCTCGGGCTGGCCGACATCGACATGCCGACCTTGCGGCGCTGGTTCTATGGCCTTGCCCAGGGCGCCATCAATTTCGAGAACGATCCGAAGCGCCAGGAAATCGCCGATGCGATCAGCGCCGAGGTTGGCGCCGCCATCCTGCCGACGCTGGAGAGGCTTGTCCACGCGCCTGACGACTCCGCCCTGTCGCACATACTGCATGACGGCATGCCGCAGGGTGCGACCCGCGCCATCGACTTCGTGATGCCGAGCATCAAGGTCATCCTGCTCGGCGGCATGCAGGAGCCCGGCCATGGCGCCGGCTCCATACTTGCCGGCCTGCTTTCGCATCCCGAGCAGATGCGGCAGGTGCTGGACGATCTGGAAACCTTGGTGCCGAAGGCGGTCGACGAGGGTCTGCGATGGGTCGCGCCGATCGGCACGCAGACGCGCCAGACGACGCGCGCGGTCGAGCTCGGCGGCGTGACCATCCCGGCGGGCGCGCCAGTCGCCGCGCTCGTCTCCTCGGCCAGCCGCGACGAAATCCGGTTCTCCGATCCCGACCGTTTCGACATCCTTCGTGATGAAGGCAACCACGCTGCCTTCGGCTTTGGCCATCACTTCTGTTCGGGTCGGTTTTTTGCGCGCGAGCAGATGTGCCTCGCGGTAAGGCTTCTGCTGGAACGGTTTCCGGATCTGCGGCTGGTGCCAGGCAAGGAACCGGTGTTCCGGGGCTGGGAATTTCGCGCGCCAACCACCCTGCATGTCGCCTTCGGAGCCGGTACCCAATGATCAACCAGAACACCATCGATATGCTGCGCAAGGCCGAGGTCGGCGTGCGAAACCTCTTCATCGATGGTGCGCAGACCGCAGGTGCAAGTGGCGCCACGCTGCCCGTGATCTCGCCGATCGATGGCCGCCCGTTCGCCAGCATCGCCGACGGCAACGCCGTCGATGTCGATCGCGCCGTGGCGTCGGCGCGCAAGGCGTTTGAGAAGGGCTCGTGGTCGCGCGCCGCCCCCGCCTTCCGCAAGAAGATTCTGACGAAGTTAGCCGAGCTGGTCGAAAAGCATGTCGATGAACTGGCGGTGCTTGGCGTCCGCGACAACGGCACCGAGATCGGCATGGCCTACAAGGCCGAGCCGTTATCGGCCGCGGGCACCATCCGCTACTACGCGGAGGCTATCGACAAGGTCTATGGCGAGATCGCGCCGACGGCCGAGAATGTGCTCGGGCTGATCCACAAGGAGCCGCTCGGCGTTGTCGGCGTCATCGTACCCTGGAATTTCCCATTGATGATCGGCGCCTGGAAGATCGCGCCGGCGCTGGCTGCCGGCAATTCCATCGTCGTCAAGCCGCCCGAGGTCGCTTCGCTGACGCTTCTGCGGCTGGCTGAGCTCGCTGCCGAAGCCGGGCTTCCCGCCGGTGTGTTTAACGTCGTTACCGGCCGTGGCGCGGTTGCCGGCGAGGCGCTCGGCCTGCACATGGATGTCGACGCCATAGCCTTCACCGGCTCGGGGCCGGTCGGCCGGCATCTGCTTGAATATTCGGCGTGTTCCAATCTGAAGCGCGTCTTCCTCGAACTCGGCGGCAAGTCGCCCAACATCGTCTTTGCCGACGCCCCGGACCTGAAACAGGCCGCAGTCGTCTCGGCCAACGGCATTTTTCGCAATTCCGGCCAAGTCTGCGTTGCCGGCTCGCGCCTGCTCGTCCAGGCGTCAATCTATGACCGCTTCATGGACGAGCTCCTCGCAGCGACCACGCGGCTGAAGGTCGGCGATCCGCTCAATCTGACGAGCGACGTCGGTGCGGTATCAAGCGCCGAGCAGCTGGACAAGAATCTCGGCTTCGTCGAACGGGCGACAGCTGAAGGCGCCCGTCTGGTCACCGGCGGCGGACGGATCCTGGCCGAAACCGGCGGCAGCTACATGGCGCCGACGATCTTCGAGAACGTGACGCAAGAGATGCAACTCGCCCGCGAGGAGGTGTTTGGGCCGGTGCTCGGCGTGATGCGCTTCGAGACCGAGGAAGAGGCGGTGCGGCTTGCCAATTCGACGGTCTATGGCCTTGCCTCGGCGGTGTGGACCGCCAACCTCTCCACGGCGCATCGCATGGTGCGCAACATCAATGCCGGCGTCGTCCACGTCAACACCTATGGCGGCGCCGACATCACCGTGCCGCTCGGCGGCGTCAAGCAGTCCGGCTTCGGTCGCGACAAGTCGATGCATGCGCTGGACAAATACACCGATCTCAAAACAGCCTGGATTTCTCTCGGCTGACCGTTTCTCGCTAAGCGCTGCCGAGGATGAAATCGGCACAGCGGTCGGCGATCATGATCACCGGCGCGTTGGTGTTGCCACTGATGAGCCTGGGCATGACCGAGGCATCGCAAATCCGCAGGCGCGGCACGCCGCGGACGCGCAACCGCGGATCGACCACGGCACTGTCGTCATTGCCCATCCGGCAGGTTCCTGATGGGTGGTAGACCGTCTTGGCGTGTTCGAGGATGTGGCCGACGATCGCCTGGTCAGGAAGATCCGCGGCCGCGCCCGGCGAAAGCTCCTCCGCCACCATGGCCTGCAGCGCCGGCTGGCGCAGGATGGTGCGGGCGATCTTCATGCCGGCCAGCAGCAAGGCGAGATCGTCCGGATCGGACAGGAAGCCGGTGGTGAAGCGGATCGGATCGGCAGCATCGCGCGAGCGCAGCCTGACTGTGCCGCGCGACTTCGGCCTGAGCACACAAGGATTGATCTCCATGCCGTGCCGCTCGATCGAGCCGTGTTCGGCGCTCTCGATCATCACCGGCAGGACGTGGAACTGGATATCGGGACGGCCATCGCCATCGGCGTCGAAGAAGCCGCCGCTCTCGACCACATTCGAGGTGAGCAGGCCGGTGCGGAACATGAGGTACTGCAGGCCGTGGCGCAGCGCCCGCAGGCCACGGTCCTCACCAAGCAGCGAGATCGGCTGGCGCGTCAGCGCATAGACGGGAGCCGCGACGTGATCCTGCAGGTCGCGGCCGACCGCGGGCATGTCGCGGATGACGGGAATGCCCAGCGCGGTCAGATGTTCGGCTGGCCCCAGTCCCGACAGCATCATCAGCTTCGGCGTCGCCAGCGCGCCTGATGTGAGGATCACTTCGGCTTCCGCCGTCGCTGTATGGGTCTGTCCGTCCGATGTGGTGTAGGCGAGGCCGCTTGCCGCACCGTTTTCCAATGTCACGCCGGTGACAAGCGCATCGGTGACGACGGTGAGGTTGGCATTGCCTGCCAACGGCTTCAGGAACACCTTTGCCGCCGATTGTCTTTCGCCATTCGCGGTCGTCGTCTGGTAAAAGCCGACGCCTTCCTGCCTGTCCCCGTTGAAGTCGTCATTGAAGGGATAGCCGGCCTGTTGCGCGGCCCTGACATAGGCCAGAGACAGCGGATGGCGATGGCGGGGATCGGAGACGGGCAGCGGTCCGGTGGTGCCGTGGCGATCGCCGGCCAGCCGCTCGTTGCGCTCCAGCCGCCTGAACACCGGCAGCACCTCGTCCCAGCCCCAGCCGGGACAGCCAAGGTCGCGCCAGTCATCATAGTCCTGCGGCTGGCCCCTGACATAGAGCATGGCATTGATCGACGACCCGCCGCCCAGCGTGCGGCCCTGCGGCACCGGTAGCCGGCGGCCGCCGACGCTGGGTTCGGGATCGGATTCGTAGATCCAGCTGCGCGCCGTGCCGATCACCTTGGCGAAGGTGGCGGGCATGTCGATGAAGCGCGAATTGTCGGCCGGCCCGGCTTCGACGATCAACACGCGCTGGCCGGTATTGACCAAGCGGTTGGCCAGCGTGCAGCCGGCCGAGCCGGCGCCGGCGATGATGTAGTCGTACGCAGCGTTCATGGCGTCAGGCGTAGCGCATGATGACGGTCTTGGTCTCGAGATAGCCGTCGATCGCCGCGCGGCCGTGTTCGCGGCCGATGCCGGACTGCTTGAAGCCGCCGAAGGGTGCCGCAGGGTCCAGCGTGTTATGCGAATTGACCCACACCGTGCCGGCCTTGAGGCCGTGGACGGCGGTCATCGCCTTGCCCATGTCGCGGGTCCAGATCGAGGCCGACAGGCCATAGCGCGTGTCGTTGGCGATATGGATCGCCTCGTCGAGATCGGCGACCGGCATCGCCGCTACCACCGGACCGAACACCTCCTCACGCGCGATCTCCATGTCGGGCCTGATATTGTGCAGGATGGTCGGCGCGACATAATGGCCCCTGGCCGGTACCGACCGCGCGCCGCTGACGCGTTCGCCGCCGGCCGCCAGGCTGCGCTCGACAAAGCCCTCGACGCTCCTTCGATGCTTGGCCGAGACCAGTGGGTTGATCTGGGCTTCGGCATCGCGGCCGGCGCCCAGTGTCATGTCATCGGCGATCTCGGCCAGCCGCGCCAGCGTGCGGTCATAGATAGACTTTTCGATCAGCAGCCGCGAGGCCGAGGTGCAGACCTGGCCCTGGTTGAAAAACATGCCGAGCCCGGCGACCAGGGGCTCAATGCCCTCTTCCATGTCGGCAAGCAGGATCATCGGCGATTTCGACCCGAGCTCCAGCGTGAAGCGGGCGACATGGTCGACGGCCGCGTGGCCGACGCGTTTTCCCACTTCCGTCGAACCGGTGAAGGTCAATTTGTCGATGCCGGGATGACGGATCAGCGCCTCGCCGGTGACGCTGCCGCTGCCGGTCACGATGTTGATGACGCCGGGCGGGAAGCCTGACGCCTTGATCAGTTCTGCGAGCCTGAGCAGGCCGAGCGGCGTCTCCTGCGGCGGCTTCAACACCACGGTGCAGCCGCAGGCGAGCGCCGGCGCGATCTTCCACATGCCGATCAGCAACGGGAAATTCCACGGCACGATGGCGCCGACGACGCCGACCGGTTCCATTATGGTCATCGCTTGATGCCTGGCGCCAGGCGGCACCGGAATGGACACCTGGAAGGTCGAGCCCTCGATCTTGGTCGCCCACCCGGCATAATAGCGCAGCCAGTCGACGCTGCCGCCGGCGCTAAGCATGCGGGCGACACCTAGCGACTTGCCGTTCTCGATGCTTTCGATCTCGGCCAAGAGATCGGCATCGGCCTCGATGGCGTCGGCGAGCTTCAGCATCAGGTTCTGGCGGTCGACCGGCCGCATTGAGGCCCACGGGCCTTCAAGGGCTGCACGCGCAGCACGCACCGCCTGGTCGACCAGTTCGGGACCGCTCTCGGGCACATGCGCGACGATCTCGCCGGAGGCGGAATCATCGACAGCGAGGCCATTTCCCGCCAAGCCGTCAACAAAGCGTCCATTGATGAAGGGCCGGTGCGGACGCGCCAGGAAAGCGGCGGCAGCAGTGCTGATCGGCGGCACGGTTCTCTCGTTCACGCCATCCTCCTCGATTGCTGGTGAACACGTTGCATCAGGGTTATGGAGCGTGTCGGCTGGCTTCAAGCGGCTGATGGTGCCAGTGCACGCTCAGTCAAAACAAAGTTCCCGCTTGGACAAGACGCCCCGCAGTCGACTGGCCTAGACCAAAGTCGCATCGAGCAGCGTGTTTTGCGCAGGCTTCCCGGTTGTCAAAGAGGTGTCGACGATTGAGTGCGTTGCTGGGCAATCCGATGGTCACCACTGCTGCGCTGCCACTCGCGCTCGGCACGGTGATGGCGCTGTTGGCAAGGGTCGCACTGCCGGGATCAGTGCTTTCTCTGCTGTGGGCCGCTTTGATTTTGTTCTTCTATTGGGACACGCTCGGGCCGCCTGTGGTGCCGCCGGTCGCCGCCAGCCAGAAGCTGATCTATCTCGCCTCTGGCGGCATCGTCGTGGGCCTGTTGCCCGAACGCCTGTTGAGCGCTGCCGTTGCGGGCAAGCTTGTCGCCGCCGCGCTTGCGGTAGCCTTGCTGTGGCTTGGCTGGCGCCGCCTGGCCGGCGGTTCACTCGACCTGCAGATGGTCGCCGCCCTCATCGCCGGCCTGTTGGCGATCGTCGGCGCCGCGATGCTGCTGTCGGCGCGGTCCTCGCCATCGTCGTCCGCCGAAGCGCCGTTCCTGGTGCCGGCGGCGATGCTCGCTTTTTGCCTGGCCGGCGCCATCATCTCGGTGCTTGGCGCCTCGATCGTCACCGGGCAATTGCTGGGATCGCTTGCCGCGCTCGCCGGCGGCTGGTGTCTTGTCCAGTACATCACAGTGCTGCGCGGAGGCTCCGCCGTTGCCTGGAGCAAGGGCACTGAACTGCTGCTTATCTACGCCGCAGCCACCGTGCAGATCCAGGTCGCGCTGCTGGCGCCGAAGGCTAATCCGGTCGCGCTGGTGCTTTCATCCTTGCCGCTGATCGTGGCCATGCTGATGCCCGGTCCGCTGCGGGGCCTTGTTCCCGGCGTCCGGCCGTTGCGGCCGCCGATTGCCGGTCTGCTGATCGCCACACCGGCGATATTGGCCATCCTGACGGCGATCCTATGGGCGCCGCATGGAGCCGCCCTCGGCTTTTCCTGAGCCAAGGAACGACAACCAACAATGGGGAGAGTTACGTGACGATGAGAAAACTGACGGCCGCGTTAGCCTTTGCCTCGGTGTGCGCATTCGCATCGGCAGCACATGCCGACACTTACGAGATCGACGGCCAGCACGCCTGGATCACCTTCACCATAAAGCACGGCATCTACGGCATCGCGCATGGCCAGTTCGATGCGGTGAAGGGCGCCATCGTGATGGACAAGGCCGATCCATCGAAAAGCAGCGTCAAGGCCGAGATCGATGTCGGCTCGGTGCACACCGCCTATGACCAGCGCGACAGCGATTTGAAAGGCCCCGACTTCTTCAACGCCGCCGAATTCCCGGCGATCTCCTTCGAAAGCACCAAGGTAGAGAAGGTCAGCGACAAGACCGGCAAGGTCACCGGCAATCTCACCATCAGCGGTGTGTCCAAAGAGATCACCCTCGACGTGACGCTGATCAACGAGGCGCCGGCGCCGTGGGATGCGACGCTGACCAAGGCGGCGTTCAGCGCCACAGGCAAGGTCAGTACGGCCGACTTCCCGATGGCCAAGGCCGCGGCCGGCTTCGGCCTTGGACCGGATGTCGACATCGTCATGGATTTGGAAGCGGTGAAAAAGTAATCCGGCGAGAGAGTGCCGCGCGCAAGGTCGCGCGGCACTTCATCGGACAGGGCGCAAAGTGCGCACTCAGTCAAAACAAAGTTCTCGCTCGGACAAGACGCAGATTGGCCGGTGCCGCATTATTCCCAGCGAAGATCGGCACATAGCCGGCGCGCTTACCAATCGGGATGGAACAATGCGATTTTCGGGAAAGACGGCTTTCATTACCGGCGGCGGCACCGGGATCGGCGCGGCGGTGGCCAGGCGCATGGCGGCCGACGGCGCCAAGGTGGTCCTGATGGGCCGGCGGCGCGAGCCGCTGGAAGCTGTGACCAAGGATATTGGCGGTCTGGTGGTGCAGGGCGATGCCGCCGATCCGAAGGCGGTGCGTGCGGCGCTTGCCGAAGTGCATGAAAAAATCGGACCGGTCGACATCCTCGTCGCCAATGCCGGCGGCCATGGTGTCGGCCCGACGATTTCGATGAGCGACGAAACCTGGAGCCTGGCGACGCGCACCAATCTCGACACCGCTTTCGTCTGCGCCCGCGAATGCCTGCCGGACCTGATCGCGCGGAAGGGCAACATCGTCGTCGTTGCCTCGATCGCCGGCCTGTTTGCCGGCCCGGACGCCGCCGGCTACGTCACCATGAAGCATGCCTGCATCGGCTTCGGCAAATCGCTGGCGCGCGACTATGGCCGCAAGGGCGTGCGCACCAACATCATCTGCCCGGGTTGGGTCTCGACCGACATGGCCGACGAACAGATGGCGGTGATCGTCGAGAAGCACGGACTTGGCTCGATCGACGATGCCTACCGGCTGGTGACCAGGGACGTCCCGCTCGGCCGGCCGGCGACACCGGAAGAGGTTTCCAACGTCGTCTGCTTCGTCGCTTCGAGCGAGGCGGCCATGATGAACGGTTCGATCCTGACCGTCGATGGCGGCGCCACCGTCGTCGACCTGCCGACATTAGCTTTTGTCGATTGATTGGGAGAGTGCGATGAACGACCAGAACAGGCCGGCGGACTGGAAGCATTTCGACGATTTCGCCGCCGGCATCGCCACCAACCGGCTGGCGACGACATCAGCGTTGCGCGGCCAGACCTTCAAGATCACGCTCGACACGGGGCGCACAATCGACCTTGCCTTCACGTCGCCCGACACGGTGGCGTGGAGCGAGGGCAGCGTGGCCGGCGCGGACTGGTACGAGGCGCTCGAAGTCGCCGCCAACGTGTTCTTCATCAACATGACTTTCGCCGCCCGGCCGACCGAGGATGAGGCCTACATCGTCAACACAAGCACGCGCCGGGTGCTGTCGGTGCGCGAACGGGTGCGTGAAGCAGGCGAAGCGCCCGGCGAGCCGCGCGTCGCGCAGACCTGGTCGGCCGGCGTGCTCGGGGATCCCAGCAACGCGCCGACCGGTATCAAGCCGGCGCCGACCCGGGACCTGATCGGGCTCACCGCGCACTACACATACAGCCCCAACCACGTCTACGAGCACATCTATCTAAGCTCCGAGCGCTATGCCTGGCAGAACCTCGTCGGCATCCAGCGTGGCCATGGCGACGTCGACCTGGCGACCACCTGGAAGTTTGCCGACAACCAATATGTGTTCGGCTTCCGCGAGTTCATCATCCCGGTCGCCTCGCTGTTCTTCTACAATTGGGACGTCATGCGCTCGACCGGGAAATTCCTCGGCGTGACCAGCCTGGGCAAGGTCGAGAACAAGCCGGCCGGCGCTCACATCGAGAAGAAATCCAGAACCGTCTACGACGAAGGCAAGGCGCCGGTCTGACCGCGCGGGAGAACGCGATGAACAAGAACTACGAAGCGATCAAGGCCCATTACGCCGGTTCCGATGCCAAGGACCTATCTGCGATGATGGCGCCAATCACCAGCCGCACCGCCTGGACCGAAATGGCGGGCTTCCCCTATGCCGGCACCTATGTCGGCCCCGACGCCATCATAGCGGGGGTCTTCAAGCGCATCGGCGAGGAGTGGGACGGCTACACGCTGAAGCTCGAAAGACTGGTCGACGGCGGCGCCACCATCGTCGGCATCGGCACCTATTCGGGCACCTACAGGAAGACCGGCAAGCAAATGTCGGCGCGCGTCGTCCATGTCTGGGAGATGGACGACGGTAAAGCCGTGAGTTTCGAGCAGTTCACCGATACCAGGCTGGTCGCGGCAGCGACGGTCTGAGGCATGCGGGCGGGCGCCGATGCGTCCGGCCGATGAAACAACCTGGGAGGATGCAATGGGAAACAATCTGAAGGCAATGCTGGCGGGCCTGGTGCTGTCGACCGCACTTGCGGCCGGCGGCACAGGAGTCGCGAATGCCGCCGGCGACGAGATCGTCATCGGCGCTCCGATCTCCTTGACCGGGCCGCTGGCCGGCGACGGCAAGGAGCAGAAATGGGCCTATGAGCAAGCGGTGGCCGACATCAACAAGGCCGGCGGCATCATGCTCAAGTCGGCCGGCAAGAAGCTGCCGGTGCGCCTCGTCGTCGCCGACGACGAAAGCTCGGAAGGCAAGGTCGCCTCGGCGCTGGAAAACCTCATCAAGGTGCAGAAGGTCGACGCGCTGCTATCGACCCATTCCGGGCCGATGAACATCGCCGGTGCCATCGTCGCCGAGAAATACAAGAAGTTCTACATGATCACGACGGCGTTCCCGTTCGAGTGGCAGCCGTTGAAGCTCAAATACTCGGCCCTCTTCTTCTTCCACCCGGGGCCGGGCGCCGAGGTGCCATTCGAGATCTGGAACAAGCTGCCGGCCAATGAGAAGCCGAAGAACCCGGCACTTGTCACCGAGGATTCGCCCGACGGCAAGGGCTTTGGCGGCGCCTTCGAGGCGGCGGCCAAGAAATATGGCTACACTTTCGCGGTCGACGATCCCTGGGCGATCGGGGCCACCGACTATTCGGCGCTGATCACCAAGCTCAAGGCCGCCAATGTCGACGCCATGCTGGTGTTCGGCTCGCCGGCCGACACGGTGACGCTGCTGCGCCAGATGAAGGAGCTCGGCTTCTCCGTGCCTTATCTGCATGGCTGGAAGGGCACCTGGACGGGCGAGTTCCACGAAGCGCTCGGAGCGGATTCGGACTACATCATGACCGACGGTTTCTGGTCGTCGAGCTATCCCTATCGCGGCGCCAAGGAACTCGGCGATCGCTACGAGGCCGAATTCAAGAAGGACTCCGTCACAGTCGGCGCCTTCTACGCTAATGCGCAGGTGCTGGCGCAGGCGATCGAAAAGGCGGGAACCACCGATGCCGCCGCGCTGCATGACGCGGTCTTCAACCAGGAATTCAAGGACACCGTCGTCGGCGATCTCAAATTCGACCAGGCCGGCTTTGCGCTGATCCCCAGCGTTGCCACGCAATGGTGGCAAGGCAAGCACCAGCTGATCTTCCCGAATGGCAACTGGACCTACAAGCCGGCGCCGGCCTGGGACAAGCGCTGAGCGGCGAGGGCACGGGCTCCGACGTTGCCGCCTGCCCTTCTCCCCGTCCTACTCGGGGAGAAGGCCGGCAGGGCGATGAGGGCGGCGCTGACCTCGATAGATTGCGCGGATAGCTTCCCCTCGAGAAACGGAAACACACGATGCAGCCTGACGAAACCTTGCTTCGCCTCGAGGCGATCCAGAAGCGGTTCGGCGGGCTTGTCGTGCTCAACAACATCGACATCGCCGTCGGAGCCAATGAGCTGATCGGGCTGATCGGTCCCAACGGCGCCGGCAAGTCGACACTGTTCAACGTAATTACCGCGCTCTACACCCCAACCCAGGGCCGTATCCGCTTCCGTGGCGAGGACATCACCGGCACGGCCCCGCATCGCATCTGCCGGCTCGGCATTGCCCGCACCTTCCAGCTGGTGCGCACGTTCCTGACCATGACGGCCTTCGAGAACATCATGGTAGGTGCCGTCTATGGCTCGGGCGGCCGCGTCAAGCATGCGACGGCAGCCGCCGAGGAGGCACTTGAACTGGTCGGGTTGACCGCCAAGCGCGATGTCCGCACCGCGCATATGACGTTGTCCGACCGGCGGCTGCTGGAGATCGCGCGAGCCGTTGCCTCCAGCCCGGGGCTGCTGTTGCTGGACGAACCGATGGCGGGGCTGAACCCGACCGAGATCCAGCGCACGGTCGATGTCATCCGCCGCGTGCGCACAGACAAGGGGGTCTCGATCCTGTGGGTAGAGCACAAGGTCGATGCCATCATGAAGGTATGCAGCCGGGTGATCGTGCTGGACCATGGCGAGAAGATCGCCGACGGCACGCCGCGCGAGATCGTCGCCAACCGCAAAGTGATAGAGGCCTATCTTGGCGAACCGGCTGCTTGACGTCACCAATCTGGAAGTCGCCTATGGCGACGTCGGAGCGCTGTGGGGCGTGTCGATCCACGTCGACGCCGGCAGCATCGTCGCCATTGTCGGCGCCAACGGCGCGGGCAAGACGACGCTGCTGAAGACCATCTCCGGTCTGCTGAAGCCGAAGCGCGGCGAGATCTTCCTCTCCGGCGCGCCGCTGGCCGGCAAGGCGCCGGAGGAGATCGCGGCGATGGGCATCGCGCATGTACCGGAAGGGCGCGGCCTGTTCCGGCAGATGACCGTGCTGGAAAACCTCGAGCTCGGCGCCTTCCAACCCAAGGTGCGGAAGCGCTTCAAGCAGTCGCTGGAGAAAGCCTACACGCTGTTTCCGCGGCTAAAGGAGCGGGCAGGGCAGAAGGCCGGTTCGCTCTCCGGCGGCGAGCAGCAGATGCTGGCGATCGCGCGCGCCACCATGTCGGACCCGTCGCTGCTCATCCTCGATGAGCCGTCGCTGGGGCTCAGCCCGATCGTGGTGCAGCAGATGTTCGCGCTGATCGAGACCTTGCACAAGCAGGGCGTCACCATCCTCCTGGTCGAGCAGAACATCCATCAGGCACTGAAGGTCGCCGACTATGCCTTCGTGCTGAAAACCGGCGAGCTTGCCATGCAAGGCACTGGTGCCGAGCTCATCGCCGATCCCGAAATCCAGAAGGCCTATATGGGCGTCTTGGAGGTGCAATGATGCAGAACATTCCGCCTCCCGAAATCCTGCTGCAGCTGTCGCTCAACGGCGCGCTGGGCGGCGCCATGTACGGCGTTGCGGCGGTGGGCCTCAGCCTCATCTTCGGCACCATGCGGCTGATCTTTCTGGCGCAGGGCGCGATGATCATCCTGTCCGCCTATTTCGTACGGGCGCTGTTCTACGGCGTCGGCATCGACCCTTTCGCGTCGCTGCTGATCGTCGTGCCCGTCGGGCTCGTCGTCGGCTGGCTGGTCTACCAAGGCCTGTTTCGCCGCGCGGCGGCAGCGGAGGACCGCAACATCTCACTCTTGATCGCGGTCGGTCTGATGTTCCTGATCCAGAACCTGATGACGGTTATCTGGGGCGGCAACACCGCGGCCATCGTCACCTCCTACACGGCGAGCGGCATCGAGATTTTGGGCGTGCGCACCTCCTTCACCCGCTCGATGGGCTTCGTGATTGCGCTCGCCGGTACCGGCCTGGTGGTGCTATTCCTGCGCAAGACATTGGTTGGTAAGGCGGTGCGCGCGGCCTCCGAGGACATGGAGGCGGCGACGCTGATGGGCATCAGCCCGCACCGCGTCAACGCCGTCGCCTTCGCGATCGGCATCGGACTCGCCGGAGCGGCCGGCGTCGCGGTGGCGACGACTTTCCCGTTCAACCCGTTCGCCGGCTTCATCTTCAGCCTCAAGGCGCTGGTGGCGCTGGCGCTGGGCGGGATCGGCAATGTCGCGGGCGCACTTGCCGGCGGCATCATCCTCGGCCTGATCGAAGCCTATGTGCAGTATTTCATCTCGGGCGGCTGGACCAACGCTATCGCCTACGGCGTGTTCCT
The DNA here is from genome assembly GCF_040320845.1 of Mesorhizobium sp. M0601. NCBI lineage: Bacteria > Pseudomonadati > Pseudomonadota > Alphaproteobacteria > Hyphomicrobiales > Phyllobacteriaceae > Mesorhizobium > Mesorhizobium sp. M0601. Next base: position 36,549 of record NZ_JAMYQK010000031.1, read on the forward strand.
GGCGGTGCTGATGTTCAAGCCGGAAGGCCTGTTCAGCCGGCCCTACAAGAAGGCTTGAGCGTCATGATGATGAAAGCCTTGCCGGAACAATTCTGGATTGGGATCGCAATTGCCGTGGTCGCTGCCCTCGCGCTGGTGCCGCTCCTGCCCGGCGCGATCGATTCTTACGCCTTCTCGTTCCTGTTCTTCGTTTTCATCTACGCCACTATGGCGCAAGGCTGGAACCTCGTTGCCGGCTTCGGCGGCCAGATCAGCCTCGGCAACCATGCCTTCTTCGGGCTCGGCGCCTACACCACCGCCATTCTATGGAGCGGCAATTATCTCTGGGGCACGTTCTATGACGCCTATCCGCGGATCTACTATTTCGACCCGGTGACGATGATGCTGGGCGGGCTGGTCGCGGCCGTCGCCGCCATCATCATCGGCCTGCCGCTGCTGTCAAAGCTGCGCGGCGACTATTTCGCGCTCGGCACGCTCGGCTTCGGCGAGATCATCAAGGTGATGTTCATCAATGGCGGTGATTTCACCGGCGGCGCCTTCGGCGTCGTGGCGCCCGCCGGCACCTTCGATACGCTCTTGCCGCACTATCTGGTCGGGCTCGGCCTGATGGTGGGCACGGCGCTTGCCATCCGCTTGCTGATGCGCTCGCGCTACGGCCTGGCGCTGATCGCCGTGCGCGACGACGAGATGGCGGCTTCGGCCAACGGCATCGATACGCTGAGGGTCAAGGTCGCCGCCTTTGCTGGCAGCGCCTTCATCGCCGGCGTCGCCGGCAGCCTCTATACCTACTACATCTTCCATGTCGGCCCGGACTCCGTCTTCGACCTCGACTGGATGCTTTTGCCGCTGATGATGACGGTGGTCGGCGGCACCGGCACCCTGCTCGGCCCGATCCTCGGCGCCTTCGTCATGTACGCGGTGTTCGACCTGGCGCGCATCGTGGTGCCGGATTACCACCCGGTGATTTCGGGGCTGACCATCATCTTGGCGATGCTGTTCTTGCCGAAGGGGCTGATGCGGAGTTTTGCGGGCAGGGCGCGGACGGCTTGAGGTCTGGGTACAGCCCTGTTGAAGCGTCAGCGCTGCAAGTCGGGAGTGAGAGCCCTCGAAAAATTATGGAAGGTGAGGATACAATGTGCCTCATACGGGCGCAAAACAATTTGCTGTATCCGATAAAGGTACGGCTAACAGCACCTTCCTAATGCACCACCATACGCACTCGCTCCCGCAAATCTCTCGGCGCCACGTCATACTTGCTTCTGAACGCCCGCGAAAAATGTGCGCTCGAATTGAACCCGCAGGCAAACGCGATTTCCGAGATGGAGGCTGAGGCGCGGGCGGGCGACAGCAGCTCCTGCTTGCTGCGCTCCAGCCGCCTATCCCACACGAACCGCTCCAGTGTGGTGCCTTCGCCTTCGAAGGCGCGGTGCAGATAGCGGCGGGAGCAGCCCATGTGGCGGGCTATGTCCTCGGCCGACAGGTTTGAGCGCGCCAGGTTGGCGTCGATATAGGCGACGATGCGTTCGCGCAGCGCTTCCAGCGGCGAGCGGCGGAAGTCCGGCGCCGTCGGCTTTGCCTGGATCAGTCCGTTGACGAGTTGTATCAAGCTTTCTCCGACACGGCGGCAGCCGGCCTCGTCGAGCTTGTGAGCGGTGCCGATCGCCATCTGCATCAGACCGGAAACGATATGGGTGAGGCTGTCGTCGTTGCCGGGCAACGGCACCGGCGCCGAGAGCCGCGCCAGCGTCCCGTCGCCGAAGGTCGAGCGCGGCACCTGCAGGATGAGCTGGTCAACATCCGACAGGTTTTGCAGCGAATAGCTGCGCATTGGATCATAGATGATCGCAGCGCGTGGGCCGAGATCGACCGCGACCTCCTGCTGCTCGAAGCGGCTGTGACCGCTGAGCTGCATCAGGATCTTGATCGCGTCGGGATCGAAGCTGCGCCAGAAGGTACGGTCGCTGACGACCAGATGCGACTTGGCCTTGATCTCGGAAAGCCGGCAGGAGCCGAGATGCACGGAAACGAGCTTCGGCAGCGACGGCGCCTCGCCGCGTGAGAAACGCTGGGTGATCGGGCCGAACAGCATCCGCGACGCAGATAGGAAAGCCTCGCCGTCGGCGACGCTCACGTGGTGGGCGATCATAGTCTCCTCCACATTCTCGTTGTTCCCGTCTTGTCGCGGGATTGTGACGCAGCGGCAGCGCCACGCCATCCTTAACATGATAAGCATCTTTGCCGCAACGGCGGAGGTGCTTCACGCCGCGCCGGACGAAGTCGGCCGGCATCCTGGTGTCCGCGTTACTGAAGGGCCCCATGCCGCTGCCGTGCGGAAAGGCCCGATCTTGCGGTCGAGCCGTTTCAAAGGCCGGTACCCGGTCGCCGTCGGCGAGATAGCCGTGCACGTCGGCGCGATAGCCGGTCCGCTCGGTGGCCAAGCACTGGAAGACACATTCATCAGGGCGTCCATGCCGGCACAGGGAAGGCGTTCCGCCTCGGTCTATTCGACTTCGGACGCGCGAGCACGGCGAGCAGATCGCCGCCGTTCTCCTCGGAGAACCCTTCATAGGTCCTCCGGATCAGATCGAATTGGCTCATCTCAGCCCCACTTCATCTCGCCCTTCGCGACCTTCGAGCCGATGTCGAGGGCGACGCCCATGCCGAGGCCTGGGAAGCGGGCCTCCATCGCGCTCTTCAGCGCCGCGGCGTCCGCGGCCTTAGCGAGTTCCTGCTCGAAGGCCAGAAGATAGGTCTTGGTGTATTCGACAGCGGAGATGTCGACCGGCGACTCAGGCGTCATGTGCCCCGGCACGACGACGGTCGGCTTGCGCGCTGCGATCTTGTCGAGATTGGCAATCCAGGCCGCGCGTGATTCCCTGGTCGGGGTGTCGGCGGTCCAAACATGAACGCCGGCGAAGACCAGGACGCCGCCAAACACCGCGTTCAGCGAGGGCGCCCAGAGATAGCGGCGATTAGCGAGGCCCTCGGCGGCGACGAACTCCACCGTCTCACCATCCACAGTCAGTGACGGACCGTCAAACGCATCGGGCAGGACGATGTCGGCCAGCGTCTGCGGACCGTTCTCCTTCAGTTGGGGTCCCCATACATCGAGCTTCTTCTTGACCGACGCCTTGATCGCGGCAACCGTGTCCGAGGCGGCGACGACCTTGGCCTCGGGGAATGCCTCACGCACCGGCTTCAGGCCGAAATAGTAGTCCGGGTCCGACTGGCTGACATAGATCGTGGTCAGTTTCTTGCCGCTGGCCTTGATCTCTTCGGCCAGCGCGCGGCCGTCCGGATAGGTGAAGCCGCCGTCGATCAGCAGCGCCTCGGTGGCGCCGGAAAGCAGGACGGGGGCGCGGAAAAAACCGTTTGGGCCGGCCGGGAAATGCTTCCAGGCAAGTCCGGTTCCAGCCGCACGGCCGATATCGGCAGGGGCGAAGACGGCAGCGGCGCTGATGGCAAATGTGGTTTTCATGACTTGTCTCCTCGTAAGCATGTGGGTGTCCTCTCGGATTGGATGGCGCTGAAGAAATCGGGGTGCGCGCGATATTGAGATCGAGTCGGCCGGGTCCAGCCGCCGGATAAATTCAGGAAGCTCAGATAGGGCCGAGTGATAGTGGTGTGGACGATACCGTTCTCGCAGTCCCCGACATGGACCCACGGTCGTCCCGGCAACCTCGGTCCAGACCATGAACACCCCTGGCCGAACTTCCAGCGCCCGGTCGCGGACGGCCTCCGCCTTGGCGAACTTGGCCGCCTCCGGAGGCAAGCGCATGAAGGTGTCTCGGCATCGAACTGCAGATGGAAGGCGAGGTCGCCGAAGCGAGCCTCGTAGACGTGGCCCATTGCGGGAAAAGCCTCGATCGTCACTCTGCTTTTCCTCCTGCGCGGACCCGGTTGCCCGACGCACAGAAGGATGGACCGTTTCGATTGGACGATAAATATCGATGAATTGGATTCAATGTGAGGTATAAGCGCACAATCGGAGCAGGCGAGCATGGAAGCGATCAACCTCAACAGACTGGCGTACTTCGCGGCCGTGGTGGACATGGGCTCGTTCACTCGCGCGGCCGATCGGCTAGGCGTCAACAAGACAGTCGTCAGCCAACAGGTTGCGCGGCTTGAAGCGGAATTGAAGACAAGCCTGCTGCTGCGCACGACGCGCAGGGTCGAGCCGACCGAGGCAGGCCGGCAGCTTCACGCGCGATGCGTGATGATCCTGAGCGAGGCAGAAGAGGCCTTCGCCGAACTTGCCCAGACCAATGCTCAGCCGTTGGGCGTACTGCGGATCACCGCGTCCAACGATTACGGCGCGATCACCGTCGCGCCACTGGCAGCCGAGTTCTGTCGAATCTATCCGGCATGCCGGGTCGATCTCATCCTCTCGGACGCCAGGATGGATCTGTTCGCCAACCAGATCGACCTTTCGATTCGCGTAGGTTGGCTTACCGACTCCAGCCTGCAGGCGCGCCGGATCAGCTCATTCCGGCAATTTCTGGTCGCCGCGCCCGACATAGCCGGAGACTTGTCCCCGAGCGAGCCCGAGGAACTGTCCGGCCTCCCCTTTGTCGCGAATGTCGCGCTGAAGGAGCCGCTGGTGTGGCGGTTTACCCGGGGGGATCATGAACTGCGGACAGTCCGCATGAAGCCCGGCATGACGATCAACAGCACCCCGGCCGTGCTGGAGGCAACCCTAGCGGGCGCCGGTATGTCGATCCTTCCCGATTTTCTTGTCGGCGATCATGTGGCGGCTGGCCGGCTGGTGCCGATTCTACCTGCCTGGACGCTGCCTACCGGCGGCATCCATGCCGTGTATCCGGCCGGCCGGTTCCGCCCGCCCAAGGTTGCACGGTTCGTCGAGATGCTTTCTCAGAACGGCAGGCAGCGGCCTCGAAACCTCTTCCGCAACGGCTGATGTCTGCTCGCGGGCGTCGTCTCGCCACCGTGTACAGCGAAGTCGCCCCGAGTTCCTCTTTCGAGAAAGTCCGTCCAACGCCCTGAGCGTGTTCCGACCAGCCGGTCGAACCGATCGGAAACTGATCTTTGGGCAGCAGAAATCTGACCGCCGGCTATATGAGCCGCTCGCGGCATTGCGCGAGCGTCTTCGCTCTGCGGATATCCGGGCGGAGGGCAGCCGCTCGTTCCGCCCGATTTTGCGAGATTATGGCGCAAGGGCATGCCCGATGCATCCGTCGCGGAGATGCAAGGCTAAGGTTCGCCGGTGAGACGCGCCGTGATCAACCGTGCTGCCTTGATTGCTGCCCTGCCCTGTGTGGCTGCGGTCGCGTCGTCGACGCGTGAGACGGGCGAAGCCACCGCCAAGGTGCCGATCGGCTGGCCGTCAGCGCCGAGGATCGCCGCGGCGATGCTGTGCACGCCTTCCTCATAGCCCTGTGCGCTGCGAGAGTAATCGCGCGTGGCGGCAAGCCGTATCGCCTCCACAACCTTGTCCGGCCGCGTCACCGTATGCCGGGTGAACACCTGCAGCGGCTTTTTGAAATAGGCGCCGACCACATCCGGGCTTGAAGCGGCCAGGAAGGCGACGCCGGACGCTGTGCCGTGCAGCGGCAGCACCTGGCCAACATCGACATTGACGCGGTTGGCCTTGGTGGAAAGCTCAACATGGACGGTCAGCAGCGCCCCGGCGCTGAATTCCGACAGATGCACGGTCTCGCCGGTTTCGAGCGAAAGCTCTCGCGCCACAGGCGCCGCGACGCGGACGAAAGGGAAATGTGCGTCGCGAATGCGGGCCAGCCGCGACAGGCCGGCGCCCAGCCGGTAGCGGCGACTCTTCGGCTCCTGCTCGATCAGCCGGTGGTTGGAAAGCGCTAGCAGCAGGCGCCTTGCGGTGGCTTTGTCGAGACCGGCCTTGCGGGCGAGGTCGGAGAGGCCGATCTCCGGTTCACCCACCGTGAACAGCTCCAGCAGCGAAACCGCCTTGCCGACTGTGCTCATTATCGATTCTCCGAGATACTTCGCGTGTGAATTAACTTGACAGCAGCCGACCCGCCTTGCAGTCTATAACATACAAAATGCTGGTTCAAATAGTGAACCAGATTGGAACGCGCGCGCCCCAAAATAATCGCGCGGCAGGGAGAGTTAAGCGCTGTGATGGCTGCCAGCAGAAGCGATTCGCATTCAACGACCATTGGTGAGCTGCTCGACCGCGAGCAGGCGCGCTTCAGTGACACGCATCCGCGCTCAGCGGCGGCCTGGGAAGAGGGCAAGCAGCGTTTCCTCTATGGCGGACCCTCGCACTGGATGCGGCGCTGGGCCGGCGGCTTCCCGGTTTATGCCGCGTCGGCCAGCGGCGCCCATATAAGAGACATCGACGGTCACGACTATGTCGACTTCGCCCTTGGCGACACTGGCGGCATGTGCGGCCACGCGCCGGAGGCGGTGACTTGCGCCGCACGGCGCCAGTTGCAGAACGGCACAACGATGATGCTGCCCACGGAGGACAGCCTGTGGGTTGGCACTGAGCTGCATCGTCGCTTCGGACTGCCCTACTGGACGCTGACCACCTCGGCCACCGACGCCAATCGCGGCGCCATCCGCATCGCCCGCATGATCACCGGCCGCGACAAGGTGCTGGTTTTTTCCGGCTGCTATCACGGCAGCGTCGAGGAAGCGCATGTCGAGATCCGCGACGGCCGTGTCGGCCTGCGCAACATGATCCATCCCAACGGTGTCGACCATTCGGCCGTATCGAGGGTGGTCGAGTTCAACGATGTCGCTGCGCTCGAAACGGCACTCTCGGCTGGCGACGTCGCCTGCGTGCTGACCGAGCCGCTGATGACCAATTTCGGCATGATCCCGGTCGCCGACGGCTTTCATGACGCCCTGCGCGAGATCACCCGCCGCACCGGCACGGTCTTGATCATTGACGAGACGCATACGATCTCCAGCGGACCCGGCGGTTATTCGTCCGAGCATGGGCTGGAGCCGGACATTCTGGTCGCCGGGAAGGCCATCGCCGGCGGCATTCCGGCCGGCATCTTCGGCGTCTCGCAGGCGATCGCCGAGCGGTTGTGGGCCATCGTGCCGATGGTCAATCCGCGCGTGCGCCAGTCGGCGCATCTCGGCATCGGCGGCACGCTGGCCGGCAACGCACTCACCGTAGCCACGATGCGCGCTGTGCTGGAAGAGGTGCTCACGCCCGCCAACTTCGAAATCATGATCGGCAGAGCCTCGCGGCTGGCGGAGATGGCACGTGGCATCATAAACGCCAATAAGTTGCCGTGGCATGTGACGCAGATCGGCGCCCGCGCCGAGATCATGTTCATGCCCGATCCGCCGCGGAACGGCGCCGACGTCATCGCCGGCCGGCGCGGAGATCTCGAGACGCTGCTGCACGCCTTCTACATGAACGAGGGCATATTGGTGACGCCCTTCCACACCATGTTCCTGATGTGTCCGGCGACGACCGAGGCCGATGTCGACCGCCACGCCGAGGTCTTCACCCGTTTCATAGATCTTGTGCGTGGCGCCGGAGTCGTCTGAGCGATGGCGAAACCATTCGATCTCAGCGGCAAGGTGGCGCTGGTGACCGGCGGCGGACGCGGCATCGGTGCTGCGATCGTCACCCGCTTCGCCGAGGCCGGTGCTAGTGTCGTCATCGCCAATCGAACGTTCGATATGGCAAAAGCGCTGGCCGCCGAATTGTCCGCCCGCAAGCTTGATGTGCGTGCGGTTCCGCTTGCTGTGCTCGACCGCGCCAGGCTGCACGCACTGGTCGGCGACATCGTACGTCAGGCGAGCCGGCTCGACATCGTCGTCCACAATGCCGGCGGCTGTCCCTGGGCCTCGATTGAGGATCTTGACGAGGACAAGCTCGATGAAGCGCTGGCGCTTAACCTCAAGCCTTGCTTCTGGCTGGCGCAGGCAGCAGTGCCGGTGATGCGCAAGAACGGCTTCGGCCGCATCCTTGTCACCTCTTCAGTGTCGGCGCGCTTGGCGATGGCCGGCGGCGCGCATTACTCGGCCGCCAAGGCCGGCGTCAACGCCTTCATTCGGGGTGCCGCCTTCGAATTCGCGCGCGACGGCATTACCGTCAACGGTGTCGAGCCGGGCTTCATAGCCAAGCCGGGCAGGGGCACGATGAGCGCGCCGGAAGTTGCCGGGCGCCTCGGCCAACACATCCCCGTTGGCCATCTCGGCGAGGCGGACGACATTGCCTATGCCATGCTCTACCTCGCCTCGGAGCAGGCCAAATACACTACCGGCCAGACGATCGTCGTCGACGGCGGCTCAACGCTGCCGGAAACCGGCTTCGCCGTCGAGCGCCATTGGGGGCTGACATGAGCCGATGCCTCGAAGGCCGCAAGGCGCTGATCACCGGTGCTGCCACCGGAATGGGCCGCGCCACTGCCGAATTGTTCGGCCGGCACGGCGCCGAAGTCATCGCCTTCGGCCTCGGCGGTGAGGGACTGGACGGCGCCGTCAAGGCGAGCGGCGGTGCCGCCGTGCTCGGCGACATCACCAGCGCAGACGATGTCGCACGTGCTATCGACGCCTGCGGCGGGTGTCTTGATATCGTCGTAAACGCCGCCGGAGTGATGATCCTCGACGAGCCGGAGAGCCTGAGCGATGAGACCTGGGCGCGCAGCTTTGCGGTCAATGTGACGGGCGCCATGATGGTCTGCCGCGCCGCACTGCCGCTCATGAAAAAGCGCGGCGGCGCGATCGTCAACATCGCCTCCGTCGGCGCCTTCAACGCCAGCGGCCAAAATGTCGCCTATTCGGCCAGCAAGGCAGCACTCGTCTCCTACACCCGCTCGCTCGCCTTTGCACATGGCCCCGACGGCATCCGCGCCAACGCGTTGGCGCCTGGCTGGGTGCGGACGCCGATGAGCGTCTACGAAATGGAAGTGGCGGCAGCGGCCAACGGCTCGACGCCCGACGAGGAGTTCACCGCGCTCACCGGCCGTATTGCGCTCAGGCGTGTCGCCGAACCGTCTGAGATCGCCAACTGCTGTCTGTTCCTGGCTTCCGATGCCGCCTCCTTCGTCACCGGTGCTGTGCTCGTCGCCGACGGCGGCGGCCGTGCACCAACGCAAAACAGGGCAGTGTGATGCGACCTGACCAGTGAGGCTTGTCACAGGCGAATGGCCAGGATACCGGCGCTCTGATAAGCGGCGCCACTTGTCTCACGCTGCTGCCTCTATCGACATTCAGATAGGGAAGACCGCGTTGATTTGCCCCGCCGCGCTTTTGGCTGCAATTCAGGCAGCCACGATGGCGCCAACGGTCGAACAGGCCAGGACTTGCTTTACACCCGCGTTCATAAACACCCAGAACGCGCGGCGATGGCAGGAATGGTCGATATGGTCGCGCGGATTGCCGTGCGAATACATGCACAACGCGCGTTTCGCTTTGCCTTCCGCGGTAATCGAGGCATCTGAACAGAAAGCATATCCGACAATATTGCCGCGGACTGCCTTCCGGACGCCCACATAGGTGAACAACTACGCTCCCGTGGTGAACCCGACCCAAAGCGCTTCTCCCACTGGCGAAGAGACTGCACCATCAAGGTCCGGTGTCAAACACCCAGTTTCGAACCGGCTCTCAGACCGCCTGCTGCTGGAGCCGCATGTTCTCGCGGTACAGGCTGATGTGGTCCTTGAAAATACCGCCGACACAATCCTGGAAGGTCGGCAGCGTCGCGATGTCGATGGCGGCGCCCTTGGCAAACCAGGCGATGATCTCGTCGGATTCCGTCATATACTGTCCCGGCGTTAGCTCGACAGTTGGAAAGCCGACCTTGGGCAGGTGCGCGGCGAGCTTCTCTGTGATCTGGCACTTCTCTTTGCTGCCCTGTTCGACCAGCCGGATGTCGACCTGGTCGAGCAGTCTCGCCTCAAGCAGGAACACGCGAACCTTCATGCAGAACGGGCAGCCATGGAGCAGGTAGACGATGGGCTTGAACACGGTATTGGTCATGGCAAATGCCTTTTGCCGGATGCACTGCGGGTTGGCCGTGGGGCGGCTATGCGCGCTCGAATATGCCGCCGCATGACCCCGTTCGGCCGCCGGCGTTGCAAGCGCACCGGCAGGCCGATATTCAGACATGCGGAATGATCAAGCCAAAACAGCGATTTCCGCTGCGAAGTCGCGATAGGAGCGCAGCGGGCGACCCAGCATGCCGGTCAATCGATCAACATCCCCTGCCTCAGGGACCATGCCAACCACAAGGAAGCGCTCGGCCATGAGACGCATGTCGAGCGCCATCCAGCTCGGTGCGTAATTTCGGAGGTTTTGCTCGAACCCAGCGGTATCGTCGCCGCCATAGTGGATCGTCCGCCCAAGAACATTCGACCAGATGGCGGCGACATCGGCACCGGTCAGCGTGTCGGGACCAACGACATTGATCCGCTTGAGAGGAAGCGGCTCGCTTGCCTGCTCACGGCGAACCAGCTCGATGGCTGCGATCTCACCGAGATCGCGCGCGTCGACCATCGCGATGCCTTTGTCACCGATCGGCATCGGATAGACACCGTGACCGAGCACCACGTCCTTCACCGAATAGTCGTTGTTGATGAAGTATGCAGGCCGCAGGATGGTGGCGTTGAAGCCCAGCTGCTCCAGCATGCGTTCGACACTGAACTTACCGGCGAAATGCGGCACGTTCACGTAGATGTCGCTGTGAAGCACGGACAGATAGACGATCCGCTTGATCCCGGCCTCATGGGCCAGATTGAGGGCGATCAGCGCCTGGGTAAACTCGTCGGGCACCACGGCGTTGAGCAAGAACAGGGTGGACACGCCCGAGAAGGCCGTGCGCAGCGCATCGACGTCAAGCAGATCGCCTTCGGCGAGGGCAACGGCGGCTGGTAAATTGGCCTTCGAGGGATCGCGGACGAGCGCGCGCACATTAGCGCCGCGCTTGATGAGCTGATCGACGACATTGCGGCCGACGGTTCCGGTTGCACCGGTGACGAGGATAGTCATGTGGTCACTCCTGCTTTTATCAGATCGTTAGCGCTATTTAGGAGTCCACAAACGCACCGGAAGCTGCCATTTGTAGACACCCTGTCTCACTGGTGGAACACATGGACCTGCTCGCCCTAGCCGACTTCAATCTGGTTGCACGTCATGGTGGATTCGGGCGAGCCGCGCGCGCCACAGGGCGCCCCAAGGCGACGCTCTCGCGGCGCGCCGCAGAACTGGAGAATAGCTTGGGCCTACGCTTGTTCGAGCGCGGGGCGCGTGCCCTGAAGCTCACGCAGGAGGGAAAGGACCTGCATGAGCGAACCAGTCGCTTGCTGACGGAAGTGGAGGAGACGGCCGCAGCGATTGCGTCGGGAGACCGGGAACCGCGTGGAAATTTGCGGATCAGTGCACCGTTGCTCTTCTCTCAACTTGCGATGGGTAAGCTGGCGGCAGGCTTCTCGCTCAAATATCCCGACGTTATCCTTGAAGTCACGACCGAAGACCGTGCAGTCGACATGGTCGAAGAAGGGTATGACCTGGCCATTCGCGTCAATCCGCGTTCCGATGAAAGCCTGGTGGGACGGGTCTTCATGCGTGATCGGCTTGTGATCGTGGCGAGCCCGCAAGTGGCGAGACCGCGAGACGGAGACGCCGCTCCCGCTGTCGTGCGGAGCTCGGACAGAGGACTCTCGTTGTGGAATATCAAACCGGACACGGGGCCGACGACGATCGCGTTCACCCCGGTGCTCAGCCTGTCGTCGATCATCATGGTTCGCGATGCGGTCGTCATGGGCGTGGGTGCGGCACGGTTGCCGGTATCGCTCGTGAGTCATGATCTGGCCGCCGGCACGTTGGTGCATTGGGGGGACGTGGATGGTCCCGATACGGCACTGTGGACGCTCTACCCGTCGCGGCGCCTGTTGAATGCCCGCGTTTCCGCCTTTCTCGACCATCTGAGAGGAGCGTTCCCAAAAGGAACTCCCGACGAATTGGCAGCGTTCATTCGGATTTGAAGCCGCCACGGTTACCTTCTGTCGGCCAACGCCATCACCCACGTCGCGGGCCAGCTTGATCCAATAACGCAAGCGACGACCGCCAGAAGGTGGCTGCTGCAGTCCGATGAACTACAGCAGCCGACGCATCAGCCCGCAAGCCGCGGATAGTCCGTGTAGCCGGCCGCGCCACCGCCATAGAAGGTGGATGGATCGGGCTCGTTGACGGGCGCGCCCAACCGCAGACGCTCGACGAAGTCGGGATTGGCCAAAGCCCAACGGCCGATCGAGGTCATGTCTGCCTGGCCCGAGACGATGTCCTGGTCCAGGGCTTCGCGTGTGCGGCCAAGCCGCAGCACCATCAGGGTCGTGGGCCACGCACGGCGGATGTCGGCGAGGAACTCGTCGCCCCCGCCATACATCAGATGGAGATAGGCCAGCTTCAGTGGTGCCAGCGCGGCGACCAGTTCGCGATAGAGCGCAGGACTCTCCGGACCTTCATCAAGCCCGCCCAAAGGCAGGCCTGGCGAAAGGCGGATAGCGGTGCGATCGGCGCCGATCTCATCGGCGACAGCCTGCGCCACTTCGACGGCGAACCGAATGCGGTTAGCGATCGGCCCGCCATAGGCGTCGGTCCGGTGATTGGCGTTCGGCGCAAAGAACTGATGGACGATATAGCCGTTGGCGCCGTGAATCTCGACGCCGTCGGCGCCGGCATCGATAGCCAGCCGCGCGGCCCGCCGGAAGTCCTGCACCGTGGCGGCGACTTCCTCGGTCGTCAGCGCGCGCGGCTCGGGGATGGGCTGCATGCCGCTCGCAGTGAACATCTGCTCACCGGGCGCGACGGCCGATGGGGCGACGGGCTGACGGTGATGCGGCGTGTTGTCCGGGTGCGACATGCGGCCGACATGCATGAGCTGCAGGAAGATCTTCGCGCCTTTTGCGTGAACCGCATCGGTGACCTTGCGCCAGCCGGCGACATGTTCGGGTGCGTGGATCCCCGGCGTCGCGAAATAGCCCTGGCCATCGGCCGAGGGTTGCACACCCTCGGTTATCAGCAGGCCAAGGGAGGCGCGCTGGGCGTAGTATTCAGCGGCGTGCTCGCCCGGTACGCCGTTGAACTCGGCACGGCTGCGAGTCATCGGGGCCAAGGCCAGGCGGTGGGGCAGGTCCATTTGGCCCACGCGGACCGGACTCCAGATAGTCGTCATGATAAACTCCTTGAAAGTTGAAAACTTGGTGATCAGCGGGTGAAATCAGCGACGATCTTGCCGGGTGCGTGGCCGGTGCGATTGCGCTCGATTGCGGAAGCCAAATCATCGAAGCCCACCACGTCGGCGATCGTCGATCGCAGGGCGCCGACGGCGACCTGCTGGGCGATCGCGGTCAGGCGCGCGGTATCAGGTTTGTTCGATAAAAAGACGCCGCGGCGGCCTGGCGGCGTACGTGATGCGAGGTCCGTGGCGGCGATGCTTACGAGAAGGCCATCGGGCGACAGGACTGCCCAGGAGCGGTTCACGACCTCACCACCGACGAGGTCGACGACGAAATCGATGTCGCGCGCAAGCAGCTCGAAGTTCTGCTGCCGATAGTCGATCACCTCGTCCGCGCCGAGCGCCCGGACATGTGGCAGGCTATTGGTCGAGGCCGTGGCAAAGACCGTCGCTCTGGCCGCCTTGGCGAACTGGACGGCAAAGCCGCCCACGCCGCCGGCTGCGCCATGGATCAGCACCCGCCGTCCGGAGAGGTCGAAATCCGCCGCCTGAATGACATGCCAGGCTGTCATCGCCGCGACCGGAATGGCCGCGGCCTCCACGTCGGACAGTGATGCCGGCGTCAGGACGAGCTTCTCGGCGTTGATGACCAGATGGTCGGCGTAGGCTCCGACGCCACCGATGGCGGCCATAACCCGATCCCCGGGCTTCACGCCTGTGACGCCGGGGCCGGTCCGAAGCACGACGCCGGCCATTTCGATGCCAAGCGTCGCGGGCAGGGTCAGCTTGAAGCGCTCGCGGAGGTAGCCTTCACGGATTTTCCAGTCGATACCGTTTACCGCGGCGGCCTTGACCGACACCAAGACCTCGCCCGGACCCGGCTCGGGCGCGGATACGCTATCGACTGTCAGCGATTCGGGGCCGCCATAGGCTTGAAGACGTAAGGCTCGGCCGGGGGCAAGCGGTTCGGATGTGGAGGCCCCGCGCTTGAGATCAGCGGATTGGATCATGTAGGTTCTCCTTCTTGGCAGAAGGTATGCGTTCGAAACCCGCGCCATAAGTCATCGAAATAAGACAGTCTGTCTCGCTGGAGAGACACCTAATGGCCTTCCGGCGTCTCCAATTTCGTATTTGTGGCCTTATCCGTACGGTGCTTTTCGGCCAGGCGGAAAAGCGGTCGGCCGACGGCGACCTTGTAGCGGCGCGTGATCGGGCTCGTCGATCATCAGCGCCAGGATCAGATGGGCCATGAGCCAGCTTCGGACGAGCCGCTCATCGCGTGCAGGAAGCTTATGGGTGCCCATGCCGCTCTTGAGCCGCTTGAAGGCGAGTTCTGCCAGTGTCTCGATCGAATACTAACCATAGCCTTCGGCCGGGTCCGCAGAGTGCACAGCCGCCGATCTCCATTGGCCGTCGGGCGCCCGTCCTCAGCCGGCGTGATATTCGAGCATGATGTCGATCAGCGCTCTGACTTTGCGTGGCGGGAAGTCGCCGGGAGGACGCACCACATAAAGCCCTGCCGCGACCACCGTGTGGTCGGCAAGCAGGGGGATGAGCGCACCGGAGGCGATGTGGGGCTCGATCAGGAAATCCGGCAGGGCCGCCACGCCGAGTCCGGCCAGCGCCGCCGAAAGGAGCGCTTCGCCGTTATCCGCCTTGAAACGACCGTGAGGATGGACCGCGATCGTTTTGCCTCCTTCGACGAACCGCCATGCTTCGGTCCCCTGCAACAGGCACTCGTGATCCGCCAGTTGGCCAAGCGTTTGCGGTGCCCCATGCCCGGCGATATAGGCGGGGCTGGCGACAAGCATCCCGGATATGGGCCGAATGCGTCTGGCGATCAGGCTCGAGTCAGGCAGAAATCCCGCCCTGATTCCCGCGTCGAAGCCCTCGGAAATCAGATCCACGAAACGATCGCTGTAGGCTGCATGAACATGCAGCAAGGGATGGCGTCGAGCGAGTTCGGCAAGAACCGGGGCGACAAGCCTCGGCCCGCCAGACAGGGGCGCGGCGATACGCAGAAGCCCGCGCACCGCGCCATCGGGTGCTATCGCATCCTGTGCCGCCTCGAACTCGCCGAGGATGCGAGTGGCGTGGTCGCGGAACGTCGCGCCGGCCTCCGTCAAGGCGGCGCCGCGAGTCGTGCGAGAGAGCAACTGGCTTCCGAGCGTTTCCTCCAGCCGAGCCAGTCGGCGGCTGACGACGGATTTTGCGACGCCCAGCCGCCGCGCGGCAGGCGATATGCCTCGCCCCTCCGCGATCTCCACGAAAGTCCTGACGTCCTCAATCTCCATAGCGTTCCGCTTTCAGCAACAATCAATCGCAAAACCGGAGGCTATCTTAAGCCGACAAGGAACGCCATCCTTCGTGGGTCAGTTCATCCGGCATAGCCGCGCCGGACCAACCCCATGGAGAAATAGATGAGCGTGCAAGACGTGTGGAAATACGAAGAATCTGCGCTGGTGCTGATCGACTACCAGCCGGAAATGTTCAGCCAGATCCGATCCGAAACGCCGGCCAACCTGGTCGAGCTCAACGTGCGGCTACTGATCAGGGCTGCACGGGCTTTCGACATGCCCATTATTCTCTCGACGGTCGGTGCAAACATGGGTGTCAACGGCCCCACGGTTCCGGCGATCCTCGCCGAACTGCCCGGCATCGAGGTGATCGATCGCTCGACAATGAACTCGTGGGAAGATCCGGCCTTTCGCGCCGCGGTCGAGAAGACCGGCCGCAAACGGCTGATCATCGGCGCCCTCTGGACCGAGATCTGCCTTGCTTTCCCGGTCATCGATGCGCTCAAGGACGGCCATGACGTGGCTTTCCCGGTCGACGCCGTCGGCGGTCGGTCGCAGCTTGCCCACAGCACGGCGATCCAGCGGCTCACTCATGCCGGGGCGGTCCCCAGTACGGCCTTGGCTGTCGTTACCGAACTCTTCCGCGACTGGGCGGGGCCGGTGGCCGACAAGGCCCGCGCGCTGGTGTACTGGTATTACGAGGAGCTTGCGAAGCTGCAGGGTCCGGCCGCAAAGGCCGCCTGAAGCGCCAGGCCGAGCACGGTTGGAGCGGCGGGGAAGCCTCTGACAGGGCCGATTTTTCCCGCCTGTTCCACCGGCAGCACCGACGAGCAGCGCATAGTCGGCTCTCCCGCCGCCAATTTCCCTATTTTCGAAAAGGACGATCAAAATGAACACTCAAACCGGCGCCGTTCGCGGCCCCATCAATCGTTGGAGCCTGGCGCTGTGGATCGCACAGGCGCTCCTGGCTCTCCTCTATCTGGCAGCCGGTGGCGCGAAACTGACACAGCCCATCGACGCGCTCGCCGCGAGCATGAGCTTCGTCACCCATGTACCGGAAGCCGTCACACGGCTGATCGGCACTCTCGAAGTGCTGGGCGCTGTCGGTCTCATCCTGCCGGCCGCGACGCGGATCAAGCCCTGGCTGACGCCGCTGGCGGCTGTCGGGCTTTCACTCATACAGGTGGGGGCGATCATCACGCATGCGCTGCTCGGCGAGACGGCCAAGATGCTGCCCATCAACCTGACGCTGCTCGCCTTGTCCTTGTTCATTGCCTGGGCCCGGCTGCGGAAAGCCAAGATCCCGGCTCGCTGAGCATGGCGAGTCACGAAGAGGGTAGGCCGGCCCGCCACTCGCGGATCACGACCCCTTGACGCAGACATCTACCGACATCGAGCCCCTGGAGCTTCAAAATGCAATTCGGAATCTTCTCTGTCAGCGACGTAACGCGCAACCCGATCACAGGCGTCACGCCGAGCGAGGCGCAGCGGATCGATGCCATCGTCAAGATCGCGAAGCGGGCGGACGAGGTCGGGCTTGATGTCTTCGCCATCGGCGAGCACCACAACCCACCCTTTTTCTCGTCCTCGCCGACGACTCTGCTCGCCCATATCGCCGCGCAGACGCAGCGCATCATCCTCAGCACCGCCGTGACGCTCATCACGACCAATGACCCGGTGAAGATCGCGGAAGACTACGCGATGCTGCAGCATCTCTCGAAGGGGCGGATGGACCTGATGCTCGGCCGCGGGAATACAGTGCCGGTCTATCCCTGGTTTGGGCAGGACATGCGTGACGGCGTCGCACTGGCGCTCGAGAACTACAATCTGCTCCACAAGCTGTGGCGCGAGGACGTTGTCGATTGGCAAGGCAAATTCCGGACCCCGCTGCAAGGCTTCACGTCGATCCCGCGTCCGCTCGACGACGTTCCTCCCTTTGTCTGGCACGGCTCGATCCGCACTCCGGAGATCGCCGAGCAGGCGGCTTTTTACGGGAACGGCTATTTCGCCAACAACATCCTTGCGCCCAACCTGCACTTCCTGCCGCTGGTGAACTTCTACCGCGAGCGGTTCGAGCATTACGGACACGGCACCAAGGAGCAGGCCGTCGTCGGGCTTGGTGGCTATGCCTTCATCGCCAAGCGCTCGCAGGACGCATACGGCCGATTCCGGCCCTATTTCGAAGGCAGCCCCATCTACGGAAAGACCTATCGGCTGGAAGAATATTCGCGCGATACGCCGCTCAGTGTTGGCAGCCCGCAGGAGGTCATTGACAGGACGCTGAGCTTCCGGGAAGCCTTCGGCGACTACCAGCGGCAACTCTGGGTTCTCGACGCCATGGGATTGCCGCTGGAGATGGCTCTCGAGCAGGTCGAGCTGCTGGGCACTGAGGTGGTGCCCGTGCTCCGCAAGGAGATGGCGGCGCGACGCTCGCCGGGCGCCGCCATAGCCCCGACGCACCGGAGCCTGGTGGAAGTCAAGTATGGAGACCAGCCGCCGCGCCAGCCGCGTCCGAATGCCAATCGCGGAGACAACCTGACGGATGTCCGGCCGTATCACGATACTGACGAAAACGTTACAGCGCGCGCCCCGCTGGTCGTGGGGCAGGCCGCCCGGTCCGGCAATGTCGCAAAGCGGTAGGCCCCCGGTGGTGTCTTCAGGGAAAGGATTAGAGAGATGACGAAGACCATCGAGAACAGGGGGAAGCCCATACGGCTCGTCGTGGTGAACGCAGGCGTAAATGATCCCTCCACAACGCGGATGCTGGCCGACCGCATCGCACAGAAGAGCATCGAACGTATCACTGGTACGGGAAAGACCGCCGTCCTTAGCGTCATCGACCTGGCTCCGCTTGCAGTCGATATTGCGCGTGCCGTGGTGGCCGGATTTCCCGAGGCCAAGGTGCAGTCCGTAATCGAAACGCTTGCCGGCGCGGATGCCGTCGTTGCCGCCACGCCAGTCTACAAGGCCGGTGTCAGCGGGCTGTTCAAGTCGTTCATCGATATCCTCGACAACGACTTGCTCATTGCCAAACCGGTGATCCTCGCCGCGACGGCCGGCACCGCTCGCCATGCGATGGTCGCGGACGCGCAGATGCGCCCGCTTTTCGCGTTTCTGCGCACTTTTCCCGTGCCGACGTCGATCTTTGCTGCCCCGGAAGATTGGGGGTCGCCGGAGCTCGGCGGTCGCATCGATCGAGCTGCTACCGAGCTCACCCAGTTCCTGTTGAGTGGCACCAGCCGATCCATCGCGGACGCGGCATGGAAAGGCTATCAACACCAGTTCGCAGGCAATGCGGCGCGCGCGGAGCGCAGCGCTGCCGATGTCAATTTCGACACCGATCTGATGAAGCTGGCCGCAGGAGGGACGGCTGTAGAGCGGATGATCGTCAGAGGCTGAGGGAGCTGAATTTCCTTGCCCAATCCTTTGGCCTAGTTACCGCTTGCGGCCGCATCTGCATGCACAGGAAGAAGATCAACGTCTCGACCGTGCTCGCCGGTCAGAGGCTGGGAATCAAGGAGGTCGACGACGGCATTTGGCTCGTCAGCTTCATGCATTACGATCTCGGGTATATCGACTTGGAACAGAGGACCTTGCAGACCATCGACAACCCGTTCGGCACGAGGTTGTCACCCATGTCTTAGGTACAATCTGTTACCTATGTCTCCGGGTTGGACAAAGGTAGTTATGGTAGCGGGAGAGGGATACCGCCTTTCCCCCCACTCATCGCGCTGCCAGTTCCGACTTCGCTGCAGCGGCTGACGAGGCCGTCCTGGCTACAAATCTGGCGCAAGGAGTGCCTTACCCTCAGAAGGCTCGTGTCAAGCGGCTGTCTATTCCTGCGGGGGGTCGGACCGGCGCCCGCTACTGGTGAAGCCGACGCTGCGTGCCTCGTGCACCTCAGGCAATGTTATGCGATGCGTTTGTGACGTTCCTTCCGGTTCGAATCTGCTCTGTTGTGAAGCCTATAGCATTATAATAGCATAATTCTGATCGAAGGTGGGGAATGACGCATGCGATGCGATTTGAGAGGTAAGACAGCGCTGGTCACTGGTGCAGCGGGAGCGATCGGCAGCGCTATCGCCAAACGGCTGTCCGACAATGATGCTGCAATCGTTGTCGCCGATATCGACATGGAAGGCGCCGAGCGCGTAGCGGCAACCCTGAGCAGCGCGATGGCCTGTGCCGTCGACATCCGCGATCCGGCTTCGGTGGACGACGCGATCGCCGCCACCATGGCGCGCTACGGCCGCCTCGACATTCTCGTCAACAATGCCGGCGTCAACACACTGGCGCACCGCGTCACCATCAATGAATTTCCAGTCGAGGAATGGGATCGCATCACCGGCATCGATCTCGACGGCCTCTACATCATGAGCCGCGCGGCGCTTGTGCCGATGCTTGCAGCCGGCAGAGGCGGCCGCATCGTCAACATCGCCTCGGTGGTCGGCTTGGCGGCGATGCGCCTGCAGAGCCCGTTCGTCGCCGCCAAGGCCGGCATCATCCACCTGACGCGCTCGATGGCGATTGAACTGGGCGAAAAGGGCATCCTGACCAATGCGATCGCGCCGGGTTCAGTGATGACAGCGCTGACCGCCAAACTGTTCTATGGCGAGGACGGCAAGTTCGCCGGACGTACCGAAGAATTCCTCGCCCATGTGCCGCTTGGCCGGCCGGCCCGGCCGGAGGAGATCGCCGAGGCGGTGCTGTTCCTTGCTTCCCCCACCGCCAGTTATATCAACGGCCAGGTGCTGGCCGTCGATGGCGGCTGGACAGCAGGATACATGATGTGAGTGCGGGCATGGAAATCGATCTCGAGGGCACTGCTTACGCACTCGATGGCGACACCAATCCGGTGGCCGAGGCCGCACTTGCCGCGTTGCAGGCCAATGGCGGCCATCTGGTCGAGGGTTCCCATGCACGGGCCGCCGATATCCTGCTGATCTCCTGCGCGTTGTGGCCAGGAACGGCGACGCGCGATCCGCGGTCTCACTACGCCGATGCGCGCAAGGCTGCCGTGACCATGACCGAGCGCGGCAGCGGGCGCATCGTCTTCCTGCTGTCGGTGACCGCCGGCATGCCGATGCGCCGCCATCCGCGCTTTTCCATGGAGAACGCCTCGATCCTTGCCGGCATGCGCACGCTGGCCATGGAGTTCGGCCCTAAGGTGCTGGTCAATGCCGTTGGCGTCGGCACGGTCGGGGATGAAACCATGGTTTCGGGCGACAACGCCATGCTCAGCCACACACCGGTCGGCCGCGCCGGCAGCATCGAGGAAGCAGTTGCGGCCGTGCTGTTCTTCTGCGATCCACTGAACACCTATGCGACCGGCCAGATGCTGGGTGTCGATGGTGGATGGATGGCAGGCTATGGGCGCAATTTCTGATCGGTTGACGCTCAAGGCCGAAGCGCTTGAGGTCGCCCTGGTGCCGCAAATCGGCGGCAGCGTCAGCTCGCTGCGCTGGCACGGCATCGATCTCATGCGCCGGCTTTCGAAGGAGGATCTTGACGCCGGCGATGTGCTTGGCGTTGCCATGTTCCCGATGATGCCCTACGCCAACCGCATCACCGGAAACGCCTTCGAGTTCGCAGCAAAACGCTGGCAGGTCCTGCCCAACAATCCGCCGGAAAAATTCAACGTGCATGGCAGCGGCTGGCAACACTCCTGGACTGTCACCAAGGCAGGCGCCATCGACGCGACGCTGTCGCTGGACATCGCCGCGGGACCGGAGCCCTATTCCTACCGCGCGACGCAGGCTTTCGTAGTCTCCGAGGAGGGCCTTAGCGTGACCATGACACTGACCAACACTGGGCCGGTCGACATGCCGTTCGGCTTTGGCCTGCATCCCTGGTTCGATCGCAATCCGGACGTGACGCTGCAGTTCAAGGCCAGGCACTTCTATCTCGAAGGACCGGAGAGCATTTCCGGTGATCGGATCACGCTTCCACCCGAACTCGACTATGCCGAGACTCGGCCCTTGTCGGGCGGCTGGCGCAACAACGACTATGGCGGCTGGAGCGGCGAAGCGACCCTTCGCTTTCCGTCACGCGGCGTCGGGTTGCGGATCGCTGCGGATCCCGTCTTCAAGCATCTGATGCTTTATGCCGATCCCACAAAACCGTATTTCTGCGTCGAGCCGCAAACCAACGCCTCCGGCGCATTCAACCGGGGCAGATGGGACGATCCGGACGAAGGCGTGATCGTGCTTGCCCCCGGCGAGAACGCTGCTGGCACAGTCTTGTTCATGCCCTTTGCGGTTAACACCTAGAGCAGCCGCGCCAGCAGGCCGCCATCCACCTGCATGGCGCTGCCGGTCACGAAGGACGCGGCATCGGAGATCAGGAAGCCTATTGCCGTGGCGATCTCCGAAGGGTTGGCGATGCGCGCGATCCTGTTGGGCTCGAAGGACAGGCCCAGTGCTTCCGCACCGCCGGCCGCTTCCAGCCCGTCCAGCGTCATCCTCGTGGCGACGGAACCGACCAGCACGGCGTTGACGCGGATACGGTCGACGGCATAGTCAAGCGCCATCTGCCGCGACAGGCCGACGACCGCCGCCTTTGTCGCAGCATAGGCAGGCACGCCGGGAACCGTTGCGTCGGCATGCACGGAGGCGATGTTGACGATCGAGCCGCCGCCGGCCGCGCGCAGCAGCGGCAAGGTCGCGCGGCAGACGCGAAAGATGGCCGTCAAATTGACGGCGATGGTCCTGTCCCACTCCTCGTCGGAAAGCTTTTCAAGCCGCTTGCCGGTCGGATAGATGCCGGCGCAGTTGATGACCGCGTCGAGACCGCCAAACCGCCCTGTCGCTGCCGCCACGGCCGCCTGCACCTCGGCCTCGCGGGTGAGGTCGCTCTGGTGAAAGATCAGCTGGCTTCCGGTATAGCGACCGGCGAGCGCGTTTCCCTCTTCGCCATGCAGCCCTGCGCCAAAGACCTTGGCACCTTCGGCGGCAAGGTACTCCGCTGTCGCCCGGCCGATACCGGTCGCAGCCCCCGTGACGAAAACGCGTTTGCCGGCAAAGATCATGCAGAGACCTGTGAAGCTATCACGTGGCGTTCCGCTTGCGCTGCCGTCACCGAGCGCAGCACGCGGTCTTCGCCGCCTTCGCCGCGGCCGAATTCGTCGACGATGCGGCCATCGGCAACGACGAGGCAGCGGTCGCAAAGGCCGATCAGTTCTTCAAGCTCGGAAGCGACGATGAGCAAGGCCACGCCTTTCTCGGCGAGCTCAACCACAAGCCGGTAGATCTCGTGCCGGGTTGCCGCGTCGACGCCCTTGGTCGGCTCGTCGAGCAGCAGCACTTTCGGCGTCCGCATCAGCACGCGGGCAAACAGCAGCTTCTGCTGGTTGCCGCCCGAAAGATGGGTGACCGCGGTCTGCGGCGACGATGCCTTGACGTTGAGCGCGCGCATGGCGGCGAGAATCGAGCTGCGTTCCAGTCCGCCGCGCACCATGCCATGCCG
Source organism: Mesorhizobium sp. M0601 (assembly GCF_040320845.1). Taxonomy (NCBI): domain Bacteria; kingdom Pseudomonadati; phylum Pseudomonadota; class Alphaproteobacteria; order Hyphomicrobiales; family Phyllobacteriaceae; genus Mesorhizobium; species Mesorhizobium sp. M0601. The sequence goes on from NZ_JAMYQK010000031.1 coordinate 59,451, forward strand.
CGATAGGGGCGCGAGATTGCCGATGGTGATGTTGGCGCCGACCGGCAGGTTGAACAGCAGGCCGTCGCGCTTGCGATCCTCGGTCAACAAGGCGATGCCGGCGGCGCGGGCATTGCTTGGCGATTTGATCGCTACAGGCTGATCAGCGACACGGATTTCGCCCTCGGCCGGCACCCGGCCATAGATGCCGTGCAGGATCTCGCTGCGGCCGGAACCGAGCAGCCCCGCCAGTCCAACGATCTCGCCGGCGGCCACCGAGAGGTTGATATCCTTCGCGCCATGAACAGCGCCGCTGTGGCCGGCGACAGTGAGACGGCGAACCTCCAGCGCGGTCGGCGCGCCGACAGGTGCAACATGCTCGGGAAACAGCCGATGCAGCCTTTGGCCCGACATCGAGAAGATGAAGGTCTCGGCATCGAAATCCTCCCTTGCGATGCGTACCGCCACTTGTCCGTCACGCAGCACGGTGGCGCGGTCGCAGATGGCGAGCACTTCGGGCAGGCGATGGGTGATGTAGATCATCGCCACGCCTTGCGCCTTCAGGCGCCGCAGTACGCTGAACAGCGCGTCGACTTCCGTGCCCGACAGCGAGGCCGTCGGCTCGTCCAGCATCAGCACGCGCGGCTTCAGCACGATGGCGCGCGCAATCATCACCAGATGGCGCTGCGCCGAGGTCAGCGACGCGACATAGGCCCGGGGATTGATGTCGATGCCAAGCTCGGCAAAGATCGCGCCGGCGCGCTGCTCGAGCTGGCGCTGGTGGACGAGCATGCCGTCACTGAGACCGGTCCGGCCGGCAAAGACGTTCTCGGCGACCGAAAGCTGCTCGAGCACCTCGATTTCCTGCGGCACATAGCCGACGCCGTTCGACCGCGCATCGGCAGGCGAGGCGAAACTGACCGGCCGTCCGTCAAGTTGGATGGCGCCGGTGTAGGAGCCGGCCGGATGCACACCGTTGAGGATTTTCACCAGGGTCGATTTGCCGGCGCCATTCTGCCCAAGCAGGGCATGGATTTCGCCCGATGTCACATCGAAGTCGACACCACGCAGTGCTTGCACGCCGCCAAAATTCTTGGCGAGTGCGTGGGCCGAGAACAGAGGCGCTTGGGCGGTGTTGGACACGGCGATCCTCTCAAAAGGCACCGGGCCCGCGCAAGCGGACCCGGCGGGAGCTGTTACTGGCCGGCGCTGTCCAGCATCTTGTAGTAGGGGGCGAGGTCGGCTGATGTGATCACCTTGGCCGGCAGCGGATTGCTGTAGGGCACGGTCTTGCCCTGGGCCAGATCGCCCAGCAGCTCGGCGACCTTGGCGCTCTCTTCATAGAGCGGCTGCGCGACGATGCCGTAGGCGGCGCCCGATTTTACCAGATCGAGGTTCTGCCGAATATAATCCATGCCGATGATGACGACATCGCGCCCGGCCTTGCGGGCCGCCCCCGACCAGGTCTGGATGCTGTTGCCGGTAGTGCCGAAGGCGGCGGTCACGTCGGGATTGCCTTGCAGGATCGCCACCGCCTTGGCTTCCGCCGCCGAGGGTTCGAAGCCTTCCATCTGGGTGTCGAGCACTTTGATGCCGGGATATTTCGCGGCGATGGTCTTGCGGAAGGCATCCGACATGGCGTTTTCGGTGTCGTTGGAGGCGCCTTGCGTCAGTGCCACCGTGCCCTTGCCGCCGAGCTTGTCGCCGATGGCGATCGCGGCGTTGGTCCCGGCCTCGGCGATGTTCTCGCCCGTTGCCGCTTTCAGCCCGTTTACGGTCCCTTCGGGCGGCAGCACGTGCCAGGTGACGATCGGGAAGCCCTCCTTGGCCAGCTTGGAGATGTAGGAATAGATGGCCGGATCGGGACCGTAGACGCCGATGGCATCGTATTTGGTGCGGGCGAGGGCGGCTTCGGCAAGCGGCAGCGTTGCGGGGATGTCCCAGTTGGTGGCGCTCGGGTCGCCGACGACCTCGCAGGTGTAGCCGAGCTCTTTGCACTTGTTGAGGAAACCGGCCTGCATCAGCCGGTGCACGGGATGATCCTTCATCGCCTGCACCCAGAGCAGGTGGATGTCCGCCGCTCGGGCCAAGCTCACCGAGCCCAGCGAGGTGGCAACGGCCGCCGCTACCAATGCGGCTCGGATCACCCTCTTTTTCAAATGGATTTTCATGTCTTACCTCCCTTGGTTGGCCGGCATTTTGCCGGTGCAATATCCACGGCCTCTCAAGCGCCGGCGATGAAATAGCGGCGGCGCACGATGTCGAGGCCGACAGCCATGACCATGATCACGCCGACCGCGATCTGCTGCCAGTTGGAGTTGACGCCGATGACGACGAGGCCGCTTTGCACCACTTTCAGCATGAGAATGCCGACGACGCCGCCGGCCACCGTGCCGGCGCCGCCGAACAGGCTGACGCCGCCGACCACGACACCGGCGATGACCGTCAGTTCCCAGCCGCTGCCGATCGAAGTGCCGCCGCTGCCGAGATCGGCCATGACGAACATGCCGGCGATCGCCGACAGCGCGCCGACGGTGATGAAGGCGCCGATCTTGTAGGCGCTGGTCTTGATGCCGACGAGATGCGCCACTTCCTTGTTGCCGCCGGTGGCATACATGTTGCGCCCGAGAACGGTGCGCCGCAGCACGAAGTCGGCAAGGATGGCGGCGACGATGAAGAAGGCAAAGCTCCAGCCCAGCCCAAAGGCGAGATCTGTGCCACCGATCGTGTTGATCGCCTCGGGCAGCGGATAGACTGGATAACCGCCCGTCACCACCTGGATCAGGCCCTGGCCGATGAACAGCATGCCGAGCGTCTGGATGAAGGCGGGGATGCCGACCCTGACGACGATCAGGCCATTCAGCAGGCCGATCAGGGCACCGACGGCAACGCCGCCGAGAACGCCGACGGTCACCGGCAGGGCGGCCGCGGTCATCAGCTTGGCGGCGATCACGGCGGACAACCCGGCCACCGAGCCGACCGACAGGTCGAATTCGCCGGCGACCAGCAGGATGGTCTGGCCGATGGCGATGATGCCGACAAAGGAGACGACGTTGAGAATGGCGCGGATGTTGCGCTCCGACAGGAAAGCCGGTTCGATCAGCCAGAAGAAGGCGATCAGCAACGCCATGGCCGCCAGCACGCCGACTTCGCCGACGGCAATCAAGCCTATCAGTCGCCGCCGGAACGATCGCGCGTCCCGGAGCGGCGCGCTCACCTCAGCCGCGCTGTTCATCCTGACCTCCCTGGCGGCGCCTGTCGCCGGCTCTTGCGGCCGGCTCCATTCACCTGTGCCGATCCTGGCGCACTCCTCTTGGCCATTAAGATTATAATATTATAACTTGTCAACGGCGAATTTCCTGGCAGTGCATAGCCAGCTCCATCGCTGGAATGCATTCGCGCCAACCGCTATGAATGGGCGTTTACGCCGCGGTCCGCGGGACATTGCTGACGGATCGCGCTCTCTTGGAGCATGGTGATGGTCGACGAGCCGCCGGCGGGCGAGAAGAAGCGGCAGCGCCTTGGTGTCCGCGAGATCGCCAAGCGCGTTGGTGTCGCGCCGATGACGGTATCGCGGGCGCTGTCCAATCCCGACATGGTCTCGCCCGAGACGCGCGCGAAAGTGCTTGAGGCTATCGAGCAGGCCGGCTTCGTGCCCAACCGGCTGGCCTCCAGCATGCGCGGCAATGGCCGCATGATCGGCACGGTGGTGCCGCCGCTGATCAATTCGGGCATTGCCGAACAGGTGCAAGGCATGTCGGACGAATGCCATGAGAGCGGCTACTCGATGCTTCTGGTGCAAGGCGAATTCACGCAGGAGGCCGAGGAGAAATCGATCCGCAACCTGCTTGGCTGGCGCCCGGTCGGCATGATCCTGCAGAGCTTCGTACAAAGCGAGGCGGCGCGCGGGCTTCTGAGGAGCAGCGGTGCGCCGATCGTCGAGATTTCCGAAATCAAGGGCCGCAAGCCGATCGACATGGTGGTCGGCGTCTCCAACTTCGAGACGGCCTATGCCATGACCATGCATCTGGCCGCCAAGGGCTACAAGCGCATCGGCTTCGTCTCGACGCCGATCCATGGCAATGATCGCCTACAGCAGCGCCGCACCGGCTATCATGCCGCGCTCACCGAACTCGGCATCAAGAACCATGCCGACATGGAGGTCGAGGTGCCGATCACCGCGCAAGGCGGCGCCGAGGCGCTGGTGACGCTGACCTCCCGTCACAGGGATATCGATGCCATCTTCTTCTCCAGCGACACGCTGGCCGTCGGCGCCGTGCAGGAGTGCCACCGCCGCCGCTGGGCGGTGCCGGGCAGGATCGCGATTGCCGGCTATGGCGACATGGATCTGGCCGCGCAGCTCTATCCGCCGCTGACCACGGTAAAGGTCAACCGCTACGAGATGGGCCGGCGCGCCGTGCGGCAATTGCTGGCAAGGCTCGGCGGCGACACCAAGGTGCCGACCATCACCAGCCTCGGCTTCGAGATCGTCGACCGCGAAAGCGCCTGATCAGGGTTTCTTCCTGCCGGTCTCTTCACGTCGTCCGAGGCGCTTTTCCCAGCCTTCGGCGTGGACGTTGAGATAGGCATCGGGATCGTAGGGATGATCCTTGATCGCATCGATGTTGAGATCGATGCCGAGCCCCGGCGCGTCCGGCAACGACAGGTGGCCATTGTGGGGATTGACGGTTGGGTGCCAGGTCACCAGGTCGCGTGTCCACGGGTCGTTGAAGGCGTCGAAATGCTCCTGGATAAGGAAATTCGGCACCGCTGCCGCGAGCTGCAGGCACACCGCCGTAGCCACCGGTCCACCGCTCTGGTGCGGCGCGATATGGCTGCCATGCGCGAGCGCCAGATTGGCCACCTGCATCGACGGCCCGATGCCGCCGAGCGACATCGGCTCAGGCTGGAAGATGTTGACGCCGCCGCCGGCGGCCAGCGTGTAGAACTGGCCGACCGTGTCGTACATCTCGCCGGTCGCAACCGGGATCGGCGAGCGATGCGCCACTTCATGCACGGTCTCCTGCCGGTCGCGCGAGGTCGGCTCCTCCCACCAGTAAATGTCGAGATCGGAAAATTTCTGGGCTGCCTGAAGCGCCGCGATCTCGGTGAAGCGGGCATGCACGTCGATCAGGATCAGCGTGTCCGTGGGCAAGCTGTCGCGCAGCATCCGGCAGATAGCGTAGGAGAGGTCCAATTCCTCGCGCGAAATAAACCCTTGCGCGGTGCCGAAAGGGTCGAGTTTGAATGCCTTAAAACCCTTGGCCAAAACCGCTTTGGCGGCCTCGAGGAAGGCTTCCGGCATGCGTTCGGTGCGGTACCACCCATTGGCGTAGCCGAGCACGCTGTCGCGCACCTGGCCGCCGAGCAACTGGTGGATCGGCACGCAGAGGCTCTTGCCCAGGATATCCCAACAGGCGACCTCGATCGCCGCGATCACCGTACGGTGGATATGGCCGCCATCGAGCGAAACGCTGTCCAGCAAGCGCTTGGCCAGCGCATTGATGCGGCGCGGGTCTTGGCCGATGGCGAGATGCTTGAGCTCGTGCACCCCGGCTTCGGTGGTCTTGATGAAGCCGTTCAGCGTGCCTTCGCCAACGCCGTGGATGCCTTTGTCGGTATGCACTTTGACGAACAGCCAGTTCTTCCAGCCCGCGCCGACGGCAAAGGTCTCGATCTCTGTGATCTTCATGCGGCAGTCCTAATTCAGGGCGGCGATCGTTGCGATGACGGCCTCGGTCGTCAGGCCGTACTTCGCTTGCAAGGTCGGCACCGCGCCGCATTCGATATAGCGGTCGGGCAGGCCGATGCGCGTTACCTTCTTCGCGATGCTGGCATCGAACAAGGTCTCGACCACAAGGCTCGCCAAGCCGCCGACAACAACATGGTTTTCCGCCGTGACGATATGGTTGAAGCCGGTCGAAAATTCGGCCACCGCCTCGGCGTCGAACGGTTTTATCGTCGGCACGTGCAACACTCCGACGGAGATGCCTTGTTTGCGCAAGGCTTCCGCCGCGTCCAGCGCTCGCTCGGTCATCAAGCCGGTCGAGATGATGCCGACATCCGAGCCTTCGCGAAGCTGTCGCGCTCTGCCTATTTCGAAGCGATAGCCAGCTTCAAATACCACCGGCACGTTGCCACGCAGCAGCCGCATATAAACTGGACCACGATGCTCGGCGATCGCGTCGGTCGCAGCCTCGATCTCGGTGGCATCGCAGGGGTCGATGATGGTCAGGCCGGGGATCATGCGCATCAGCGCCAGGTCCTCAATCGCCTGATGCGTGCCGCCATAGCCGGTGGTCAATCCCGGCAGTCCGGCAACGATCTTGACGTCGAGGCTGGAGTGGGCGAGCGCGATGGCGACGAAATCATAGGCGCGCCGGGTCGCGAACACACCATAGGTGGTGGCGAAAGGCACCTTGCCGGTGCGCGCCAGTCCGGCGGCGACGGCGACCAGATTCTGCTCGGCCATGCCGACATTGAAAAAACGTTCCGGAAAGGCATCGCGGAACGGCAATATGTCGGTGTATTTGCCGAGGTCGGCGGTCAGCCCGACGATGTCGGGGCGGCTCTGGCCAAGCCGCGCCAAAGCCTTGCCGAACGGTGCCTCCACGCTCCGTTGGCCACCGCCGACCGCTTCGTCCTGGCCCATGGGCAGCGTGCGTCCGGGCTCAATCGCCGTGCTGCTCATTGGGTTGCTCCCACGGTCTTTTCGAACTCGGCGATGATGCCGTCCCACTGCGTCATGTCTATGCGGAAGAAATGCGATTTCTCGCTGGTCTCAATGCGCGGCACGCCCTTGCCCGGCAATGTGCGCAGCACGATCGCCTTCGGCTTGCCGTTGCGGTCGCGTGCGCCGGCCAGCGCACCGACCACCGCCTTCATGTTGTTGCCGTCAATCTCCGATGTCTGCCAGCCGAAGGCGCGCCATTTGTCGGCGACCGGTTCCATCTCGAGCACCGCCGGCCCATCGGCCTGTATGCCGTTGCAGTCTATCAGCGCCACCAGCCCGTCGAGCCTGAAATGGCTGGCCGACATCGCCGCTTCCCAGGTCGAGCCTTCCTGCATTTCGCCATCGGACAACTCGACGAAGACGCGCGCGTCGGATTTGTCGACGCGCAAGCCCAGCGCCTGGCCGACGCCTTGTCCCAGACCATGGCCGAGCGAACCGCCGATGACCTCGACGCCGGGCGTGGTGTCGAGTGTCGACATTTCCAGCCGGCTATTGTCGGCGCCGTAGGTGGTGAGTTCCTCGACCGGGATGATGCCGGCCTCGGCCAGCGCCGCCCACAGTGCAATGGAATAGTGTCCGGTAGACAGCAGGAAGCGGTCGCGATCGGGCCATACCAGATTCTGCGGATCGTAGCGCAGTTCGTGGAAGTAGAGCGCGGCCAGCACATCGGCGATGCCGAGGCCCTGGCCGATATAGCCTTGGCCCTGTCCGCGCGCCATGGTCAGCATGTGCCGGCGCAGCCGTGTCGCCTTGCGTTCGAGCGCGCCAATATCGGCACTGCCGGGTGGGGAATTTCGCAACATAAGGTCAGTCCTTGTCGAGCCCGCCCGACATGTTGAGGCGCTCAGCGGTCATGTATTTGGGCGAATCGAGGCAGAGCCAGACGACGGCCTCGGCGACTTCGGAAATCTCGGCGCGTCGGCCGAGCGGGATCCGTCGGGTGCGCTCGTCGAGGAAGGCTTGCAGGTCGTCGCGGCCATTGGCGCGGGCGAGGTCGACCTCGGTCGACCGCTGCATCTCGGTGTCCATCATGCCCGGCGCCAGGCTGTTGACCAGTACACCGTAGGGCGCCAATGCAACCGCCGCGGCGCGGGTGATGGAATCGACGCCGGCCTTGCTCGCCGTGTAGGCGGTGTAGTCGGGCAGCGCCATGCGCGAACCGGGTGAGGTGATGTTGATGATGCGCCCCGAACGCTGCTCGCGCATCACCCGGCCAGCCGCCTTGCAGGCCATGGCAAGTGCCGTGACATTGAGCGCCAGCGTGCGTGTCCAGGACTTGTAAGTGGCGTCGAGGAACGGCTCGATCACACCATAACCGGCATTGTTGACGAGGATGTCGATACCGCCCCAACGCGCGACCACCTTTTCGACAGCTGCCTCCGGCGCGCCTTCCCTGGTGAAGTCGCCGATGATCGTCTCGGCCTCGGAGCCTTTCTCCCGAACAAGGCGAGCGGTCTCGGTCGCGCCTTCGGCGTTGATGTCGGCGATGGCGACCGCGCATCGACGGGCCGCCAATTGTATCGCCACCTCGCGGCCGAGGCCGCCGGCGGCGCCCGTGACCAGCGCTCTGCGTGGCGTGGTATCGAGAATTTCGGCAGGCATGCGAGCACCCTCCCGGTGGCCATCTTGACGAAATTGATACCGGTACCATAAATGGCTGTCAACGGGGATGTGCTATTGTCCGCCGACCGAGCGGTCGGTCGGTACAGGGAGGAAAAAATGAAAGTCGTCGCGCTCGAAACGCTGCAACTGGCGGAGTTCCCGTTCCTGTTCTGGCTGCGCGTCCACACCGATGCCGGCCTCATCGGCACCGGCGAGACCTTCTGGGCGCCGGGGCCGGTCGCCTCCTACATCCACGACAATGTCGCCGCTTACCTTCTGGGCAAGGACCCGCGCGACATCGAACTGCATGACCGTACGTTGGGCAGCGTCTATGTCGGCGCGCGCGATTCCGGCGCCGAGGTGCGTGGCAATTCCGCCGTCAACATCGCACTCTGGGATATATATGGCCAGGCGCTCGGCGAGCCGGTCTGGCGGCTGCTTGGCGGCCGTACCCACAAGACCGTGCCGATCTACAACACTTGCGCCGGCTACAAACATGTCCGCGCCACGAAGAAGAACGCTCTGTTCGAGCGCGGCGAGGACTGGTCGCTCAAGGCAGGCGATTCGAACGAAGGCCCGTATGAGGATCTGCTCGCCTGGCGCCACAATGCCGGCGACCTCGCCAAAAGCCTGAAATTCGAAGGTATCAAGGCGATGAAGATATGGCCGTTCGACATTGCCGCCGAGGCCTCGAACGGTACGCGCATTTCGCTGGCCGACCTCGACAGCGCGCTGCAGCCGTTCCAGAAAATCCGCGACGCCGTCGGCCGCGACATGGAAATCATGGTCGAACTGCACGGCCTGTGGACCTTGCCGCCGGTGCTGCGCATCGCCGAGGCGCTGAAAGCCTACGACGTCGCCTGGCTGGAGGAGCCTATCCGCTACAACGAGCTCGACGCCATGGCCGAGCTTGCCCGCCATACCTCGATCCCGATCGCCGCCAGCGAGCGGCTCGCGTCGCGGCAGATGTTCAAGCAACTGATCGACAAGCGCGCCGCTTCGGTGATCATGATCGACCTCGCCTGGTGCGGTGGTCTGTCCGAGGCTCGCAAGATAGCCAACATGGCCGAAGCCAGCGAACTGCCGGTCACCTTGCACGACTGTACCGGGCCGATCGTCTATGCCGCCAGTTGCGCCCTGTCGGCGACCTTGACGAACGTCAATTATCAGGAAGCGGTGCGGGCCTATTTCACCGGCTGGTACACCGAGATCGTCGCCGACATTCCGCTGGTCAGCGACGGCCATGTCATGCCGCTGGAGGGGCCGGGACTTGGCCTCAGCTTGCGGCCGGAGCTGTTCGAGCGTCCCGACGCCACGGTCCGGATCACCAAAATCTAGCGCCCGCGCGCCTCTGTTCAGTGTCGGTAGACATTATGCTATTATAATCTATTATGCGCCGAAGCGAGCGACCAACAAGCTCGCCGCCGGCGCTCTGCCGTCCGGCGTCAGACGTATTCAGGGAGGCTTTGGTGGCAATGTCTGCGGCGCGCACGCGCGAGGAGTCCAGGGGTGCGCCAAACCTCCCCGACCGCAAGATTCTGCTCGATCTGTTCGAACGCATGGTGCTGTTGCGCCGCTTCGAAAGCATCGCCCAAATCGCTTGCCGCAAGGGCGAAACGCCCGGCTTCCTGCATCTCTATATCGGCGAGGAGGCGACGGGCGTCGGCGTCTGCGCGCATCTCAGGCCGACCGACTGGGTCACATCAACCCATCGTGGCCATGGCCACGCGCTGGCCAAGGGCGCCAACCCCGGACGTGTGATGGCGGAGCTGTTCGGCAAGGTCGACGGCATTTGCGGCGGCCGTGGCGGCACTATGCATCTCTACGACCGTTCGGTCGGCCTGTTTGGCACCAATGGCATCGTCGCCGCCGGCATCGGCCATGCGGTCGGCATCGGTATGAGCGCCCGCCAGCAGGGCCGTGACGACATCGGCGTGGCCTTCTTCGGCGATGGCGCCGCCAATCATGGTGGCTTCCACGAGGCGCTTAACTTTGCCGCCGTGCAGCGCGCGCCGGCGGTGTTCGTCTGCGAGAACAATCTCTACGCCACCGCCACGCCGCTGAAATCCGTCACGCTCAATCCCGAAATCGCCACCAGGGCCGCGTCCTACGGCATGCCAGGCGTTGCCGTCGACGGCAACAACGTCTTCGCCGTCTGGCTCGCAATGAAGGAAGCGACTGAGCGCGCCCGCGCCGGCAAAGGTCCGACGCTGATCGAGGCCAAGACCTATCGCACCGTCGGCCACCATGAGGGCGATCCAGTCATCGGCACCTACCGCACGCAGGAAGAACTCGACGCCTGGATCAGGCGCGATCCGATCGACATGTTCCGCAAGAAGCTGGTCGAGGACTATGGCATCGCCGACACGGAAGCTCTCGCCGCCATCGAAACGCGGATCGACAAGGTGGTCGAGGAAGCGCTGAGCTTTGCCCGCAATTCGCCCGAGCCCGACCCGGCAACGGTGCGCCTGCATGTCTTTGCCGATCCGATCAACCCGCCGGCAGCGCTGCAGCCGCGCGCCGTCGGCGAGACGCGCACGCAAGGCTGGCTCGAGGCGGTACGCGACGGCATCGCCGAGGAAATGCGCGCCAATCCGGCAATCCTCTATTTTGGCGAAGGCATCGGCGAGCGTGGCGGCAGCTTCGCCCACACCAGAAACCTCTGGCAGGAGTTCGGCGCCGAGCGCATGGTCGATACGCCGATTTCCGAACAGGGCTTCACCGCCGCCGCCGTCGGCGCCTCGGCTACCGGCGCGCGCACGGTCTCCGACCTGATGTTCGCCGACTTCGCCTTCGAGACCGCCGGCCAGATTTTCCTGCAGGCCGCCAAGTTGCGCTACATGACCAGCGGACTGATGAGCGCGCCGATGGTGGTGCGCGTCGGCGCCGGCGCGCTGCGCAGTTCCGGCCCGCACCACAGCGGCATCTATCATCCGGTCTTCGCCCATATGCCGGGCCTCATCGTCTGCGTTCCCTCGAGCCCGGCCGATGCCAAGGGGCTGATGAAGACAGCGCTGAGGGCCGGCGATCCAGTCATCATGCTCGAACCCAAGGCGCTGTTCGCCTCCAAGGGCGAGGTGCCGCTTGGCGAACATTTTGTCCCGTTCGGCGTCGCACGCATCGCGCGGGCCGGCACCGACATCACCGTCGTTGCCGCAGGGCAGATGGTGCAGCGCGCGATTGGAGCGGCGGAGGCATTGGCGGCCGAAGGCATCGAAGCTGAGGTGATCGATCCGCGCACCATCATGCCGCTCGACATCGAGACGATCGTCGCCAGCGTGCGCAAGACCCATCGCCTGCTCATCGTCGACGAGGCCTGGGCGATGTGCGGCCTGGGTGGCGAGATCGCGCAAGCCATCAACGAACTTGCCTTCGATGAACTCGACGCTCCGCCCGGAAGGCTGCACACCGCGCCGACCTCACATCCCTTCGCGCCCGTACTGGAACGCGCCATGCTGGTCGACATGGCGCGCATCGTCCAGGGCGTGCGCGACGTCATCGCCGGCAAGCCGCCGATTCCCGATCACTGGTACACGGTCGGCCTGGAAAGTGCCGCACCGGCTAAATCGGCACCTGCTCCCGCCAAGGTTGCGCCCGCTGCGCCCCAGGCACCCGCCGCCGCCGGCGACGACGAGCCGGTGACGATGCCGTTCGGCGATCTCACCGTCAGCGAAGGCACCGTCATCAAATGGCGGAAAGCGGTCGGCGATGCGGTCAAGGAAGGCGAACTGGTCGCCGAGATCGAGACCGACAAGGCCGTGGTCGAGATCGAGGCGCCAGTCAGCGGCACGCTTGCCGTGATCGACCAGCCGGTCGGCGCCGTGGTGCCGATGGGTGGCCGCATTGGCGGCATCAAGAAATAGTCACCACTCTCCCTGTAAAATCCGAAGGGCAAGCATGAAGATCCTGTGCGCCAACTGGCAAGCCGCCGATGAAGCCGAACTCGAGCGCGAGCACTATCCCGACATCGAGTTCATCCTCGCCAGGTCGACCAATCACAAGCCAGCCATGCTCGATCCGTCGGCCTGCGAAACCGCCGATGCGGTCATCAACTATTCGCCGACGCACAATGTCGCTGCCGCTCCCACCGCGTTTCCCAAGGCCAGGATCGCGGTACGCTCCGGCGTCGGCTTCGACAACATCGACACGGCAGGCTGGGGCGCGCGCAAGATACCGGCCTGCAATGTGCCGGACTACGGTACAACCGAAGTCGCCGACCACGCCATCGGCCTGATGCTGGCGCTGACGCGCGGCACCTCCGCCTATGGCGCGGAACTCACCGGCAATGGCGCCGAAGGCTGGCATTTCTCCAAAGCGCCGCTGGTGCGCCGGCATAAGGGCGCCACCTTCGGCATTGTCGGACTTGGCCGCATCGGCCTCGCCACGGCCCGCCGCGCAGCCGCCTTCGACATGAAGGTGGTGTTCTACGATCCGCATCTGTCGTCCGGCGTCGACTTGTCGACAGGCTACGAGCGGGTCCATTCGTTGGCCGAGCTCATGGCGCGCGCGGATGTGGTGAGCGTCCACACGCCATTGAGCGAGGAAACCCGCAAGCTGCTTGGCGCGGCGGCCTTCGCCGCGGCCAGGCCCGGGCTTGTGCTGATCAACACCGCGCGCGGCCCGATCGTCGATCTCGACTTGCTCGAAGCAGCCATGCGCGCGGGTACCGTCACCGGCGCGGGGCTCGACGTGCTGCCAAGCGAACCCGGCGATCTCGAACATCCGCTGCTGGCGGCATGGCGACGCCGCGAAGCATGGATCGCCAACCGCCTGATCGTCACCCCCCACGCCGCCTTCTACAGCCCGGCATCGATGCGCGATCTCCGGCTGAAATCGATCGAGGTCGTGCACGCATATCTTGCGGAGGGGCGGCTGACCAACTGCGTCAATTCAGAGTATTTGAAATGAACGCAATGGCGGCGCAGGCAAGGCGTCTCGCCGTTTCCCCATACGCCCGCCGCCTGACGCGCGAGCGTGCGCTGCCGCTCGAAGTCCTTCGCGGCAGCGGCCCCGGTGGCCGCATCCTCGCTGCCGATGTCACCGGCTACGTTCCGGCTGCCACGCTGGTCGTTTCGCCTGATATCGCCGCCCCAGCGGCGGAGCCTTCCACTGCTGCGCCCCGGATCGCTGCCTTTGCGACGTCCGTTGCCCCCCGCGCGCTGCGAGACCTGCTGGCGGCACTGGAGAGCTCTGGAAGGCTGTTCGACATTGACGACGTGCTGCTGCGCGCGGCGGGCAGAGCATTTGCCGAGATACCGGACGCCGCCAGGATCGGCACGGCATCCGTGGCGCTGGAACTGGCGGGCCGGCAAGCCGTGTTCGACATGATCCCCGAAATGTCTCTGACATCGCTGTGGGAGACGCGGCTCACTGCTTTGGCCGACAGTCGTGACGATGCGGAAAAACCTGCCGCATTGTCCCTGCGGGTGTTGCCGGCAAGCGACGTCAGGCCGCTCATGATGCCGCTTCTGCCAGCCCGCGCCATGCGCTTGACCGTCTCGCTCGACACATCAGGCGATCACGCCGAGTGCCTGCTGATGGCGGATACGGGAAGCATTGACGAGGCAGCGGCGGCCTTATGGCTTTCGAGCCTGAAAGCCGCGATCGAGCATCCGCTTCGGCTCTTCGTCTGAGACGGTTGATGATCGTCGGGCTTGTTTTTTGATCCCAAAACCGGAGCCACTTTTGGGTGACATGCAATAGCCTCCGGCGCAGGAAGCTATTATAAAAGCTTCGACACAGGCGCGACGAGGCACATGGATCACTCCGTTCCCACCATCGACAGTCTTCCCAAGCGCACACTTGGTCGCGCCAACGGCCCGCTTTACCGCCAGCTCGCCGACATCCTGCGCGAGCCGATCGGCAACGGCACCTTTCCCGTCGGCGGCGAACTGCCGAAGGAGGCGACCATCGCCGAACATTTCGGCGTCAGCCTGATCACCGTACGGCAAGCGTTGCGTGACCTCGAGGCCGACGGGCTGATCAGGAAGCGGTCGGCCAAACCGGCTGTGGTCACGGCGCGCAGTCCATCGGTCAACCTGAGCTGGAAATTCAAGAACTTCGCCGACATGGCGGCCTTCACCAAGGACGCGCAACTGACGGTGAAATCCTATCGCAAGGAGGTCTCCCCAGTGCTCCAGCGCCATTTCGGCATGGGCAAGGACGAAGCGGGCTACTGCTTGCGCGGCATCCTGTCGGTGGGTGAGCAGAAGAAAGCTCAGATCACCAGCTATTTCCCGCCAACTGTCGGAGCGAAGCTGAAGCGGGAGGATTTTTCCGACGTGCTGATCTTTCGTTCGGTGCAACGGCATCTCGGCCTGCGGCTGGACGTCGCGCATGTCACGGTCCGCGCCGAGATCGCCGATGAGGTCATCGCGGACGACCTCGGCATCGCTCTCGGCAGTGCGGTGCTGAGTGTGGAGATGCTCTACCAGTCGGCCGACCAGCAGAGCATCGAGTTCACCATCGCGCGGCATCCGGCCGATCTCTTCAGCATCAGCTACGACGCGCCAAACGATCTGGCCTGAACCCGATCGGCGGCATCGGCGCGCGTCGATTTCCTGGTCCCGGTCATGGACAGCTTTATAAAATTATAATAGCATCATAGCTAGGATGGAGGCTGCGCCGGGAACCACGATCGAACGTGGATGCGCAGCCGCATCCGACGTCGAGCATTTGCCTGGTGCGTGTCGCCCGAGTGCACAGTGGTTCTGGGGTAGCGGCGTGCACAAAACAAAGTCTGTCCATAAGGGGGTGTGCGGCGAAGGCACTTGATAGGCAGCGGCGTTCGCGCGGCTGACACCAAACACGGGAGGAGGAAAATCATGAAAGCAGGCGCATTCTTCGCCGGCCTTGCGGTGATCGCGACGACTTTGCTGTCGATCGATACCGTGCCGGCCAACGCACAGGACAAGAAGCCCTACACCATCTATCTGTCCAACAATTTCGTCGGCAACGACTGGCGCCAGCAGATGCTGCGCAGCGCCGACATCGCGGTCACGAAGCCGCCGCTTGCCGGTCGCGTCGACCTCAAGGTCGAGGTGGTCGAGACCACGGTCCAGGCGCAGATCAATTCCCTCAACAACATCGTTCGCAACAAGCCCGACGCCATCGTCATCGACGCGGGCTCCGGCGAAGCGCTCAACCCGACGATCGAGAAGGCCTGCAAGGCCGGCATCGTGGTCATCGCCTTCGACCAGATCGTCAGCGCGCCCTGCGCTTACACGATGGAGTCCGACTGGGGCCGCGCACCGCGCGTGGAGGCCGAATGGCTGGTCAAGAAACTCGGCGGCAAGGGCAAGATCCTCGTTGATCGCGGACTTGCCGGTGCTCCGATCTCCGCCCAGCTGCAGGGTGGGTTCGAGGAAGTCATCAAGAAATATCCCGGCATTGAAGTGGTCGGTTATTTCAACGGCGACTATGCGCTGGGACCGGAACAAGCCGGCGTCGCCAGCCTGCTGGCGGCGCACCCGCAAGTCGACGCCATCTTCGTCCAGGGCTACGGCGCCGGAGCGATCAAGGCGCTGCAGGACGCCGGTCGTCCGATCGTTCCCATCACCGGCAGTCCGTTCAACCTGACGACGACGACCTGTGCGCAGACCCAGGGCGCCCAGTGCATCCTTGCACCCAACCCTGCCTATCTGTCGGCCGAGGCCTTGAAGCTGGCGGTGGAGATACTCGACGGCAAGAAGCCGGCGGAGAAAAAGATCCTGCTGCGCAACGCCTTCCTCACCACCGATCCGGTCCCGTCAGGATTGTATCCCGACGCGACCATGCAGAAGATAGAGGTCGGCAAGAATGCCTTTCCGGACATGGCGCCAGGCCTGTTTCTTCCCGTCAGCCCGGGCTGGGTTGAAATCACCCCTGCCGAGGCCGCCGGCGCCAAATGAACGACGTCTGCCGATCGGCGGCGAAATGGTCGCCTCGAGGCTCCTCCAAT
This sequence comes from Mesorhizobium sp. M0601, assembly GCF_040320845.1. Classification (NCBI taxonomy): domain Bacteria; kingdom Pseudomonadati; phylum Pseudomonadota; class Alphaproteobacteria; order Hyphomicrobiales; family Phyllobacteriaceae; genus Mesorhizobium; species Mesorhizobium sp. M0601. Next base: position 75,704 of record NZ_JAMYQK010000031.1, read on the forward strand.
GCGCCTTGGCTTAAATTGACAAGGCGCATTGGTACCGGTATCAATTTATGTGCAGCACCCATCAAGATGGCGAAGTCCGTCACCGGCTGATGCAGGAAACACGAAGGAGGAGAGATCATGAAACTGAAGACAGTTTGCGGCGGATTGGCAGCTCTTGCCATGTCCGCAATCGCGGTGAGCACCGCGCCGAGCCACGCCGAGAACAAGAAGACCTACACCATCTATCTCTCGAACAATTTCGTCGGCAATGACTGGCGCCAGCAGATGGAGCGTGTCGCCAACGTTTCGGTGAACAAGGGGCCGCTGAAGGGCCGCGTCGACCTCAAGATCGAGAATGTCGAGAACACCGTCCAGGCGCAGATCAATTCGCTGAACAACATCATCCGCCAGAAGCCGGACGCCATCCTTGTCGATGCCGGTTCGGACTCGGCCTTGAATCCGACCATCAAGAAGGCCTGCGACGCCGGTATCGTCGTCATCAGCTTCGACCAGGTGGTGACCGAACCCTGCGCTTTTGCCGTCGCTTCCGACTGGGATCGCATTCCCTCGGTGATGGCCGAGTGGATGGCCACGCAGCTTGGCGGCAAGGGCAACATCATCCTCGACCGGGGCCTCGCCGGGGCGCCGATCTCGGCACAGCTGCAGGAAGGCTACGAAAAGGTGCTGGCCAAATATCCCGACATCAAGGTCGTCGGCTACTACAACGGCAACTACGCGCTCGGGCCGGAACAATCGGGGGTCGCGGCCCTGCTCGCGGCCAATCCGAAAATCGACGGCATCATGACACAAGGCTACGGCTCCGGCGCCATCCAGGCGCTGAAGGATGCCGGCCGGCCGATCGTCCCGGTCGTCGGCTTCTCCTACAATGTCGCCGCCGTTACTTGCGCGCAGACGCAAGGCGCCAAGTGCATCCTTGGCTCCAATCCTGCCTATCTCTCCTCGGAAGCGATCAAGCTCGCGGTCGACATTCTCGACACCGGCAAGAAGCCCGCCGAGCGCTCCGTCTCGGTCAAGGGTGATTTCGTCACCACCGATCCCTTCGAGTCCAAGCTTTACCCGGGCACCAAGATGATCAAGATCGCGATCGGCAAGAATGCATTTCCGGACCAGGCGCCCGGCCTGACGCTGCCGATCACGCCCGACTGGGTCGAGATCACCGCTGCGGAAGCCGCCGGTACCAAGTAAACTCCTGTCAAACGCCCCTGTCTCCCGGCGGCGCAAGGTGTCGGGAGAGCTTTTCGAAGGCGCATTCATGGACCTCGTCACCGTCAAAGGCTTGTCCAAACGCTATGGCGGCATCGTCGCGCTGAGCGAGGCGACGTTCAGTGCCCGCGCCGGCGAGGTGCACGCACTGCTCGGCGAGAATGGCGCCGGCAAAAGCACTTTCATCCAGATCCTGTCGGGCGCCGTGCAGCACGACGGCGGCTCGATCCTGGTCGATGGCCAGGACTATCGCCCGGCCAATCCAGACGCGGCCCAGGCGCTCGGCATCGCCGCCGTCTTCCAGGAACTGTCGCTGATCCCCGATCTCAGCGTCGAACAGAATATCTGGTTCCGTCACGAACCACGGACATTGCTGCGCATCGTCAACCGCGGCGAGATGCGCCGCAAGACGCTGGCGCTGCTCGACAAATATAGTTTTCCGGCATTGCGTCCCGACCAGGAATTGCGGCGGCTGACCCTGGCCGAACGGCAGATTGTCGAGATTGCCAAGGGCTTGGCCAAGGACCCGCGCATCCTGATCCTTGACGAAGCGACCTCGGCGCTGCCGGCGCGGGAGGCGGAGTGGATGCTCAATCTGACGCGGCAATTGGCGGCCGAAGGCCGGCTGGTGATCTTCATTTCGCACCGCATGGCCGAGGTGCGCGCCATCGCCGACCGGCTGACCATCTTTCGCAATGGCAGCACCGTCGCCGCGCACGAGGCGAACGCCGTGTCGGACAACGAGATCGTCACGCAGATGATCGGCCGCCATCTGGACAGGCTTTATCCGGAGCGTGTGTCCACAGCGACAGACCACATCGCGCTGAGGGTCAGGAACTTCTCCAGCGGCAGCCGGCTCTCCGGCGTCGACTTCACGCTGCGCGAAGGCGAGGTGCTGGGTGTTGGCGGCTTGCAGGGCCACGGCCAGCGCGACCTGTTCCAGGCGCTGTTCGGCGCCAGCAAGGCGAGCGGCACCCTCGAACTCTGGGGCAAGCCGGTCTCGATCGGCAATCCGCGCCAGGCGCTGACAGGCAAGGATGGCATTGCGCTGGTGCCGGAGGACCGGCGCGGGCAGGGCCTGCTCCTGACCAAGAGCGTGCGCGAGAACCTGACCCTGTCCGTTATCAGGCGTTTTACCGAAAATGGCTTGCTCAGCCGACAAAAGGAATTGGCTCTGGTCAAGGAAATGGTCGACTTCCTGCGCATCAAGGCAGGCACGCCGGAACAGCTCGCCGGCACGCTGTCCGGCGGTAACCAGCAGAAGGTGATCTTCGGCAAGATGCTGCTCACGCAGGCGCGCGTTTTGTTGCTGTACGATCCGACGCGCGGCGTCGATGTCGGCACAAAGGGCGAGATTTTTCAGCTGATGCGCGACCTCGCGGCCAAGGGCTATGCGATCCTGTTCCATTCCAGCGACATGCCGGAACTGGTCCATGTCGCCGACCGGGTGCTGGTGATGCGCAATGGCCGCATCGCGGCGACGCTCGAAGGCGACCGCATCTCGGAGGCGGGCATTTTGCGCGCCGCCATGCTCGACAGCGAGGCGGCTTGAGGCATGGTGATGTCCGCGGAGCAAACTGTGGGGATGGCGCAACGACCTGCCGAAATGAAATGGACGAGGCCCGGCATCGACTGGCGCGGCCGCCTGCTCGACCGCGCGCCGTTCCTTGTCGCCTCCCTCATGCTGGCCTTGATCGTTGCCATCTATGGCAGCCTGCAGGCCGGTGTCTTTTCGCTGGACGAACTCAACCTCGACACGGCCGCGGCTATGACGCTGATGCTGGCGGCAACCGGCCAGACCATCGTGCTGGTGCGGGGCGGCATCGACCTGTCGATCGGCGGCATGATCAGCCTCGGCACGGTGATCGCGGCGACGCGCTTCACCGATGATCCGTCGGCCACAGCACTTTGGGCGCTGATCATCCTAGCACTCGGCTTCCTGATCGGCGCACTCAACGGCCTGCTGATCTCGCTGCTCAAGCTGCAGCCCTTCCTGGTGACGCTTGCCACCTGGTCGATCCTCAACGGCGTCGCCATGATCATCCTGCCGACCGATGGCGGCAGCGTTCCCGGCTGGTGGGTCGGCTTCGCCTCGGCACAGCTTGTCGGCCTGACGAGCCCGGTCTGGATGCTGCTGGCGCTGCTCGTGTTCTGGTGGTGGTTTCGCGCGACGCGTGTCGGCATAGCCATCCAGGCGACTGGTTCCAACGAGAAATCAGCCTTCCTGTCCGGTGTTTCGATCACCCGCGTCAACCTCGTCACCTACGGCCTGTCCGGCCTGTTCGCGGCCGGCGCGGCGCTGTTTCTGGTGACGCAGACCGGCGCCGGTTCGCCGACCATCGGCAAGGACTATATCCTGCCTTCGGTCGCGGCCGCGGTCATCGGCGGTGTCAGCCTGTTCGGTGGTCGCGGCCATCTTGCCGGCACGGTGATCGGCGCCTTCGTGCTCACCCTCATCGGCAATCTCGTCTTCGTCCTGCATGTGTCGAGCTACTGGCAGCCGGTCGCTTCCGGCATCATCCTCCTGCTCTCGGTGCTTGCCAGTTCCGTTGCCGAAAAAGCCGCAAGGAACCGTGTCCAATGAGCGCCTTCCTTGCCCGCAACCGCCTCATCGTACTCGCCTATGCCGGCATGGTTGTGCTGCTGCTGGTCACGGCTTTGTTCTCGCCGGGCTTCCTCTCAGTATCCAACATGCGCTCGACTATCGTGCTGGCCGCCTTTGTCGGCATCGTCGCGCTCGGCCAGACCTTTGTCATCATAGGGGGCGGCATCGACCTGTCGGTGCCTTGGGTGCTCAACTCGGCGGCAATCGTCATGGCGCTGCTCTGCGGCGGTCGGGATCTGCCGCTGGTCTGGGTAATGCCGCTGCTGTTCGCCGGCGGCGCCTTGATCGGGCTGTTCAATGGCGTCGGCGTCGCCCGGTTCGGCGTGCCGCCGATCATCATGACACTCGCGACCAATGTCATCCTGCAAGGCCTGATCCTGGTGCTGACCGGGGGCTCGCCGACACCCTCGGCACCGGCCTTGATCCAGTTCCTGTCGGTCGGCCGCATCGGCGGCTTCCCGGTCATCGCGCTGATCTGGCTCGCGCTGACACTGGTGGCGACGCTGCTGCTGTCCAAGGCGGCATTCGGCCGCCATCTTTATGCGCTCGGCACCAGCGCCACGGTCGCTGAATTCTCCGGCGTGCCGACGGCGCGCACCACCATCCTGACCTTTGTCATCTCCGGCCTCACCGCCGCTTTCGCCGGCATGTTGCTCACCGGCTATTCCAGCCAGGCTTATCTCGGCATGGGTGACGCCTATCTGTTCACCTCGATCGCGGCAGTCGCCATCGGCGGCGCCTCGATCCTCGGCGGCAGCGGCCACTATCTCGGCACCGTCGCCGGCGCCATGGTGCTCACCATCCTCACCGGCCTGTTGCCGGCGCTCAACCTGTCGAGCGGAGCGCTGCTCATCGTCTATGGCGCGGTGATCCTGCTCACCGTGTCGATCGGCAGCGAGACCTTCGCCGGTCTCGGCGGCAAGATGCGCAGAAAGGAGAGCTGACCATGGTCGAAATCACCTGTGTCGTCGATGCCAGGGCCGAGCTCGGCGAAGGCACGCTCTGGGACCCCAAGGCCGGCGTGCTGTGGTGGATCGACATCTGGAAGAAGCTGATCCATCGCTACGATCCATCGACCGGCAAGGACGAGGTCTTCGAGACGCCGGAATATCTCGGCTGCCTTGGCCTGCGCGAGAAGGGCGGCCTGGTGCTGACCATGACAAACGGCTTCCATTTCTTCGACCCGGCAACCGGCAGGTTCGAGGCGATCGTCGACCCGGAAGCGCATATGCCGAAGACCCGCTTCAACGACGGCAAGCCGGACCGCCAGGGCCGCTTCTGGTCGGGCTCGATGTTCGAGGTGCCGGGCCAGCCGATCGAATTCATCGGCGCGCTCTACCGGCTCGATCCAGACCTTTCGGTCCACAAGATGATCGACGGCATCGGATGCTCCAACGGGCTCGCCTGGAGCCCGGATTCGAAAACCATGTATTTTTCCGACAGCCATGCCGGCGCGGTGTGGGCCTATGATTTCGATGCCGCCACCGGCGAGATCGAGAACCGCCGCACCTTCATCGACATGAGGGCGACCGGCGGCGTCGCCGACGGTGCCACCGTAGATGCCGAAGGCTGCTACTGGGTGACCATCCCAGTGACCGCCAAAGTCTGCCGCTATGATCCCGACGGCGAACTGATGGAAACCGTGATCTTGCCGACCGACCTGCCGACCTGCTGCGAATTCGGCGGCAAGGACCTCGATATCCTCTACGTCACCTCTGCCGTACTCCGGCGTCCGGCCAGTCACTTCGTCCGCCAGAAGCATCCGGGCGGATTGTTCGCGCTCGATGTCGGCGTCAAGGGCCTTATCTTGCCGGCGTTCAAGGGCTGACCCGCTTTGGCTAAACAGCCGGCATGACCAGCGGTGTCTCGAACTTGCGTATCAAAGGCGACATCAGGACATCTGCTTGGTAAAGACCGCTTACGGCGCCTCTGCGACGTTCGTTGGCACCACCAGATAGCAGGCTCGGCCCCTGAAATCATTGAAGATTTTTGGACAGGGCGCTACCAAAGTTTCAGTTTTTGTTGTTATTTCAACAGCTTATCCTGCGCGGCCTGAGACATAGGTGACGTTTTGTACCGGACACATGGGTAACACTTTTGGCTTTTGGCCGGAGGTGTTGATGCCGTG
>NZ_JAMYQK010000032.1:0-78704 GCF_040320845.1 Mesorhizobium sp. M0601
CGCGCGAGACGATACCCGTGACCCGGTCAACGGTCAGCGGGATGTAATGCAGCCGCACGCCGGCGTGGATGGTGAAATAGTCGACCCCCTGTTCGGCCTGTTCGATCAGCGTGTCGCGGTAAACCTCCCAGGTAAGATCCTCGGCAATGCCGCCGACTTTCTCGAGCGCCTGGTAGAGCGGCACCGTGCCGATCGGCACCGGCGAGTTGCGGACGATCCATTCGCGGATGTTGTGGATGTTGCGGCCGGTCGACAGATCCATCACCGTGTCGGCGCCCCAGCGGATCGCCCACACCATCTTTTCGACCTCTTCAGCCATCGACGATGTGACGGCGGAGTTACCGATATTGGCGTTGATCTTAACCAGGAAATTGCGGCCGATGATCATCGGCTCACTCTCGGGATGGTTGATGTTGGCGGGAATGATCGCCCGTCCGCGCGCCACCTCGTGGCGGACGAATTCAGGCGTGACGAAGTCGGGGATCGCCGCGCCGAAGGCCTCGCCGTCGCGCTCAAGCTTGCCGTGCAGGATCTCGCGACCAAGGTTCTCGCGGATGGCGACGAACTCCATTTCGGGCGTGATGATGCCAGCGCGCGCATAGGCAAGCTGTGTCACCGCGTTGCCGGTCTGGGCCCGGAGTGGCCGGTTGCGGACTGGAAATTCCGGTGTTAGGCGCTCGCCCGCCGCAAACCCATTGTCTTCTGGCCGGACGTGGCGGCCGTCATAGGCTTCGACATCGCCGCGCGCGGTGACCCATTCATGGCGAAGCCGTGCAAGGCCGTTTTCGATGCTGGTTTCGACAGTCGGGTCGGTATAGGGGCCGGACGGATCGTAAGCGGTCACCGGCGGCTCGCCTGCCGTCGGATGGACGGAGATTTCGCGCATCGGCACCCTGATCTGCGGGTGGATGGCACCGGGCTTGTGGATTTTGCGTGAGGCAGGCAGCGGTCCCGTCGACACGGCGGGGGTGAGGGCATTCATCTTGAGGCTCCTTTGCTCGTGCATTGGAGACCCAGTTCTGTGCCGGAAGGATGAAAAGACGCTTCTGTCGACCTGCCGAAACAGGACCTCGGGCGTGAACTCCCGCAAAGCGCTTGCACCGTCCCTACGCCAGTATGAACTGGATCAGGTTCAACGGGTCACTGCGCCGCGAAAGCCAGCAGTATCTCAGCCCCTTGCCGGGACTCCCCTGGTGAATGCGTGAGGTTGGACGGGACCGCTCCGGTTTGTCAAGCGCGTTCTGGCCGCGGCTGATCGGCGGCCGGTCAGACCGTGCGGAAAAAATCGTGCATGTCTCGGCGACAAGTCAAGCGTCGGAGATGAAGGCAAGGACAAGGGAATCGCAAAGCGTCGGACTAAAAATCGATCCTGATGATCACACCTTCAATGGGCACCAAAGGTTTGCGCGTAGATCGCCTCGATTCTTCCTGCCTCGTCACTGGTCAGCGCGGCGAATTCCTTCTCGCGCGCGCGGTTCGATAGATGGCCATCATTCTGGTGAAGAAAACGGAAGAGCAGATCGGTCAACCGCTCGGGCATGTCGATAAAGGCGTCCACCTGCTGCCGGAACTGATCGTAGCGCTGCAGAAATGCGGTTTCCTCGGGAAGGTCCCGTTCGATCGTCCGCTGAACGCAAGCATAGAGGAATTCGGCGTGCGGGGTTGCATCGAAGAACCGGTAGAAATCACCGGTGTCATTCAGCACCCGGACGTTGAATTGCGGCGTCGGTTCCCATTCCACCAACGGCAGAAGGCGCTGCGAATAGCTCTCGAGCACGCCCCTGTACTCGTTGATCTGGTCCAGGATCGCGGCCGAGACGGGAAAGACCACTCCCGGCGGATTGAAGCCGCGCATGGCAAGGACGTGGTGGATTAGGTAGCGGTGAATGCGGCCGTTTCCGTCCTCGAACGGGTGAATATAGACAAAGCCGAAGGCGAGGATTGCGGCGGCTACGACTGCATCAAGCTTTTGCGCGGGGCCCTGATCGAACGCCGCCATTCCATCGATTAGCCGCGGCAGGTCCTCGGGCCGAGCGCTGATGTGATCGGGCAAGGGCGTACCGTTGTCTCGATCATGCTCCCCGACGAAACCTCCTTCTTTTCGGAAGCCAAGTCTTACGAAACGAGCGTCACCAAGTACAATTCTTTGCAGACGCAGCAGCTCATCGCGATCGATCGGCCAGCGGCCGGCTTCGCCGATGGCGCGGCCCCAGCGCTGGATGCGATCTTGCGGCGGGTGCTCGCCCTCGATCGCATAGCTTGATCGCGAGTCTTTGAGCAAAAGAAAGGCGGCGGTCCGAGCAAGGAGGTCGCGCGGCACGTCCGCTACGATTGCCTCCGCGCGCCGCGGTAGTTCAAGGCCGATGAATTTTTCGAGAATCTTGGTGCGGAACACCAGAGGGCAGAACTCACGCGTGCCGGGGAGATTGTCCCTTACGCGATAGCGCGAAGCGGTCTTGTCGGGTCCGGGCCACTGCAGCTCGGGATCGACAACCGGAATGTATCGTCCGGCCTCCGCGTCCGGCAGATCGATACGCGCGTCCCTCAGCCATTCATATAAAAACCAGATGCGGCGGGCATAACTGCCGGTCGGGCTTTCACGGACCAGCGCCTCGATCGGCGCGGGACCGGTCACTTGGAACAGCCGCTTGAGGACGGCAAGGTCCAGTCCCTCGTACTTGAGCGCAAAGGTCAGGTGGCCTTCGAGGGTAGGATTTGGGGCATGGCGGGGGGTCATGATCCGCCAGCCATCCCGTTCGGTAATGCGATGATGCTCGCCAGTGGCGAACAACCTACGGGGCAAGGGCGCGGCGAGCCTGTAGGCTCCGATCAGGGCGCTGTACCCGGCCGGGGTCGCCGTTTCAGGAAGGCGGATTTCCTGAAAAACGGTAACAGGACCTGAAAATTGGTGCTGTTGCACCGCAGGCATGAAACGCGAATCCTTCCATTGAATTTTGGTTTAGTCGGCAAAACCTATGAAAAATGATCCTATCCCATGAAAATTGATGCCACAAGACAAATTTTCCGAAAACCGATTCTAAAATAGTGCTGAGGTCGATCAAGCAAGAACTCCGCCACCGGCTCAAGGAAGCGACTTCAGACCAAAAAGGTGAGTCCAGGAACCGCCATTCGCCCGTCTTAGTCACGAGGCCGGCACGGATGGCCCGCCTTACGTCGAGCCGGATTGCTCGAGCGCGCCGTTCGGGGCTCACTCATAGAGCACTCCGGTGCGCGATCCCGATTTGATAGCCGCGATCACGCTCGCGACTGATCTTGGTGACGTGGCGGCGTCGGAGTAGAAAAGTGATGCAGGATCTCGGTGGCGTCGTGTGTGTGTGACCTGAAGTGAGTTCTCTGCGGTATGGGGGGCGGCACGCAGCGCGCGTCTTCTCGGCAAACAGATCGACGAAGCGGCACCGAAGGGAAGTTCCTGGCATTCATTCTCGCCATCGCTGCCCCAATTTGCCGATCGGACTGCCGATCGATCTCGCCCAATACTTTGCGCGCGCAAGGGCCGAAGCCGAACTGGGCGGCACCTGCTCATTCGGGAGCTGACTCATGCTTGGTGCCCGAGAGAGCTGTGCCTGATCGAATGCGTGAAATCGTAGCTCGGAGTGGAGAGGCTGACGCGGTCATCTGTCACCCGCCTTCGGGCTGTAACGGAAAGCGCGACATCGTCTCCAATGCTCGTTCCCCACGTCGAGGGGCCCAGCGGCTTGGCTACGGGGGGGACTGTCAGCTAGTGGCCGCTGGGCCTTGACGACCAGCGACCGTAAGAGGAGGCCCTGTGCTGGCTGACGAAAACTTGCGAGCAAAGCCACGGAAAAGCATCATTCGAACGAACTCTTTCGTCGAGACGAGGAGGGCAGTGAGGCGGTAGCCGCCGCTTTGAAGTTCTCCGGCAGCTGCTACGCTGGTCATTCCGAGGGTCGCAGTTGCGCTTGCGCCGTCATATCAGATAAGTCTAATAAAATACGCGCCTGGCCATCGAACGCGCCGCGGCGCCCTTGGGTCGGCGCTATTCATCGGGTGGGCATGTCGGGCACGCAAGGGAGGACGAAATGAGACTGGTTCAGTCATTTGCATTTGCTGCTGTGCTGCTTCTTTCGTCTGCATTGTCTGCGGCCGCCCACTCGGCTCGTGAGGACATCGAAGCGGCGTTGGTAAAATTCATGGACGCCTTCAACAGCGGAAACGCAGCAGCGGTAGGTCAAATGTATACCGACGATGCCGCCCTGCTGCCACCCGACGGCAAACGCGTCGATGACCGCAAGGGCGTGGAAGAATTCTGGCAGGGCGCAATCAAGGCCGGGATGAAGAATCTCACCCTGAAGGCGCTGGAAGTGGAAGAGAGCGGGAATCTCGCCTACGAAGTTGGCGCATTTACGCTCGGTGTGCCGAGCAAAGGCGGTGCCCCTTCCACCGTTGCGGGCAAGTACATTGTCGTTTGGAAAAAAGGGGACGACGGGACGTGGCGCCTGCATCGGGACATCTGGAACTTTGGTGCGGCCCAATAGATTCCGCGACCCGTGAGGCCGGCGCGCGCAACAGTTCCAACGAAAGTCCATGGCAATAGTTGATGTGACTGAATTGATTAACAAAATTGAACAGACTTGATGGGTCTGCTCATCGAGTCGGCTCTGGATCTATCGCGCTACCGATCAGGGAGGCGGTAAGATTCGAGCTCAGCAGAACGGCAATTCCGGCTGACCACCACTTGCCGGGACTAGAGCGTTCTCCGGCTCGGCGCGCCGCTGAGGGCTCTTGTTCATTTGGTCGTGGGCAATCCGCGGTTCTCCAAGAACCCGTCCATCTCGTCAAATGCCATCTGAGCCGAGACAACTAATTATCATTGGGCAAAGTAGCGGCTCAACGGCTCCAGAAGAAAGCAGCCCCCCGATGCTCGTTCAACATTCGAGCCCGCATCGGGCAAGTCTTTCCACGTCCGGGTACGCCATGCTGCTTCGACCGCCCCTTTCTTCTTGCGGATTTAGGAATTCGAGCTTTTCGGTTGTTCCGATCATCCATTTGGGAAACGATCGATGCCGGCAAGCAAGGTTTTATGGGGCCAGATACTCACCGCCTTTCTGATCGTCGTCGCGACGACATGGGGAGCAACACAGTGGACGGCAGGGCGGCTCGGCTTTCAAAGCCAACTCGGTCCGCCGTGGTTCGAATTGGCTGGACAGCCCGTTTATCCGCCGCCAGCCTTTTTCTGGTGGTGGTTTTTCTACGACGCCTACGCGCCGAAGGTCTTCCTGGAGGGCGCGGCGATTGCGGCGAGCGGAAGCCTCATGGCTATCGTCGCAGCGATCGGGATGTCGCTGTGGCGGGGGCGCGAGGCAAAGGACACCACGACTTACGGCTCGGCGCGCTGGGCGACGCGAGACGAAATCAAGGCCGCTGGGATGATCGGTCAGGATGGGCTGATCCTGGGTATGTTGGGCCGACACTATCTGCGCCACGACGGTCCGGAACACGTGCTATGTTTCGCACCGACCCGAAGCGGCAAAGGCGTCGGCCTGGTGGTGCCGTCACTACTGACCTGGCCGGGTTCGGCAATCGTCCACGACATCAAAGGCGAAAACTGGGAACTGACGGCCGGATGGCGGGCCCGTTTCGGCCACGTGCTTCTGTTCGACCCGACCAATGCTGGATCAGCAGCCTACAATCCTCTGCTGGAGGTGCGACGGGGCGAGTGGGAAGTTCGAGATGTGCAGAACGTGGCGGATGTCCTGGTCGACCCAGAAGGCACATTGGAACGCCGCAACCACTGGGAGAAGACCAGCCATGCGTTGCTGGTCGGCGCAATACTGCACGTGCTCTATGCGGAGAAAGACAAGACCCTCGCAGGCGTGGCGAACTTCCTTTCCGATCCAGAGCGGCCAATCGAGGCAACGCTGCGCGCCATGATGCTGACGCGGCATTTGGGTGATGCAGGCCCGCATCCCGTCGTGGCGTCGGCTGCTCGGGAACTGCTTAACAAGTCCGAGAACGAGCGTTCCGGCGTGCTCTCGACAGCCATGAGTTTTCTGGGCCTCTACCGCGATCCAGTTGTGGCCAAGGTGACGTCATGCTGTGACTGGCGGATGGCAGACCTTGTCGAGGAGGCACGGCCGACGACGCTTTATCTGGTCGTACCGCCATCGGACATCAGTCGCACAAAGCCGCTGATGCGACTCGTGCTTAACCAGATCGGCCGCAGGCTCGCCGAAGATCTTCACGCGAAGGATCACCGGCAGCGTCTTTTGATGCTGCTGGACGAGTTTCCCGCGCTCGGCAGGCTCGATTTCTTCGAAAGCGCGCTGGCCTTCATGGCCGGGTATGGCATCAAGTCGTTCCTGATTGCACAATCGCTCAATCAGATCGAGAAGGCCTACGGACCGAACAATTCCATCCTCGACAATTGTCATGTGCGGGTGAGCTTCGCCACCAATGACGAAAGGACGGCCAAGCGCGTCTCAGACTCTCTGGGGACCGCGACCGAGTTGCGCGCCATGAAGAACTATGCGGGGCACAGATTGTCGCCCTGGCTCGGGCATCTGATGGTGTCGCGGCAGGAAACGGCGCGTGCACTGATGACGCCGGGCGAGATCATGCAACTGCCGCCGACCGAGGCGATCATTATGATCTCGGGCCAGTTCCCAATCCGTGCGAAGAAGGCACGCTACTTTGCCGACCCGCGTCTTGCCGAGCGTGTCTTGCCGCCACCAAGGACCGGAGGGACAACGCAGAACGCTCGCCCTGACGACTGGACCGACACGACACTTCTTGCTGGGCCGGAAGGCAAATCTCGCAAGCTGAGGCTTGCCAGGGATCAGCAGGACGAGGATCCGGCCAATGGCGGCATTCGCCGCCAGCCCGAGCTTCCCGAACACGAAGACATCGCGCCGGAACGAACGGCACGCTGCGACGATGAGTTCGACCTCGACAGGGACGAGCCCGATGATGACGCCGTTCGTCGCCGCAGTGTCGATCAAGCCATGAGACGCGCAGCTCGTCAGGCCGCCCTTGACCCCAATGATGGCATTGAGCTTTGAGCGCATGAAGAACGCCAAGAAAAGACGTCTGTCTGCCTATCTCGACCCTGACATAATGAGGGCACTGGCGGATTACGCTGGGCGGCGCGAGGTCTCGCTGTCACTGGTCGCCGAGGCTGCGCTCGCGTCGTTCCTGTCGCCTGATGCCGAAGAACGAAAGCAAGCGGCGATCACTCGCCGCCTCGACCAGATCGATCGACGCGTGCAGCGGGTCGAGCGGGACGTCGGAATTGCTATTGAGACGCTAGCATTGTTCGTCCGGTTTTGGCTCAACTCGACTCCAGCCTTGCCGGAATCGGCGCAAGCGGAGGCGCGCGCCAAGGGCTTGCAGCGCTACGACAATTTCGTCGATGCGCTCGGTCGCCGGCTCAGCAAAGGACCAAGGCTCAGGCAGGAGATAGCCGACGATGTCCCGCCAGTGCCGCCAGCGAGCCGATAAGGCGCGTGACGCCAGATTGAAGCGTCTCTCGGGACCGTGATCTTTCCGACGGGTTGGTATCTGCTCGCGCACCGTTCCTAAACGTGCCCACAAAGTTCGGGTGGTAAGCGAGCGGACGTCGTATGTCTGCTTTGCTCCATTCCAGACAACATTAGTCTAATCAGATCAAAACGACTATCGAATCGATTGCGCAAACGTTTCGATGGCACTATGGTTATTGTATCCGCCAGGACAGAGCGGGTTTAAAGCGCAACATCAGGGAGGAGCGCTTGCGAGTAGCACTCCGTTTGAGCCGCAATGGCAACGATGGTTGAGGTAGCCCGTCGTGCCGGGGTGTCGGTCTCAACGGTGTCACATGTGATCAACCGCACGCGCTTTGTCTCGCCTGCGAAATCGAGAGCCATTAACGAAGCGATTGCTTTGCTTGGATATCAGCCCAATGGGCTGGCGCGTTCCCTCAAGGTCGCTTCAACCAACAGCGTCGGCTTGGCGATTTCGGCGATCTCGAACCCGTATTTCACTGACATCATCTGTGCCGTGGAAGCGGAATGCGCGCGTCTTGGCCTCATGGTTTTCCTTTCCGACACGCAGGACGATCCTGATCGGGAGCTTGCGGTCGTTCGCGCCTTCCATCAACGACGTGTTGACGGCGTTATTTTGGCGCCCTCGGGTGCCCCAGAGCGAGCCACCAATTACCTTGCCGAGAAAATGGTTCCCTGCGTTCTGATCGACCGGTTTGCCGACGAACGATTTGACCAGATCGGCGTTGAGAACCAATCTGCGATGCGCGCTCTTATCGATCACGTCGCATCCTTCGGCCATCAGCGGATTGGGTTCATTGCAGGGCAGCCGGGCCTTGCTACGACTCGCGAACGTATCGATGCGTTCAAGTCAGCTTTGATGGCTAACGGACTTGCCTACGTGTCGGAATATCTGCAGCCAGGGAACGTCGACACGGCGAGCGCTACGGCATCGACCCGCGCGATGTTGTCGTTGCCTTCGCCGCCTACGGCCTTGGTCACCGGCAACAATATGGCGACGATCGGAGCGGTCCGAGCGGTTCGCGAAAAAGGTCTCGAAATACCTCGGGATCTTTCACTTGTCGGCTTTGACGACTTCGAATGGGCCGATTGTTTTGAGCCGCAACTGACCCTTATTGCGCAGCCTTGCGCCGAAATCGGGCGGCAGGCCGCATCGCTGCTTAGCGCCCGAATTGCATCAACGGATACAGAGCCCCGCTCGGTGCGGCTTCAGGCGACGCTGCATGCCCGTCAATCCTGCGGGAGGCCGGCATGAGCGCGCCGCTTCTATCGGTGACAGGGGCCGTGAAACGCTTCGGCGGCGTTCAGGCACTACGCGGTGTCGATTTCGATCTCAAGCCAGGCGAGATCCACGCCCTGCTGGGCGAGAACGGCGCCGGCAAATCGACATTGATGAATCTGCTGTCGGGAGTTTACGCACCCGACGAAGGTACAATCCAGATTGACGGCAAGCCGGTGCGGTTCAACAACCCGCGCGAGGCGCAGACGGCCGGAATTGCGACCATTTTTCAGGAGCTTGATCTCGTTCCAACGCTCGATGTGGCGTCAAACCTCTTCCTTGGCCGCGAATTGATGCGCTCGGGCGGACTGCTCGATGTGGCGGGGATGCGCCGCGAAGCTCGCAAGCGTCTGGAAGCTATCGAACTGGCTATCGATCCCGCTGGGCTAGTCGGCGACCTCTCGATAGGGCAACGCCAGGTCGTTGCGATCGTCAAAGCGTTGTCCTATGCGACGCGGGTCTTGATCATGGACGAGCCGACGGCGGCCTTAACGGTGGGCGAGGTCGAGAGGCTGTTCGACATCATGCGCAAGCTCGCCGCCAGTGGCGTCGGCATCGTCTATATCTCCCACCGTCTGGAGGAAGTGCCGCAGATCGCGGACCGGGTGACGGTGATGCGGGACGGACGTGTAGCCGGCATCACCGATCCGCACACACCGCAGGCCGAACTGGTGCGGCTGCTCGTCGGGCGCCCACTGGACGAACTCTATCCCCAGCGCACCACGGCCGTCGGCCGGGCTCTGCTCAGCCTGCGCAATGCCAGCTTCCGGCTAGCGCGCGAAAGCGCCGGCTGGCAGGCCCCGACAGGGCTTTCACTCGAGGTGCATGAAGGCGAGATCGTCGGGCTGGCCGGCATCATGGGGGCAGGGCGCACCGAGCTCCTGAGCGCGCTTTACGGCACCGGCCTTTCCGGCCAATGGGAGGGCGGCGTGGTCATTTCCGGCCGTCCGATCAAGCTTGATTCGATCAGAGCCGCGCGCCTTGCCGGCATCGCCTTCGTCACCGACGACCGCCGTGGCAGTGGCCTAATGCTGAGGATGGCGGTTGGCCTCAACCTCGTCATGTCGGTGATCCGGCGAATATCGCCGGGCGGACTGATGTCGCCGGGCCGCCAGGCCGAGGCGGTGAAACAATCGTTCGGCCAGTTCGACATTCGGCCGAAGAATCCCGACATCGCGGTCGGCGCGCTGTCCGGCGGCAACCAGCAGAAGGTGGTGCTGGCCAAGGAGATACTTGGCAATCCCCGGCTCTTGCTGCTCGACGAGCCGACGCGCGGCGTCGATGTCGGCGCCAAGGGCGAGATCTATCAGCGGCTGCGGCAGTTGGCTGCACAAGGCCTGGGCATCCTAGTTGCCTCCAGCGAAATGCCGGAGCTGATTGGCCTGTGCGACCGCATCGTAGTGCTGCGCCAGGGGCGCAATGTAGCGGAATTCACCGGTGGCGTTGACGAGCACACCGTGATGGCAGCGGCAAATGGCAGGGAGGCGTGATGTCCGAACGGAAGATTTCGGTTGCGAGCGGTCCGGTGCTAGCCGCACCGGCCGCAAAGCATCGCGATCCACTCGCGCTGATCGTGCGCTTCCAGAGCTTGATCGGCCTGGTGCTGGTGGCGATCGGCGGCGTCATCTTCTCGCCCAGGCGCCATGGCGAGATACTATTCCTTGCGCCCGACAACATGGCCAACATCGTGCGCGCCGTGTCGGAGACCGGCATTATCGCCATCGGCATGACCTTCGTCATTATCACCGCCGGCATCGACCTTTCGGTGGGGGCAGTGCTTGGTCTCTCCAGCGTCGTCACCGCGACGATGATGATCTCCGGCGGCTTCGGGCTTATCCCGACCATTCTCGCGGTGCTGGTAATGGGCACCGTCTTCGGCGTGATCCAGGGCACCATTTCCAGCCGCTTTCGGCTTGAGCCGTTCATCGTCACGCTCGCCGGCCTGCAGGCGGCGCGGGGTCTCGCGCTGGTCGTTTCCGGCAACCAGTACATTAATATTTCCTATGGCGAGGGGCCCGGCCTGGCGCCACCTGTCTTCGCGGTACTGGGCGAGCGCCTGTTCAACAACACAGTGCCGGTGGCGACCATCGTCTTCATCGTCTTCGCCGCTATTGCTACCCTGGTACTGAATACCACGCGCTTCGGCCGCTATGTCTTTGCCGTCGGCGGCAACGAGCGAGCGGCGCGCATTTCGGGCGTTCCTGTCTCTATGGTCAAGATCTCGGTCTATGCCATTACCGGATTTGCCGCCGCCCTTGCCGGCATCGTGCATGCGGGTCAGTTCAACTTCGGCAGCGCCAATGACGGTATGGGCTATGAGCTCACGGCCATCGCGGCCGTGGTCATCGGCGGCACCAGCCTGTTCGGCGGCGCCGGCTCGATGGTCGGCACCGTTGCCGGCACCATCATGCTCGGCGCGCTCGCCAACATCCTTCAGCTCAACAACATTACCCCCGCCATGCAGCTGCTCGCGACCGCCGCGATCATCGTTGTGGCGGCAGTGCTTCAATCCCTCGTTCGCCGCCGCGAGGGTTTGGGACGATAGGAGGCCGGCGGCAGCATTTGGAAGACCATGAAACCAAGGTCTGGCCATAGGCCCGACGAGGAGGAGAGCAAGCATGACAACGATGGAAAAAGGATCGAGGCGCGCCCTGCAGGTCGCCTTTCTGGCAGGCTCTTGCCTGTGCATGGCGGGTGCTGCCCAAGCGGCCGACCCGATGGTCAAGGCCTGCGCCAAGGACGGCCAGTTCATCATCGGCTTTTCGCAGGCGAACAATGCCGAGCCCTACCGCCAGCATGTCAATGACGAGCTGACCGCGGCGGTCAAGGATGTGCCGCAGTTCACGCTACAGATCGCCGACGGCGCCGGCAACGTCAACACGCAGACCTCGCAGGTCGACAACTTCATAACCCAGAAAGTTGATCTGCTGTTGATCTCGCCCTTCGAGGCAGCACCCATGACCCCGGCGGTGAAGCGCGCGCTGGATGCCGGCATTCCCGTCATCGAACTAGACCGCAAAACGGTAGGCGACCCCGGCAAGGACTACACCGCCTTCATCGGCGGCGACAATTACAAGATCGCGCTCGAAGCGGGCAAATACACCGCAAAGACCCTGCTCCCGGAAGGCGGCGAGGCGGCGGTGCTTGAAGGCCTGCCGAGTTCGACGCCAGCGGTGGAGCGGCTCAACGGCTTCAAGGACGGTGTGAAGGAGAATGCCAAAATCCAAGTGGTGGCCGAGCAGGCCGCCGACTGGGTGCCCGACAAAGCTCAGACCGCCTTTTCCGCCATGCTGCAAGCGCACCCGGACATCAAGGTGCTCTATGCCTCGAACGACATGATGGCGGCGGGTGCGCTGCTCGCAGCCAAGGGCGCGGGCAAGCAGGTCAAGATCATCGGCACCGATGGCCTGCCGGGTCCGGCCGGCGGCATCGAGGCCGTGGCCAAGGGCGACTGGGCGGCAACCTTCACCTACCCGACCGGCGCCAAGGAAGCGATCGAGATGTCGAAAAAGATCCTGCTTGAGTGTGCTTCGTCGGTGGAGCCGACGGTTACGGTGGACACGACCGCGATCACGCCGGAAAATGCCAAGCAGATGATGGGAAACTGAGGGCAGGGCCGACAGCAGAGGTGATACGACAAGGCCCGGGAGTGGGCCTTGTTGTTTTTGTGAGCGAGCCGGCGTGGTCGTCGTCGGTCAAAACTCCGGCTAGATCCCGGCGGTCGAAGGACGGCAAGCAGTTGAGCGCGTAGACGGCTTCAGCCCGTCTCGCCGCGATTTCAGCTGGATCTTGCAAGCAGCCTTGTCACGGGCTCGTTTCCATTTGGTTGGCGCCAGGCACTCGCGGAAAGCGCGAAAAGCGCCTCTATTCCGGGTTAAACCCGTGACGCCGATGACCGCCACCGTCACCGCCGCCGCCCTCTCGAGAAAAACTTCGGCGCTTATGAAGATACCTCCGTCCGCAATCCGGTCGTCATCGCACGCACCGTGCTGCTGGCCTACGAGGTTTTTGTCCGGCTGTTGAAGCGCGATAGGCGGGTCGAGTTGATAGCGGAGCTCAACAAGGACGATATCGCTGCGGTCGAAGTCTCCGCATGGAGCCCAGTCTCGACCATCTCACGACGAGCTCTCTGAGCCAAAACCAAAGTCCAAGGTCGCACAGGTCTTCCGATATTCCTATCTCTGGCATTGGCACACCGGGAGGGCGCGGAGAAGGCGACAAGGACCGGCCCCGCCTGGTGCTGGCGCTGGTCGGCCCCACAAAGCACGTGGACAATACAAGTCTAGCGTTTCGTCGGCGCCAGGTGTTGCTTGCTACCTCGCGGCTGGCCTACCGCAGGTCCAGCTGCAACAGCCCGCTATAATCCTCCGTCGCCAGGAAGAAGCCCTCGTCGATCGCCTTGGCTCTGAAAGCGGGATCGTCGCCGAGGTTGCGAAATTCCGGCTTCAATGTGCCTGATGCATCGAAGTAGCGATCTCGAAAGGTCGCCCGGTCAAGCCCGGCATAGTCTTTACCCTGACCTGCGACCGTGCAGGATTTCAGTTCGGTTTGGTCGGCAGCGTCCGCCGGGAAACTCTTCCTTGCGAAATCCATGGGACCGATGCCTGGAGCAATGCTGCGGGGGAATTGCGTGACGCACCGCTTCGTCGCGTCACCCGCAGCGATCGTCAGATCGAAATAGGGAGGCCTCAGCCCCTTGGTCGCGAGGTAGGCAAAGGCACGAATGCGATTGGCTGCCTTCAACGTATCAAGGTCGGTCGTCTCCAGAATGCCGCCATCGATGGTGAGCTTTCCCGACCCGCCAAGTGCGGCAATTTGCTTCTGCAGCCAGTCTGCGTCACGATCGATCCAGGTCAGGAAATCGAGTGGCATCGCTTGCGGCTCCTTCATCTGCGGGTTCATGGATTGAGCGAGGGCCGCCGCAGTGATGAGCATCGCCAGCCCGGCCAGCGCTGCCGTAGAGAGAGGGAAGTTACGCATGTCATGCCTCCGTCCTTCTGCGTTGCCGCGAATCAGTTGTAGTGGTTGCGCGGCTTGATACCGAGCATGTCGCGCAATTGGTTCTCCGTTATGTCGTCAGGCCGCGGCGTTCCGCCGACACCGACGGTCCGCGCTTCCTCGTCCATGGAGGTATGTGGCTTTCCATCAAGCCCGTTGTAGGTGGCTGGACCCATGCCGGAAATCTGTCCCGCCTGGATGTGGGAGGCGTGGATCTGCTCATGGGCGAGCACGATGCCAGGATCGGCCGGGTTTGTCGCGACCGTGCCGGTCGATTTGTCGAACTCGCTCGACGTGCGGATACGGGCTGCCGCCGGATCGTAAGAGATGACCGCCCCTCCCGGTGTCGTCGTCGGATCCTTCGTATGATCGGCGAGATCGGTTCCGGTGCGGCCGGCCACGTTCTGGATCGTCACCGTTTCTGGGCTGTCGACAATCCTCTTGGTGAGTTCGCGCCCTGTATCCATCCCGGTACCGGGTACGAAGAAGTCCTTGACGTCGAGCCAGGCCCCGTGGAGCCAGCTTTGCGAAACTTCGCCGGTCTTGCTGTCGACTCGGGCAGTCGGGTCTGTGCGTTGGATATCCTCCTCAACTTGCCGCCGATAGGCGGCATCGCCGGCCACGATCTCCTTGAGACCTGTCGGGTCGATATAGGCCATCGGATTATTGTTGGCATAGGCGAAGAGATTGCATGATGTGGGGTTGCCGGTGCAGCGCTCAGGATCGCCGACATACAGCGGGTCGGGTGACACGAAGCGGCCAAGGGCCGGATCGTAGTAGCGGGCACCGAAGTAGTAGAGCCCGGTATCGTCGTCGAGATATTTGCCGGTGAACCGATGGTGGGTTTTTTCGCGCGGCAACTCGCCCGAAATGTCTGTCAAGTGATCGGCCCAGGCAGGAGCCAGTACTTCTGGCTTGTGCTCGGTTCCGTATGCCCGATAGAGCATTTGCTCGACCGGGGCGCCGCCCGAGGCGATCACATAGTCGCTGCTCTCGATATGATCCTTGAGGTAATAGAACCATTTACCGGTGCCGTGCTCGAGCCGCACCAACTTGGTCGAGGCAATGTTGACATAGCTCTCTTCGCCCTTTGGGCCGACCTCGAATGTCTCCACTGGATAGAGATAAAGCTGGTCTGGCTTCGATCCGTCCGGAGCGACAATCTTCTTGTATAGGCGTCGACCGGTCTGGTCGTAGCCGTAGAAGACGTCGTTGGTCGCGGTTTGCGCTCGGATGAGCCGGCCGTTGATGTCAAAGACAGTGCCGGTAAGGTTCGGCGACGTCGCCAGCTGGCCGAAGCCATCGAAACCATATGGCTTGGACGCGCTGCCGGTCGGAATGAGGCCGGTCGCGCTGGCTGCCGCCGGGACAATCCGTGCTCCGGGATCGAGCTCGTCATTGCGGGCGAAGGTGCCGGCAGGCGAATAGCCGAATTCGGCATGTTTGCCATAGCGATCGATACTCACGAGCTCGTTCTTGAAGTCATAGTGAAAGGTGCCGGAACGGTCGACATGGGTCGCGTCGCCGGCGCCACTGCCCAGCGCATCGACGATCTGTGTGATGGAGCCGTTCGAGTTGAAAGCCATGGTCAAGTCCTGCAGCGGAACGCCTCCCGCTTGCGAGACGATATGCGTCAGGAACAGCGTCGTCGGATCGTAGGTCATCTGCGTGAAGGCGCCGAGCCGGTAGTTGACGCGCTCGACCCGTCCTTCCGGATTGTACGTGATGTTCTCGATCACTTTCTGCGGGCCGGCGAAGTCCGGATGGGATACCGTCACGGAGCGGAGATTCTTGTCCGGTCCAAGCGCGAATTTCGACGTCAGGCCGCGTGGGCCGATCGATGAATCGATCCGGCCATCAAGCGTGTGATGGAAGCGATCGGCATACTTTGCGTGGTTGATCTCCACCTCGTTGGCGGTCATGCGGCCGTTCGCGTTGTAGGCGTAGCGTTCGGCCGCATCGAACAGGCCGTTGGGATCGTGGATGATGACCTCGGTTATTTTATCGAGCGGCAACGCGATCGGCACTTCGAACCCGGCCGCAGAGGCTATCTCGACGCCCCGGTCGTAGCTGTATTCGAGATGGAGGACACCGTCGTCAACCTCTGTGAGCTTGCGGTTAAGGAAGTCGTAGGTGGACGTCTGCACGGAAGCTTCGCCGTTCACGCCGACGCGCGCGATCGCTGATTGCCGCCCGCGCGCGTCGTAGAAGGCGTACCGGTCGCCCATTCCGGGGATCGACTGGAATTCGATGTCGCCGACCGAATTGTAGATCAACCGTCGAGGCGCAGTTTCGCCCGGCAGCCAAATCTCGCTCAAATAGCCGAAGGAATCGCGCACGAAGCGGGAAATTTGCATCACGCCGTCGCCATTGGCGGCGATGAAGCCGGTCACCCCGTTCTCGTTGCTGAGCGAATATTCCTCGCTCCGCACCGTACCGTCGAACTGATCGGCATAGGTCGTTATTGTGTGCGTGCCCCAAGGCCCGAAGGTCATCTCGGAAACCTTGCCCGACGGGTAAGACTCACGCACCATGCGGCCCGTTGCGTCGTAGGTATATGTGTTGCCGATTTCGTGATCCGGACGCGGAACGTCGCCCAGCTCGAAGACCTTCTGCAGGTTCAGATCGTCGATACCGCCGAAGCTCCTGACCACGAATGGGGTCCAGCGGAAGACCAGTTTCTCGTTGCGATTGTAGAGCGCGAAGTTGCGGACCCGCACGCCCCCCTCGGCAACGCTTTCCAGGTCGGCGATCTGGTTGCCGCGGGCGTTGTAGGCGGCGAGCTCGGCAATGAATTCGCTCTCGCTTTCCGGAGTTTGGGCAGCGCTTGCGTAACGGCGCTTCGATGTCAAGATCAGTGAGGGCAGGCCGCTCTCGCCGATCTTGTAGCTGTAGAATTTCTCCGCACCGTCGGCTGCCACCTCATGGATCCTACGGCCGAGCGCGTCATAGTCGTTGGTGACGACCATGCCGAGGGGAGTCGTCATCGTTCGCACAGCTCCGGCCCGTGGCCCGTCGTAGGTCATTGACGTGATCTGGTTGAGCTCAGGCGCACCACCCGCCATCTTGGTGTGGCTCATCGGCAAGGTGCCGGTCTCTTCGTAGAGAACGGCCTCTGTCTGCCCAAGGTCGTCCGACAGCGCGGTGGTGTTGCCGAAGACGTCATAGCCCATTCTCTTGGTGAGGGTGCGGGTGGCGTTGCGGAACTGCTCGAGCGACGCCGGCAAGTTGCTGAGGCCGGAAAAGACTTCGAGTGTCCGGGTGCCCATGCGACCGCCCGCGTCGGCTAGATAGGTGAAGCTTTCACGGCTGAGCAGTCGCGTTCCGGTTAGGATACGGCGCTCGGATGCGGCGTTGACAATGCTGAGCGCGGCGAGATCGGCACGCGACTGCGCATACCCGGTCTGGGTGGTGCGGCTAAAGCCCTGAATGGTCAAATCCGCGGGTCCCGGGATATCGCGAACCTGCACAGTTTCCGAGGCGGGCATATTGAATTCGTCGAAATCGGCATACGTCTGGACCTTCACCGGGTCCTTACATTCGGGATCGGCCGGGTCCTGCTGTTCGGCGTCGCCGGCGGAACCGGTCAGCGTCTCCTTGACCTTTCTGAGATAGGACGAGCCGTCGCCACGCGAAAACGTCTCCCAAACCGACGACTCGCACTTCAACATCATCCCCGTCGTCGGCAGCTTCTGGGTGCGCGTGGCGGTCGACAGCGAGTGCAGCGCCGCCGCCGACGGATCGAGCGTCTCGGTCGTCTCCGCGCTCGCGACGAGCGTCGCCTCGGGCTTCACTTCATAGGTCTTGCGGATCTTCAGTTTGCCGGCGAGGTTCAGGTCAGCCGCCGTTTCCGCGAAGGTGTAATACTGTTCGCGATCGAGGCTTGAGCGCTGCGTGACCCGCTGGCCGGCCGCGTTCTCGTCGCCGTACGCGATCCTCTCGACGTCCGAGAAGCCGATAAAACGGCGATTGATCACATCGTAAAATGGATTGTGGTAGAAATATTCGTCCGTCTGCACTTGGGCGCGAACCTGGCCGGGTATGCCCTGCGACGTGACGAGTTGCTTGGCAACGACAACGGGAAAATGCAGGTTGCGCGTCGGCTGGCCGTTGGCGCGGTCGCGCAGCATCTCGTCGATCGAAGTCGCATAGCGAATGTCGTGCCGGCGGCCGGAATCGAAGTCGACGACCGTGAGCAGGTTGGCCTTGACCAACTGCACCGTGTCGGTGCGGTTGAAGTCAATCACGACGACGGGCTTCACCTCGTCGCCGGACGGCTTCTGGAACACGATGATTTCGCTCTGGCCGTCGCCGTCGATGTCTGCGACGCGCGAAGCGAAGGTCTGCGTCGACGCGCCCAGTTGAACCCGCAGATTGAGCGCGATGCTGAGCGGATCCTTCAGGTAGGTCCCGTCGCCGAAGCCGAGCCAGACGCGCATCTGGTCAGTGCGCTCGCCCATCGACGCGAAATCGATGATGCCGTCGCCGTTGGCGTCGATGTACCACATTGTGGCGAGGTTATCGCCGGGCTGCATGCCGCCAATCTTCGAGAAGCTGCCGTGACCGCAGACCGGATCGTTGATCGCGGCGTCGCCAAACAGCAGCGCATTCGGGTCCTTCGAGAACATGTTGCCCTGGTTCTCATAGAGGCAGAAGCCCTGGTCAGCCGGGCGGATGACGACGAGATCGGGCAGCCGGTCGCCATTGATGTCGACCATCCGCACATTGTTGCGGCCGAGTATCTGGCCGTCCTGACTGTTGAATGGGAACGCTTTGGTAAGCGCTCCGAAATTGACGTTGTAACCCCCATCGGCCTGCCGCCGGGTGAGATTGAGAAATATCCGCCATTCCGTGCGGCCATCAGCATTGAGGCGCGTCGTGACGATGTCGGACAGGCTGTCCATATTAACGTCGGCGAAGCGGCCGTTGCCGCCCGCGAATGTCGTTGGCGAGACGCCGGGCAGCGGGATCGAGCGGCCGAGATAAGGGAAGGTCCCGTCGGCTTTGCCGTCATAGACGTGCATCAGCCCGTCTTCGATTTCGACGATATCGACGAAGCTGTCGCCCAGGATGTCGGCAAAAGCGAAGCGATTGTCGGTGAGCCGGGGGGCGATCTGGCGCATTAGTCCAGCCTCGGTCGGACGCGACAGCACGAGTTGGCTGGTGTCGCCGAAGGCGCTGTTCAGGTCGCCGCTTCCGAGATGCACCGTCGCGCCGTCATCCTTGGTCTGCACGATGTCGACCAGTGCATCCATGTTGAGGTCGGCCAATTCGAAATTCTGCGGCGGGATGTCGCCGGCGAACGCCATTTTCGGCGCTTCGAACACGACGGGGCGCGACGCCAGTTCGGCGCTTGTCCACGACGAATAGCCGAAATGGATGTCCGGGAACTTCAGCGTCGATTGCGCCAGCGCCTCGCCGCCGGTGTCACCATACCGGTAGAGCACGCGCAGCTGGTCGAGCACATTGACCGACTGCGCGTCGATGAGCGGCGTGAGGTCGGCCTGAGCCTTCGCCAGGCAGTCCGGATGCGCCCGGACGACGAACTTCGACGTGTCACTGGTATCACGGCCGACATATCCCATGCACCATTGGGCGTAGACGGTGTCTTTGAACTTGGCCGTCACCTTGCCGTAGAGCCGGGCGTTCTCCTGTTTGCTGCCATTGGTGTGGCTTACGAGCGTCGATTGCGTCTCGATCAGCTCGAACTGATAGCTGCTCTGACCGCCGGCGAAGCTGGCCTTTGTCAGGTAGCTGCGTCCACCGAAACGCTGGTACTCGTAGCGGATGGCTTCGCGGTTGGCATTGAGCTGCAGCACCAGGGGCCATTTCGTGACATAGGGCGCGGCTACATCGAAATTGCCCTCTGCCACGGAGGAATCGCCGCTGAAGATCAGCCGTGTTCCGTTGGCGTTGATCACCTCGAAACCGGAGGAGATGGTGTCGGTGTGTAGGCCGCCCGTCAGGTCGAGCGAAAGGACGTCGAACGCGCCAGTGTGGTAGAGGATCTTGACGAAATCCTCGGCATATTCGGGCTTGTACTCCCAGACGCCGTTCTGGTTGCCGAGGAAGATGAGCCGCGCGCCCATATACGACAGGCGGGAGAAGAAATCGCCGCCTGGCTTGGTGCCGGGCACGGCCGTGCCGAGATCGTCATTGACGGCGATCGCCTGGGTATTGAACTGCCAGCCGATACCGAGCCCGTTGCCGGTATCGCCCGCGAACTGGCTGTAGGTGAGGCTCAGTTGCGGCCCGAACTGGCCGCGCGTCGGCAGGGTGGGTAGCGGCACGGTGAAGTTCGCCGATCCCGTATTGTTGTTCAGCGTGAAGCTGCCTTCCTCCTGCGTGACAGTGCCGCCCGCAGCGGGCAACTGCACAATCGACGTCGCAGATTTGTCTTCGGCGCGGGCCGGTGAGCCGAGTACTGCGGCGCCAGCGGCCAGGGCTGCGAGGGCGGTAAGGGTCTTTATGAACATGGGACTACCTCTCCGGATGCAGGCACTACTGATGAATTTGCGGACCCACGATGATGAGCTGTAAGCAGTTCGGGCGCGGACAGATGACCGAGGGCTGGACGGCGATCGCGTCGTGCAAGTGAATGTTTCCATCGAAGATGCGCCACGGCTCGCGGTTGCAGGCTTCGGCGACTTGAGGGAGGAGCGGCTGCGGGAAGGAGCAGACCGGATTGTTGCCCAGATAGGTCTTTCCGATCACCGGATGGACGCTAGCGAAGTTCTCGATCCGATTGCCTCTCAGATCGACGACTGACAGCGCCGGAAGCGAGCCAAGCGGCAGCGCATCGAAGACCCGGTTGTTGCGCAGATCGATATCCGACAACGCCGGCATGTTCGATAGATTGCCGACATTGGTGATCTGGTTGTCGTTCAGGTAGATGTATTTGAGCCCGCTCGATCCGAAGCGCGGGATCGCGGATAGCCGGTTGGTGGCGAGGTTCAGTTTCTGAAGTCCTGTCAGCGAAGCGATCGGCGACGCGTCGGTGATCACATTGTCGAAGAGGTTAAGTTCGCCCAGCGCCCGGAAATGGACCACCGGGTTGACGGCGATGATCGATTTCTTGTTCAGAGTCAGGCTGGTCAGTGACTGCGCCCAGTTCTGCGCTGCACTGCAATCTGCGCTGTCGACGTGGTCGGCCTGCATGCGGCTGTCGAGCGCCGCCATGAAGCCGCGGGCGTCGCCGAGCGCAATAGAATCGAACCGGTAGACGATGCAGTATTCAGCGAAGCTGGCGTATTGCAGTGGCAGATTGCGCATGCCGGCATCCTCGAGCAGCGGCAGGTCTGCCAACGGCGTCACGGATTGTACGTGTGTGTTCGAGAAATAGAGCTTTGTCAGCTTGTTGAGCATTCCGATGCCGATCAGGTTCGACAGGGGATTGCCGTCGATGTTCAGTTGTTCGAGGCGGCGCAGCTGGAGGATGCCCTGGATCGAGGGGATCTGGTTGTTGCGGATCCAAAGCTTCGTCAGCCCCGGTACCGCCGACAGCGCCGAGACGTCGGACAACTGGTTGTCGGACAGGTCGATGGAGGTCAGATTTCCCATCACCGGGAAGAGCGAGACGCTGGTCAACCCGCGGTTCTTCGCATCGGCGAACTGGCGCGAACTGAGATCGTCATAGGCTCTGCCGCAAACAGTCTTGCCCGAGATCGATAGCAGCGCGTTCACTTCCGCGGTTTGCGCGGGCGTTAGAAAGTCGGTCTGGTTCCGCATCAGGCATGCCGACAGGAAGTCGCTCGCCTGCACGGGATTGTCGGAAAGATCGAGACTGATCAGGCCCGACAGCGCTGCCAGCGGTCTGACATTGGCGATCGAATTCTTCGACAGGTTGAGTGTGCCGAGATTGGTCAGGCCGGCAAGCGGCGAGACGTCCGTGATGGCATTGTTGGACAGGTTGAGCGAGGTGAGTTGCGGTAAGGTGGCGAGCGGACGCAGATCGCTGACGATCTTCGACGACAAATCGAGTGCGGTGGTCGCCAGCAGCTTGTTGCCGACCACCAAGCACGTCCCGCCACCCTCCAGTTCGACCATGGCTCGTATGGTTTGCCCAAGCGGGGTCGCCGCGTCGCGGTGCAGCACGCACAGGTCAACGAAGCTCTGCCCGCCATTCGCCACGATTGGATTGCCGCTGAGATTGATGGCCAGCGTCGAGGGGAAGCTGCCGAGATTGGCGAAGGTTTCGATCTTGTTGTTGGCGAGGTTGAGACTGGTCAGGCCGCCGAGCGCGCTGAGCGGATCGAGCATGTCGCCCGTGAGGCCATTGTTGGCGATGGACAGGATCGAGAGCGCCTGCAGGAATTGCAGCGGCTCAAGGCTGGCGATCTTGTTGTCGTCGAGTGTGAGGTTCGTCAGCAACGCCAGCGCCGACAGCGCGCGGATGTCGGTGATGTCGTTGTCGGAGACGTCGGCCCGCGTCAGCGCGATCAGTGGCGCCAGGGCGTTGATGTTGCTGACGTGATTGCCGGAAATATCAAGAAAGGTCAGTGTCTTGAGCTTGGCCAGCGGCCCGAGTTCGGCGATCGAGTTGTTGCCGGCGATCGACAGGCTGGTGAGGTTCGTCAGCACCGCAATCGGCTCGAGTGATTGCACGCCCTTGCCGCTCAGGTTCAGCGTCGTGATCGATTCCAGGAAGGTCTGTGCGGTGGCGCAGGCGGCCGGGTTGCCGAGCGCGGAGACTCCGCCGGGCGTTGAATCGAGCACCGCCATCACGGTCGCCGTTTCAGCCGGCGTGCGGTCGCCCTTGATGCACCATTTCGCGAAGGTGGTCGGCTTGTTGACCAGCGGCGCGCCCGAGAGGCACGTGATGGTGTGGATCTTGCCGGCGAAGAACGGCGTGGGGTCGGCGTTCAGCGCCTGGTCGAGATTGAGCTTCAACTCGGTGACCAGCGGTGCGCAGGATGGAATGTAGAGCCGGTCGGAAAATGTCGTCGCGCCGAAGTCTGAGGGAAATTGCAAGTAGTAGATGAGGCCGCCGCCATTATCGTACGCGAACACCTTTATTGGGTATGTCTCGCCCGAGGGGCACAGCAGCGGATTGGCGGCCGGATCCGCGGCGACGATCGCGCTGTCGACGGCGGTCAACACCTCCGAGGGAACCGTCGCGAAGCCAAGTCCGCGGATCACTGCTTCCTCGTCCGCCTGGTCCTTGCAGCGGATGCGGTAGCCGCGCCCGTCGGAGATAAGCAACGGATAATGCAGCCGGTTCGCCTCCAGCGCCGGATCCTCGAACAGCACAACCTTCGGCTCGTCCGCGCGGGCCGGGCCGGCGGCGGCGGCCACGAGCATGACCAGAACAAGGAGCAGCGATTGGCCGATGCGGTTCATCTGGTTTCTCCTTTCGAGGCTCAGGCTGATCGATGCGGCTCAATCAGCCCGAACCAATGGCAGCGCTACATCTCGTCCGCGGTCTTGATGGTCCAAAAGCTCGACGGCTCGCGATCGCAAGTGGACTGAAGGGCCGGGATGTTGTTCAAGTTGCTAACCCCGCCGGCAATGATCAGGCACTTGCCTGTCTGGACGTTTTCCGCCTGAACTCCGTCGCGCGTCTCGACAAGGTTCCAACGACGCGAAGGATCGCTGTCACAGTTGAACTGCAAGGCCGGGATGTTGTCTTCGGTACTGACTCCGCCGGCAATCGTCAGGCACTTGCTTGTCCGGACGTTGGCCACCTGGAAGCCATCGCCCGTCTCGACCAGCCTCCAGCGCTGCCATTGACTGCCGTCGCAGTCGAATTGCACCGTCGGTGCATTGTTGTCGGTTCGTCCTTCCGCGACCGAAAGGCACCTTTCGGTTTGCCGGTTCACCAGCAACACTTCCGGGTCGGCCGCCCGGATGCTCCAGAACCGCGACGGATCGCGGTCGCAATTGAATTGGAGGGCAGGGACGTTGTCATCGGTGCTCACCCCGCCGGCAATGGTCAGGCATTTGCTCGTCTGCATGTTTTCAGCCTGGAAGCCGTCGCCGGTTGCGGTCAGCTTCCAGCGCCGCGACGGATCTCGGTCGCAGTCGAATTGAAGGGCCGGGATGTTGTTGTCGGTGCTGACACCGCCGGCAATCGTCAGGCATTTTCCGGTCCGCACGTTCTGTAACTGAAAACCGTCATTCGTCTCGACCAGCTTCCAGCGGCGCCACTGGTCGCCGTCGCAGTTGAACTGTACGGCCGGCGCGTTGGTGTCGAGGCGCCCCTCGGAAACTGCCAGGCATTTGCCGGTCTGCATGTTTGCCAGCACCACGTCTCCCTCCTTGATCGCCGTGATGCAGGCTTCGAAAATTTTCCCGGTGGCCGCGGTCGATTGCTCCGGTCGACTGATGCAGACCGGATTGCCGTCCAGCGAAGGCTTGAATGGCAGGATGGCGCTGACGGACTGCACCGTGGCCAGACGGTTCGCGCGCAGGTTAAGAGAGGTGAGTTCGGTAAGGCCCATCAAGGCGCGCGCATCCGTGACGCGGTTTTTCGACAGGTCGAGCGCCGTGAGCTCTTGCAGAAACCGCAACGGCGACACGTCGGCGATCTTGTTGCTGGCCAGAACCAGTCGCGTCAGCGCCCGCGCCGAGGCGAGCGGCCGCAGGTCGGCGATCTGGTTGGAACTGAGGTCGGCGTCGGCCAAATCCTTCATCACGCCAGTCACGTTGATGTTGCTGATCCTGTTTCGCGACAGATCGAGAAAGGTAAGCTTGGTCAGCTTTTCCAGATCGCGCGTGTCGGCTATTTCATTGCCGGACAAGGTCAGGCGCGTCAGATGGGTAAGTGTCGCCAGTGGCTCGAGATTTGTCAGCCGTCGCCCGGCAAGGTCGAGCGTCGTGCTCGACGCGAGAAAGTCCTGCGCGCTTGCGCACGCCGCCGGATTGCCCAACGCGGAGGCACCGCCGGGTGTCAGCTCGAGCAGCTCCTCGACCGTCGTCTGCTGGGCAGGATCAAGGTCGTTCTTGATGCACCAACTGGCAAAGGTCGTCGGCCGTCCGACAAGCGGCGGGCCCGCCAGGCATGCGATGGTATGGACCTTTCCGGCAAAGAAAGGGGTGGGGTCGGCCTCGATCGCCTGATTGAGGTTGAGCTTTAACCCTTCGACCAACGGCGCGCAGCCGGGAATGTAGAGTTGGTCGGAAAAGGATGTTGACCCGAAATCGGTCGGGAACTGCAGGTAGTAGACGAGCCCGCTGCCGCTATCATGCGCAAAGACCTTGATCGGGTAGTGCTCGTCGGATGGGCACAACAGCGGATTGGCGGCTGGGTCGGCCGCGATGACCGCATTGTCGACGGCGCTCAGCATTTGCGACGGGACGGTTACTAAGCCCAGTCCGCGGATCACTGCTTCCTCGTCCGCCTGAACACTGCAGCGAATGCGGTAGCCGCGTCCTTCGGAGATGAGCAGGGGATAGTGCAAGCGAGTGACGTTCAGCGTCGGGTCCTCCAACAGAACGAGCTTCGGTTCCTCGGCTCGGGCCCGACCGGCGCCGATCACCGCAAGCAGCGCCAGCAGGAGCAGCGATCGGGCTATGCGGGTCATCTGGTTTCTCCTTTCCGCTCTATTCGACCAGGCTGAAGCGGCCTGGCCCGCAGGCCCGGCTGGTATTGTCGTGTGCAATGTCGTTGCCCGGCAGCAGGAAACTGGCGCTGGAGGCGCTGTCGGCGAAACTGACCGCGCAGCGGAAGCCGGACACCGTCGAGGTGGTGAAATTCGCCGACGAACCGCGCTCGAGCTGGATGGCGGAGCCGACCGTAAGGCCAGCGGCCATGGGCGCGAGCCCGTCCGAGCGACCCGCCACGACCGCGCCGCGCAGAACTAGCGGATTAGCGGCGGCGATGTCGGTGAAGGCCATCCGCATCAGGCTGTCGGAGGTGAGCACCGCGCCGAAGCGTGCGCGCACAATGCTGGAGCGGGCAGGCGCTTGGGCCGAGATCAGCAGCCGTGCCCGAACGCCTTGGATCGCCAGCATGTCTGCTTCGACCCTGAGCCCGCGCGCATAAAGGTCCGCCAGGCACAGCGACGCGCCCCGCGCGATCGGCGACAGTCCGTCCGCCACGGTGCCGATAGTCACATCGTCGAGCGCGACCGCGCCATTCTGCGCGATCACGGCGACGACCTCGTCGGTCGTTTGAGCGGCTGCCCGCGCCAGATCGATCCGCTCGAGTTCGAGCCGCGGCAATCCATCGGCGACGATGATCACGCCTGTGGCTGACAGGATGCATGACGACGTGCCGGCAGGCACTCGGTTGGCGGTGCCGACGAGCCGCGTGCGGGCAACGCCGGGGGCCGGCGCCATGTGCACGGTCTTGAACGGCAATCCCTTCAGGATTAGCGTCTGCGGCATCTGGACCGATGCGGGCAGTTCGAGCCTGAGATTCGCCCGCCCGGCGCAATCGCCCTCGGCAGAGAATTGCGCCAGCGTCAGCGTGCCGCCATCATTGATGCGGCGAAGGCACGTATCGCCGGCCGAACCCCGACAGTCGAACCCGGTACCCGGCGCCGGAGCGGCTGTCAGCGCGCGATCCGTCTCGCCCATCCAGTCGCCAATGCCGGGGGCGGAGAGGCCGAGCGCCAACGTCAGACGCGGGCAACCCGTAAATGACAGGCTTCGCCCCTCCGCGAAGATCCAATCCAGCCGCGCATTGCCGAGGGAGTCAAGCGAGGTGATGGACAGGCCGGCTGACAGCGGCGTCAGGCCGAGGTCAATACCCGGCTGCGCGAAGGTCGAGTGCTCGCGCTGATAGCCATCGCAATTCGACAGACACAGGTCGACGAAGGGCGCCGAACGAAGCGCCGCCACCGCGTCGGCGCCGAGCAGGGTTACGGCCTCGGCCTCAGCGATGCCGAAGAATGATCGCAGCTTCTTCTCCGCCGCTTCCGCTCCGGCTGCATCGGCAATGATGTCGCGCGTCGCCTTGCCGTCAAGGCGCACAATCGGCAGGTAGGAGGGCTGCGCACCTTCGCCCGGCGGCGCGTAGCGCACGACATAGATCGTGTCGCCAATGCTTTCGGCGCTCAGGAAGGTTTCAAACCGGTGCAGACTCCAGCGCGCCGCACTCGCCACCGCTACATTCGATGTGCCGCCAAGATCGGCGCGCCCGCAATCGAACACGAAGGGTGTCCCGACATCGGGCGGCGCGACGAAGCCCTGCAGTACGCCAGGGAGTTGCAACCGCTCGCGGATGGCGAGCGCTGCCTTGATCTCCGCGCAGGCGGCGGGGACGGCGAAATAACCGCTGCCCGAGACGGCGGGGAGATAGTAGTTGCCCGATGCCTCGACATCGGCCCAGATGGCGGTCGTCGCCGGCCAGTCGATATCGAAGGCCGTGCCGGGGCATGGCAAGCGCGGCTGCGCGCCGAAGCCGTTTTCGGTCTGAAGCTTGGCGAACGTTGCCTCCGAGACGATAGCGGTGTCAGGCAGGTGCAGCAGCCGCTTCGCCTGGCCGGCGCTGGCGCAGCCGGCAAGCTCCACCGCCTTGCCGTCGAAAAGCGCGACATAGACGTCCTTGTTCTGATCGGTGACGAAAGCGTCAAGCTGCGGCTCGGCGGGGGCCACCGAAGTGCTGGCGAGAAACAGGGTGAGCAATGCGGCCGCCTGTCTCATCTCAGTTCGCTCAGGCAGCTTGCCGCACGGGTGGGCTCCATATTGACTTCGGTCATCAACGGATCGAGGCCGGCCGACTGGCACAGCTCCTTGACCGAGATCGAGTGCGGCCCCTGGAAATCGACCTTGAGAGTTCCATTGCTCATCTGCCCGTTCTGGCCGATGCACAGCGGATTGTTGGCGAGCGCCGGCCGACGGCAGGTGCGGATGACGTCGGCCATTGCCCGGCGGTTGGTCAGTTCGCAGAAGTAGATGCGGCAAAGCGCGGCGACTGCGGCGCGGTTCTCGGCGTCGGCATTGATGATGCGCTTGATGTCGGTGATCAGGCCGCTCGCCTTGGCTGCGAATGCTAGGCCTTCGACGCGAGTTTTCTCGCCCGCGATCTCGCCCGACCGTTCGGTGATCTTCGGCATCAGGTTGATGTTTTCCGAGGTTATGAACAGGCCGCCTTTCCAGCGGTCGAACTCGTCGAGGATCGAGGTCGCCCTCAGGATCGCTTCGCGGTAGGCGTTGTAGATCGGCCCCATCTTGGTGTCGCGCGCCGCCTCGTAAACCTGGTTTAGCGCAGCGTATTCCTTGTTCACCGCGTCGGCGCCCGCCTTGATACCGTCGATGCCGGCGCGCGAACTCTGCACCAGACCCTCGGCACGCTTCAGCTTGCGGGAAAACATCGCCGTAATCGGGCTCTCGACGCTGGCGAAGTAGTTTTCGATCACCTTGCCGGCCGCTCCGTCGGCGAAGGCATTGATCTCGGTGTCAGACAGATTGGAGATCAGGCCGCACTGGGCGTCGAAATCGGCGCTCAATGGCCCGGCCTGGCAGGCGCTCATCTCCGCCAGTCTCTGATCGAGCGTCCGGTTCGAAGCGAGCCCGTCGGCATACTCGAACAGCGCATGGTTCCATTCGATTGCATTCAAGTCAGCCTGGCTGTGCCGCCGGTCGCGGCAGAACAGCGTCTGCTCCATCCGGCTCTGGTTCCCCGAAGCGCGGTAGGCGTCGAGGTGACGCGTCGCCTCGGCGCAGGTCGCCAGACCTGAAATCAGCCCGGCAAGCTGCTGGTGGACGGGCGGCAGTCCGCGTGTCTGCGCCTCCCGCATTAGATTGGCGGCGCGTTGGCTGTCTTCGGGACTGCGGGCCGGGCGGTGGAAGACGCAGAGGCCTTGCTCGAAGGTTTTCAGCGTGCCGTCCGGAATGGCCGGCCCCTCGCAGTTTGGAGCGTCGAGAACACGCGATTCGATCCTATAGCCGGCAAGATTGTCGACGAAGAGGTTGCGCGCGGCCGCTCCCGTCGCGCCAAGCGCCATGCCGAGCGCCGCTGTGGCGATGATCGCTCTCATGGCGCGCTCGCGAAGATGAAATAGAGGGTGAACACAGCGCCGTCGAAGGGGCAATCGCTCGGCTGCAGCGACAGCCGGTATGAGCCGATCAGCGGCGCGCCGAGATAGGGCAGGATCAGGCTGGTGTCGTTCGACGGTCCGGGTGCGCGGGGGAACTTGCGCGCCTGGTAGCGATCCTGAACCCAATAGCGGATGATCCGGCTGATCTCGTCGCCGCTGTCGGCTTGGTTGAAAAAGGTCTGCAAGGCGACCCGCTCCGGCCCGACCGAAATGTCGGCGCGGACCTCGTTCGACCCCTTGGTCAGCGGCTTGAACACGAAGCCGCTGCCGCGGTGTTGCAAGGCGAAGCGGTTCCACTGCGCGCCAGTGCACTGGTAGTCGGTGCCGACGAAGACATCGATCAGTGTCAGATTCTTGCGCTCGCGGAATTTGTTGGGCGCCCATAGCGCGAAATAGCCGTTCGCTTTCATCAGCCCGTCGGTCGATGCGAAGGGCGAAACCTCGAACTCGACATTCTCGTCGAGCGCCAGCTTGCGGGCGAAACCGGAATTGGCGGGCACTACGATCTGGGCGACATCGATATTGATCTGCCGCTCGTCGAAAAAGCGCTTGGCGACAATGTCGTCGATCATTGCCTGCAGCTGGGTTGCGTTGCGCACATAGACCTCGGGCACAGTCGCGGCCTCGCCGGTGAAGGCCTGCACCACTTCAAAGCGGCGGCGCATCAGGTGCATCAGCCGGTTGGCGGTCTCAAGCACGCGCCGCTTGGTCACCAGATATTCGGGAATGCCCTTCATCAGGTCGGCTACGGTGTCCTGGGTCGCGATGAACAGATTCTTGCCCGTCGCCGGATCGTCGATTTGGGTAACGAGCTTGGTCATGTCTTCTTGCTGCTTTGTCACCTCCGCCTGAATATTGCCCTGGAACTTCAGGATGCTGTCCTGGAGCGCGCGGCTCTTGAGACCGAGATCCTTGGCCTGGTTCAGGCCCGCGACGAGTTCCTCGGTGTTGCCGCGCGACTGCGTGATGCGCTGCTCGACGAAGGCGAGTTCGGCATCGTTCAGTGCCAGCATCTTGTCCCTCTGCCTGTCGCGTAGTTCGTTGATCAGGTTGGTCGAGGCATTTGATTTCTCGGCGAGGCCGGTAACGGTCGTCTGCGCAGCGCGAACGCGCTCGATGCGGCCGTTGGTTGCCGCGACCAGTTCGGCAACACGTGCATTGTCCTCGTTGAGCTGAGCTTCCGACAAGGACAGCTTGTCGAGTTCGAGATTGAGGATCGCGATCTCATTGGTCAGCCGGTCGATCGTGCGCTGCTGGTCGGTGATCTGGAAACTGAGCATGTCGTTTTCGCGCGCCTGAAGATCGAGTCCGGCAAGTATTCGTTCATGGTCGGACGTGAGCCGCGCCACCTGTTCGTCGATGCCGAGATCCTGGCTCTGGCAGTCGACCGCCGCCATCGAGCCCTGCAGTGTCAGCTCCTTGATCTCTTCGGCCCCTTGCGCCAGCCGGCCGGCGAGTTGGAAATGCGTGTCGATCAGCGCCCGGGCCTTGAGCGCCTTGTCGAGGTCGAGTTCCTCATTCGCTTGGCGCAGCTGCGTGATCCTCTGCTGCAGGCCGTTGATCTGGTTGATGTTCTCCTGCGTCACCCGCCCGGTCGCGATGATCGTCGACAAGATCGACTGTGCCGCTTCGAGCGACGCCTTGACGACCTTGGAGGTGTCGATCTTGGTCGCCGCGCCGCTGGCGAGCCCGCAGGCGCAGACGTTGACCTCGGGTATCGCCGCGGAGATCGCGTAGGCGGCCTGGATGGCGGTGAGCGTGATCTGCGCGGCCTGCGTCGTGCCGTTGAACGCAGCGAACCAGGCGATCACTTCGGTCAACTGGCCGTCGACCTGGTCGCGGGCTTCCTCAAGGTCCGCCTTTTTCTTGGCATAGGCGTCACGCTCGGCTTCATAGAGCTTCTTGGCGAAGTCGGTTTCCGTCTGTGTGAACGAGCCGCAACTGACGTTCGCCAGTTCCTGCGGCAGCGAGACGTTCGACGTGATCATCTGCTGGTCGGACATCAGCGGCTCGACGTCGGCGAAATCGGCGTCACCGATGACGCACTTCATCAGGAAAGCCCTGGCCTGGGTCTGTGTGGCCAAGAGCTGAGCCCTGAGGCCCGACTGTCCATCAGGGCCGCACATCTGGGCGACATACTGGTTGCGCGTGAAGGCCGGCGTCACTGTCTGGCACGGCTGTTCGCCCGCAAGCAGCGGGGTGAATGGATGGGCCGGCGCCTCTCCGATCAGGGCGAGCTGGTTCTCGATGCCGCAAAGCTGTTCGCGGTCGACGGCCCGGCGGCGCTGATAGAGATCGGTCTGGCGCAGTTGCAGTTCGGTGATTGCGTCGTTGGCGCGGGCGATCGCACCCTGGTTGTTGGTGATCTGGGTTTGGAGGATCTGCCGCTGGCGAACCGCCTGTTCGAGCTGGTTGGCGTTGCGCTCGGTCTGGCGGGCATATTCGGTGATCTGGCTCTCGAGCGAGGAAATCTGCAGATCGAGGTTCATCTGAGTCATTTCCCAATTCAGCAGCCAGCGCAGTTCGTTGCGCCGCTCGACTTCGGCCTCCTTGGAGAGGACGATGAGATCGAGTTCCTGCCTGTCATTGATCTGACGGCGCTGGTTCTCGAACTCGGCGATCTTGGTGCCGAGCTCGATCTC
Source organism: Mesorhizobium sp. M0601 (assembly GCF_040320845.1). Classification (NCBI taxonomy): domain Bacteria; kingdom Pseudomonadati; phylum Pseudomonadota; class Alphaproteobacteria; order Hyphomicrobiales; family Phyllobacteriaceae; genus Mesorhizobium; species Mesorhizobium sp. M0601. The sequence continues at coordinate 31,424 of NZ_JAMYQK010000032.1, forward strand.
CAGCGACCTGATCTGCTGGCGATAGCCGAACGTGTCCTTCTCGGCGTCGACCGCGTTGATCTCTTGCTGGACGGTGGTGGCGAAGGTCTGCGCCTCGTGCTCCAGCTTGCCGATTTTGTGGGCGATCAGGTTGACTTCCTGGCTGCGGATCGTCCGCTCCTCATCGATCGCGCGGGTCGCTTGGCCTTCCTTGTTCGCGTACCACCGCTCAACCAGCGCCTCGACATTGCGCTCGACCTCGGTCAGTCGCTGTTCGCTTTCGGCCAGGGCCTGCTGCAGTTCTTCGAACGGGATCGTGGTGAACTGCATGGGGTCGATGTTGAGGAACAGGAAACCCTTGTGCACGCTGTCCATGCGGGCATCGAGGTCGCTGTGCTGCAGCAGCAGGTCGGCGCGCAAGTCGTCGTAGGTGGACTCGCCCGGAATATCCATCTGCGTCTCGACCAGCACCCACATTGCGGCCTCGTAATTGGTGTAGGCCTTGGAGAGGTTGGGTTGGCTGTCGAGGCCGGCGCCTCCGACAGCGCCCAACGTATCGTAGACCAGGAAGTCGAGCGCCTTGACGCGCGCCTCCGAGAGGGTCTGGTACCAGACGTCGCCGGTGTTCATAAGCAACTGGATCTTCAGCGAGGACAGCGCCGTCAACTGCCGCACGAAGCTGCGGTAACTCGCATCCGCTCCCGCCGCGGCTCCCTGGTCGTTGCCTTGTTGCCGCGCGAGAATGCGAAGACCCCTGTCGACGATCTCGATGCCTTGCCGGCCGAATTCCTGCGCCGCCTGCGGCGAAACCGGCGTATCGTTTCGGCTGACACCGCTCGCCGACGACAGGAAGGGCATGTCGGCCGCGAGGAACAGGCGGTAGCGCCCGAGTTGCAGATGGCAGTCGAAATCGCACACGATCGCCAGCCGTCCGGTCGCCTCGTCGCCGCAGGTCGTCAGGAACTGTTCGAGTTCGGTGGCGACTTCACCCATATATTTTACGTCGGCGCGGAAATTAGCGATCTTCAGCAGGGTCGTCAGCTCGCCGGCATGGCCGGCCGCCGCGTCGACGTCGAGCGCCATGCAGTCCTGCGCGCGCGCCATTCCCGCAGCGCCGAAGACGACGCCGGCAACCAGTCCGCAAAGCAGGAAAAACCGTCTCATGGCTGCCCCGTCGTCAGAAGAACCTCGGAAATCTGGCGCACGTGCCGGGCAAGTTCGGCCATCTGCGCCTTGGAAAGCGAAGGATTCTGGAACCGCCCGACCACCGCCCGGGCATGATTGATGCAGTCTTCGTAGGGCCCATTGATCTTCGCAGTCAGCGCGCCGGTGTCCAGCGTGAGGTCGAGCGTCGAATACGCGCCGGCCAGTCCTGCGCAGGAAGAAAGCTCTGACGTGATCGTCGGATCGTCGACGACATGCGCGAGGCCGGACAGAGCCGTCATCACCCCTTCGATTTGTCCGACGATCTGTGCCATCCTTGCCTTACCGTCCTCGAACTCCTTCAGCGAATCCGGCTGGTTGAGGCTGGAGAGATCGACGGCCTGCAGCGTGGCGATCGTCTCGGCTGCTTTCAGCTGGTCCTCCTTGACAAGCACCATGTTGGCCTGAGCGTTGCCGAGTACTCGCTCCAACTCCATCACCTCGGCCGACTTGATCGTCACGTCCATCTCGTTGACCAGCGACTGATATTGGGTCGAAGCGGCGTTCATCAGGTTGAGCGTGTCGTCGACCTTCGTCCTGACCGCCTTGACGATCTGTTCGCGCACCCGCGTCTCGATGAGGCCGGTCGTCTCGGCCCGCCCACGCACTGGCTTGGCCGAACAGACCAGCTTTGCCAGCGCGTCCGAGCCGAGCCGTGCACGCACCGCCCCAACGATCGGGAATAGCGGGCGCCAGGCAGCAGGCAGCGCATCCGCGCTTGCGCCCGACAAAGGTCCAGCATCGATCTCGTTCATACGCGTCAGATGCCGGCATTTCTCCTGCAAGTCGGCCCCGGAAAAGTAAAGCCGCCCGGTGATCAGGTAAGCCTCGATCGCGGCTGCGTATTGTCGCCCGACGAGGGCGGCGAGTTCTTCAGCGTTATCGGTCGAGACCGGGGCGAAGAAGCGGTAGCGGCTGAGATAGATCTCCGCCCAGGCGAGGCGGCGCATCAGCACCGAGGCGTCGTCGGCCGAAAGCGGGATGACCGGAAAGCCGACGCTGCGGCTGCCGCCCGAGGGGGCAGATGCCTCGCCGATCACCTCGCCGGCGAAGGGCAGGCCGAAATTGGGCTGCGTCGCCTCGTGACTCGGTTCGACGGCGACGGGGCCGGGGGCGAGCAAGCTGAACCGGGTCGTTTCGGGCGTCGCGTTCGAGAGCGTGGCGTTCCAGAAGCCGTCAAGTTTTTCCGATGTGTAAGCGCGCTCCAGAATCGATGCGCCGCCGGCTTCGCTGGCCAACACGCAACTGACGATGACGGATAACGCGATGTCTCGGAAGCTTGTCATCGGCAGTACCACACCCTGTCGGCTGCGCCTGCCTGGGCGCAGATGCCGGTCGCAGCGCCGTGCGCCTTCCAGTCCGCCTTAATCTTGGTGAGATCATTGAATGCGCCCTGTGCCGCGTTGTCGGCATGAACCTCGGCATCCAGTCGCCAGAAGGGCTTTGCCGGATCTGTCGGGAGCAGCACCCCGATCATATTGATGTGGAAGGCGGAGACTTTGAGAAAGTCCTCAGCGCTAGCGACGGTCTTGCGATTAAGATTGGCGTATTGCTCAGGCGTTACGTTGCCGAGCGCCCGCTTGAACTCTTCCTCCGAAACTTCGACGGAGCGCAGCATCTGCGTCGTCTTCGCTGCCAACCCGTCGAGGATTGAGGTGTTGGCGACCAGCGTCGCGCCCGCACCGCTCACCGGTCCGAAGATCTCCGCGAAAATGGCGCGGATCGCCTTCAAGTGCGTGTCGGCCGACTTAATCTCGACGCGGCGCAGCGCGATGCCCGTTTCGAGGTCTGACGCCCGACTGACGAAGCCACTCAGCGCGCCTTGCAGCGTTTCGAACGAGGAACGGGCTTCCGGCGGCGGCTGCAGGAACACCGAGCGCGCATAGCGTACGGCCTCACTGCGGGCGATGTCCTCGACGGCGGCGCGTGTGAGTGCCGATTCCGGGCAACCGGTTACGCTGCCGAGGTCGGTCAGCATCTGCGCGGCATGATAGATTTGATCCATCTGTCGCACCGTGCCGAAGGAGCCGCTGGTGGTGAACTCGGTCTCGACGCCGGACAGATAGTCGGTCAGGTATTCGCGCGCGAACTTCACCATCTCGCACTGCACGCCGGCGGCACGTTCGCGAATGTGGCGGCCGTAGAATGAGGCGCCGACGAAGTATTTCTGGTCGGGCGTCGGTTCGAACCGCTCGACGAAGAGCGACTGGATAACGGTATCGTATTCACCGCACGCATAGGTGCGTTCAAGGCATGCGGGGTCGGTCTGCAGGTCGCACTGCGATAGCGCGGGGCCGCAGATTTGCTGGGCTGCAGCGGGGTCAATTCCTTCGCCGTGCACAAGAAACGCCGCGACGATGATCGCTCGATTGAAGATGTACCTCTTCAACGCAACGACCAAAGGAAAATGCACAAAAGCCTCCCTCACCGTCGAAACGGCGGCCTCATTGCTCTTTACTGGCAATATGCTAGCAGGCTACTTCTGGTATTTGTTCGCTACAGCGGAAATTGGCCGCCGAAGGCGTGGCCAATTCAAATTCAGCTTCGCTTTAAAATGCACTGCTAAAGTAAGATAGAACGGTTTGTCTGTCGATACACGTGGCTTTTTGCATTCCGTTACGGAAATGCGTGCCTAAGTGTTGATGCAGTTAACGCATCGTAAAGAGTTGTCTTTTCCGCTCTCTTGGCCCCGTCCAAGCATCGTGCGGCGCCCACGGTTCGAATGCGGGAGGTCACGATCTGGCCTTGGGCCCTAACCTCAACCAATCTGCGCGGGCTGCCAGGCAGCTAGTCCAAGCCTGTGGCGGGCGCCCCAAAAACGCACCATACGCCTGCCTTCTTGGACGCTTCAAGCGGACGCACCAGAGTGGTGGGGGCACTGAAGGCAACGACCGCAAAGGACCCTGCCAGGCCCGGCCATTCAGTGCGGGTCCAGTATTCGGTTTCGCTACGTGCGAGCGGCGGCAGCTTGTATTGCGCGAACGCCTCGCGCTGACTTGGCCAGTCTGCCGAATCGAGGCTCGTCAGTTCCGCCATCGTCGGAAGCTCCCAGCCCATGTCGCCGTGCGGCCCGCCTTGCCCGAGCGTGGCGCAGTACCCCATCGCATCGCTCAGCGTTGCGGGTTGATCAAGCCTGTCTAGCCGGGCAACAAGGCAAGTGCGTTGGTCGACGAAAGCTTTGCCGTCATGTTCAGCGAGCAACCAGAAATTTTGATCACTCAGCGGCTGGCGGGCTTGCTTGTGCACGATACCGCAAGGTGCAGCTTGGGATTGTGACGCTGATAAGGTTGCAAAAAAGGCAAGCCCTATGCTGAAAGTCGCAAGAGTGGCGATCCGATGCATGCCTTCCTCCTCCTTGACCGCGCGTTCGACATGGCAATCGGAAGCGTACTTGAACCGGCGAATAATTGAAAGTTCCTGCACTTCCCGGGTTGCCTTGTAAATGATCGAAGCATTGGTCCACCAAGCGAATGCGTGCAGTAATCCTCGAGCCGAACACCGATCGCTTTAACCTTTCATCGAGCAACCGGGAGTATTGGCTTGTGCTCATATGCGCCGAACGATCAATTCTGGTCTGGAAGTAATCCTCGGTCGTTTCTGCGCCGTCGAGCCAGAGAACAAGCTCTAAGAGCCTGACTCGAAACTCGGTTACGCACGACGCGGAGCTGCCATGCGGCGAAGCATGAGGCCGATCGAGGCGATGAAGATCCACGCCTCGGCGCTGGCGATGGTCGCCTCGAAGTCTTTGGCGAGCCGGCGACAACGTCCCAGCCAGGCGAAGGTTCGCTCGACGACCCATCGTCGTGGCAGCATCTCAAAGCCCTTGGCTGCGTCGGAGCGCTTGATGATTTCGATGGTCCATGTGCCGAGATTGGCCAGAGCCTGCGACAGTTTTTCTCCGGCATAGCCGGCGTCGGCGAACAGATGGCGCAACCAGGGATAAGGCCGTCGAATGGAGGCGATGACGCCGACTGCCCCATCCCTGTCCTGGAAGTCGGCTGCGTGCACCCTCAGCCCGACCAAGTGTCCCTCGCTGTCGGTAATGATATGGCCCTTGCAGTCTTTGACCTTCTTGCCGGCGTCGTTACCGCGCAAACCGGCAACGTCCGTGGTCTTTGCCGATTGGCTGTCGATGACACCGGCGCTCGGGCTCGCCTCGCGACCAGCGCAGGCGTGCCGCAGCCACCAAGTGCAAGTTGATGGTCTCCACAGCCCGTTGTCCCGCCAGGCATAGAACTAGCGTTGAACCGTCGAAACCGGCGGGAACCGGTCGGGCAATGCCCGCCATTGGCAGCCGGTCCAGGCGATGTAGAGAAGCGCGTCCACGACCGCCCGAAGTTCTGTCGTCCGCGGTCGTCCCGTTGTCTTCGTTCCCGACAGGAACGGCTCGATCAACGCCCATTCCCTGTCCGTCAACGCGTTTGCATGTCGCTGCCCCGCGCGGCAATATCGCCGGCGGGCGGTCTCCGTCCAACCCATGTCGTGATCCCGTTCAAGTCTAGACAACTCAAACGAATCACAACGGACGGGGCCACTCAACCGCTTCCACCCCCCTCGGCATTCGTTTCCACAGTCGATCTCGGCCAGCAGTGTGCGTTGCCGAATTGGAGGTCTTTCGACCGCGCATGCTTGGTTGAATTCGAGCCTTGCCGCCGGAGGAAAAGGTTCTTGCCCGTGCCGTAACCAAAGGTTGCAGATGATAATCACTTTGAACAGCCCGGTGGGACGGCATCGCTGTCAAAACCGGACATCGGATCCTTTCCTCAGGCGCAATAACTTTGAAACAAATCCTGCCGGCAAGCGTTCCAGCATAGCGGGCGGGTTGCCGGAGGACCCAATGCCCGACGATGATATCGTCCTTCCCCAAGACCACGACGCTTCGCCACTTCGGGAGGAGGAGTATTATGTCGTCTGCCCGGCGTGCGGCCAGGCGTTCGATATCAGGTGTATGGCAGAGGCGCTTCATCACAACGAGCTGGGCCACGAGCCCTACGACCTCGACTCGTAGTCGGCAATTACCGACGGTCGTCGACGAACGTCAACCCTGATCGAGACCAACACCGAGTTCTCGCTCATCTGGCCGGCGTTGCCGTCCGGTCGGCCTACAACGAATCCCGGTCGCCAGGGCGGAGCTTCGCCGGCACGCTATGTCGTGACAGACACCTTGCGGGCTTTCAGCGACGACTTGATTGCCGTTGCGGGCGTTGTCGGTGCGGTCGTGGCCGCCACTGACCGGCATGGCCGTCAGTGGCCGGGTTCTTAACCCAGGCGGCTTGCTCCACCGCAACATGTCGCCCAGTTGCCTCGCGACGCTCCGAAGCAGACCTTTGCCGGCATCGCGGCCGGGACAAACATGTGATCTCCATAATGCGCACCAACCGGAGCCTGTCGCGATTGAAATTGCTGATCGGCGAACAGGCGCTCGTTGCAGAGAAAGGTTACGATCGATCGCGATGCCCGCGTGCCTTCACGCGAAGGCACATGCTACGCGTCTTGGACGGGCGGGCCGCCTGTTGCCGAGAGCGGACGGCAGGTGAAGCGCGCTTGCGATGGCCCGAATCTGACTTGCTTCACCAGTAACCCGGAAGACGCCAGGGACGCGCTGCGCTGGACGCGTGCCCTAGCCGTCGAGCTCCCATCTATCGGACGGCGCCGCACCCTTGGGCTGTTCAAAGGCGCTTGCATCTTCCCTGCGCCGACGCTGGCAGTGTATCCGGAGCGTCAACCCGCTGAAGTCCGGTTGCGCTTTCTCAGCCGAGTAATCGCCGAATTGTCGACAGTGATCACCCCGCCGCAGTCAATCCGCACAGTGAGTTTGTTCACCCCGCGATCGACGCGGGTGACGTCCCCAACAAGAACCACTCTGTCGCCGGCCCGGACTTTCGGTGGCGGATCAATCGTATAAGGATGGTCATACGAAGGAATGCTCACCCTGGCGCGCCCACTGGGGAGAATCGCGATCACGATACCTGCCAGCGCCACCTCATCGCCGACCTCAAATTCGCGAGGCATGTTAACGTGCAGCATGGTCTTCCTCCCGATGCCTTCCTAATTCACGCTTTGCTAAATTAATGCCCGGCCAACCAGGTTGGTTGCTTGCAATCGACTTCGTACGGTTCCGCACAATTCCAAGCTGGTATGCACTCCCAGTTGGCCTCGGATCGGCCTTGTGCGTCAAAATTCTGCAGAAACGGTTTGACCTTCAGGATGACCTTGGCGCGCCCGCCACACGGTAGCGGAGCGGCGGACTTCATCGCAGTCCGGCGATGGCATAAACGCTGAGCGTGAAGCGGACATGAATCTTTCGCGTTCAGGTACATCGTTCTGGCAAATTCGAGCAACGCCACGCCGGAAGCAGGAATCGTGTGCTGCTCCCAAGCTCCCTCGGAAGGCAAGTTGACCACCCGCCCACCGTTAGTCTAGGTCCGGCCGGTGCGTTCCAAACGTCATAGAAGCCGGTCGATGGCTTTACTGCCACGCGGGTTATTGGAGCCGGATCATCGATGCTGGTGTCGTGCGCCTACGCGCACGTCAAGTCGGTTTCATGCATGGGACCTTCAAGGCCAGCGACGTCATCATCGAGCAATGTTCAGCCAAGCCGTATGTTGTTCGCAATCGTTGCACATGGAAGGCTCCGATCGGGGTGACATCTCAACACTAGGGCAACCGGACAGACGGTGGAAAACGGCCTCAGCTTCAAAAGCTAGAACAATGCCATAAGCCTTGTGCCCTTCTTCGCGCCAGGCTTCGAGCTATTTGGCGAGCTATCCTGAGTTCGGCCAGCGTCGGTTGCCACCAGCCTCGCTGCCGTTCCGGTAATCCGGCAGCACGCCGAGCGGGCCATGTTCTAATCAATTCAGCCAACGTCGCCGGACGCCATCGGCCCCAGATGTGGTCGACGTTCGCCTCGATCAAATGCGGATAGAACGCTGCTATCTGCGAGGTGTCGACGAGTTCACCCGAAATCTCGGTGAAGACCACGATACCGTATTGCTCCGTTGCCACGGCACGGCCAAGCCGGGGTAAATCGTCTGGGGGCAGTGGATAGCGACGTCGCCTGCGTTCGGCATACCGCAATCTGGCGGCTTTATATTCCTCGGAATCTTTGGACGCTTCTCGTCGCCGTTTCCTCTCCTCCGGTTCTGCGCGGCCTGCGGCCCTTTCGATGCTTGGCCAATGGCGCTTCAACTCCTCGTACGAGCGGAAAGGCACCCTCCAGGCCCGCAGTTCGTCGTCCCAGCTCGCCCATGGAACGGCTCGCAGTTCCTCAAGAACCGTCCGCGAATAAGGCGTGCGAATGCGCAGGTCGTCCGCGACTTCCAGATACCGGCTCGACAGGGGATCGAAGGCGAAGGCATCCCGTCCCTTGCTGTCATCATGTGCTGCTCGCAAATCCGCCTCTTGCGCAAGCCAGCGCTGGATCCGCCGCTCTGCAGTCTTTCCTGGCACGAACCAGGTTCGGCGCTCGTCACTCCACCTGGCGCGCGGGAATGTCTGTCGAAACCGCTCAACCGCCGCACGATCGTACGGAAAGCGCGCTTCGGCACCAGGAGCTGTCTGCGGTGCAGCAGGGGCGTCGGATTTTTCCATCAGATTGCGAAGCACAGCATGCGCGCAAACAACGCGGTGCAGCTCATTTGGGTCCAAGAACATCAGAACGTATAGTTAGACCTGCACGAGGAAGCCGATGAGGCGATCGGTGAAGACGCTCCCGCCTTACATATGCCGCTACGGTTGACCAGGATCCGCGTGAGAACTTCACGTTTGTGCTCCGATTGGCACCGGGTCCTGACAGCATCGTGCTTTCGGTTGTTCTGTGGTTCCTCGACCGATAGCAGGACGGCGAGCCCGCGTCGCCGGAGGATAAGAACGACGCGGGCCGATCGGAGATATCCGATCTGGCAGCAAAAATATGAGGGAAAGAGTTTGCTGCGTGGGCAGAACTTTTCCTGCGCGCCGGTGTTCCATCGCGTGAGGAAAAAAGCCCGCCGCACAGGTTGATGCGGCGGGTCGATCAAACGCTGTTGCACCGAGCGGGGGGTCGGACATGCCCGGTGCGCGCGGACCACGCGAACTTTAGATGCACCAGGTGCGATGCGTCCACCAACCGACGGTTGGAGTTTCATTCCGAGAACTGTCTCACAGTGCGAAGCGGGCAAGTAGTTTATCGGGAACCCAGCCTTGGCACAGCACGTTGCTCAGTCGCTGACCTTCGCAAAGGATGCATACAATGGCGAAAGACATATCTCGCGAGGAAGAGCAACGCGGCACCGAAAAAGTTTTCTTCTGGGGCGCTGCAATCGCCCTTGTCCTGTTTGTGTCTTTGGTTACCATCGCCCTCGTCGGAAGGGCCTGATCTGTTTCGACAGTAGGATTGGATCGGGGGGTGCGAGGTCTCGGTGGGTTTAGGGCGAATGCCGGGCTGTTGTACCCTATGAGCCGCTCCCATCCGCCGTTTGTCGTCTCGATCGCCGGTCGAGCCACAATGCACTGAATTCAGAAGATTCATTGCGGGTCACCTGCACCAAAACTGTCCCAATCCAATCCGATCGGCTGTCCTTTGCTAGAGACGAAAAGCCACGGGCGGACGCTACAGGCCTAACTTTTCCCGGAGTGCACCAATGCGTTTAGAAGCTTCCGCCTTGCTAAGGCCGTCGGCATAGGCCTCAGGGTCGTCGGCCTGTTCGGCCAGAGTTTTCAGATATGAGGCTTGTGCGGGAGTCATTGGGTCATCTCCGCTGACCCAATCTTCCGGGTCTTTTCCGACATTTGCCGATGCCTCGATTTTTGGGTTGTGCCGGTCGCCCATGGTCAATCTCCCTTGATTGATCAGCACAATGAGAAACGATCATGATTTGTTCCGCCACATTTGGTAGGGTTTCTCAGACCGTTTGCAGGGCTGCTCGTCACCGACCTGGTCAGTGTGTGGGATCGGTCGGAGTAACGACGACGCTGGCCGGGACCCGGACAACACGTCGACTGCGGCTGGATGGTGGTTCCCGCGCCGGACTGGCAGCCATATCCTGCTCTGGTCGCCAACGGCGCTGACAGAGCCTCCGGTCTCAACATATCAATTCTTTGCGGGAAGGGAGAGACTCGGCGTCCCTCACTCAACGGTCGCAACCAGCAGGGGTTGCCCTTCGCGAATCGAGACCCCCCGCCCAGCATTAGCGATGGCCTGCCGCTTTAGGTAGTTTGTCTCATCCCATCGGCGGACTTCGATATTGGCGCGGATCATGGAGATGCCTGCTCGCCGATCAGGCGGGCGTATTCCGCCTCCGGCTGGCCATATGAGCTGTTTGCCAAGGTGATGAGACCAGTTCGATCACGGACGATGACCTCGCCACGATTTGACCTGATCAGACCGCGGCCTTCCAGCATTTGAAGTGCCAGGGTGACGCCCGGCCGTCGTACACCCAACATGACCGACAGGAATTCATGGGTAATCGGCAGCCGGTCGCCTTCTATGCGGTCGTTGCACATGACCAGCCATCTTGCCAGCCGTTCTTCCAGTTTCAAACGCGCATTGGCGAGGGCGGTATAGCTTGCCTGGATCCACGCGTAGTGCACGTACCGCAGCAGAAAAAGCCGCAGCGTCGGGCTGTCGGAAAGCGCCTTTGTGAATGGCTCGGCGTCCATGCTGGCAACCTCGGCATCCGCTTGAATGTAGCAGTCGTGCGGCGATCGATCGCCGCCCATGATCAGCGCCGAGCCGGTCATGCCCTCGAAACCAATGACTATAACTTCGGCGTCGACCTCCGGCCGGAGTTTCGCCACCATCGAGCCGATCCCCGTCTCAAAGAAGTAGACGGCCTCGATAGCGGCGTTTGCGGTTTCGAGCTGCGTCCTCAATGGCAGAAAGCTACTGTGAAGGTGAGGCCTGAGCAATTGAAGGTCGGCCGGAGACATGCGCCGCAGCAGTTCGTTTCTGTATACAGGCTCTGGGCTAGGAATTGGCTGTGGCGCCCGATCGCGGTCTTCTGAGTTTGCGACGCCAATTTTGGAGGTGTTGGGGCTGCTCATGGCTCCCTCCCGAATTGGGGCGGAAGCACGATGCTCGCTCACAGCCGGCGATGCCCTTAATGTTTATCACCGATCAAAGCAGAGTACGCCTTTCAAACCGGCGAGTCCCGACAATTATCCGTCGGTCGATGCGGCATGTCCACCTCTCCGGGCCTCCGCGCCCCTGTCTCATAGCAGAGGAACAACCGCACTCGCATCCTTTCGGCACCGCCAGAACCCTCCGGCTGAATGTCTCTTCGGTGCCGCAAATGGAGATGTTGCATGGCTCGATCCGTAGAGCACGTTTTCAAAGACCATCTGAGGCTGCGTTCCGCCGGCGATCTCGAGCAGAATCTCAGGCACAGTTATGCCGACGTCGTCCTCTTGGCCGCGAATCCGAATCTGGTGGGCCATGATGCCGCGCGCGTGTCGTCCAAACACCTGCGCGGCCAATTGCCCGAAGGTGAGTTCAAGTACCTCTCAAAACAGGTTCGCGGTCCCACACACTGCTGATCTGGTCTGGCATAATTGGAAAACGCCCCTGCTTTCGAAGCAATCGCCATCGATGGAAAAGGCGGACCGTTACGGCTCGTGGTTCCCGATCCGCGTATTTTTGCTGCTCACAATTCTGGGTCTCAAAACGAGCTGATCGCGAGCCAGTCAAGCGCGGTCGTGACTTGGCCCAAGCGCAAGTGGTTATCCGGCTGACGACGCAGTATCTCGAGCATCTCACCTACGAAGCAAGCGAGCTTCGGGCCCTCCCCAGGGCTGTTTTCGACGAGGCCCATCATTTATTCGTGCAGCCAGCGTCGCGGCCGTGAATGTCTGAGTTACAAGTTGGCCGGCTGGATTGGCCCTCAACTTCCAATCCATCCAAGACGCGGCCCAGCAGCGCCAGATCGGAAGGACGAAAGACGCCAGCTTGCTCTGCTTTTGGACCAAGTTGGCATGACGCCCCTTGATGCAGGCCCAGCCGACAGAGCCGAAACTAATTGGGTGCTATTACAGGTTCAAGCTGGAGACAGCCGATCATCTTACAATCTCGTGCTCATGCCGGTTCGATATCCGTTTGGCAGAAGTCTGTGCCGATGAAAAGCAGCGGTTCGTCTGCACGCTTTGCCAAAGCATAGGAGAGGCAATCGGCAAAATTCAGCGCCGCCGGGTGGTGGCCCTTGCCGTAGGTCAGCCAACCCTGGGTCGCAAGATCAACCAATTCGGAGTCGACAGGAATGATGTCGGCCTCGATTTTCCGCAGCCAAAGATCGATCTCAGCCAACGCGTGTTCGCCGCGCCTGCTGACCAGCACCATGCGTGCCTCGAGCACGCAGGTTGCCGGGATCAGACGAATTGGGTCGGAGACCAGCGCTCGTTCCAGCCTTGCTGCCTCAGGCTCGCTTCGAAGGATCGCTACAACAGCTGAGGTATCGATCACCATCAGTTAGGGATTCCATGCTCGTCATACCCGATGATCTCCTCGTCGCTGCGACCATCCAGTTCAGGCAATCGTGCCACTCTTTCTCGGATGGCGCGCAATTCTGCCAGCAGACGCTCCTGAGCGGTCTCTCCAAAGCCCAAGCGGTGCAAGCGCTCGCTAAGGGCCTGATGAATGGCTGCTGTCTTACTGATACCCTGGCGGCGTGCGAGTTCATCGGCGAGAGCAACGGTGGCTGGATTTTTGATGTTCAGGGACACGAGAAGCTCCAAAAATCTACCTTTCTGGCAATTTCTACCAGAGTTCTCTACGCTCTTCAACATACCTGCTAGCCTCGCCTACCCGCGCCGGATTGACCACGACAATCGCCAGGCCGACGCCTGCCAAGCGGCGACCGCAGTCTCCCGAAGCTGCCTGTCGACTCCAATCCGACGACGGCCGGCGAGGAACTCTACCGGGGCCCCGGTAAAGAGCGTTCCGGCAGCGGTCCATAGAGCGTGAAAGCAGTCCCTTCATCCTGTCAGACGCACCTAACGAGGCGCTGATCCTCCGTCGCGATGCCACCTCTTGAATATAGCCGCCTGTTCTGCTGGAGCGGCGATGGCCAGTCGGGCACCGGGTTGCTGAGCTGTCGCGGTAGCGGCACCGCATCTCGCAAGTCTCTGCACGTCATGCCACGATCGCCGGTTTTGCTTGTTGCAAGGCCGGCGCTCCTGCCTTTTCTAATGATCCCCGACCGCGGCAAGAACCAGTTCGTGGCGAGAAACGGGGACCCGCATGGCGACCAACTATCATGCCAGTAAGGGAGCGGTATCGCGCGGCGCGCGCATGCTGCGCACCGCCCTCGGCCCGGCGGTCGCAGGCTTCCTTGACGATCCAGCCATTGTCGAGGTGATGCTCAATCCCGACGGTCGCCTGTGGGTTGACCGTCTCAGCGAAGGACTCGCTGCAAGCAATGAAACACTGATCGCGGCAGACGGCGAACGGATCGTCAGGCTGGTCGCGCACCATGTCGGTGCGGAGGTGCATTCGGGCTCGCCGCGCGTTTCGGCTGAACTGCCCGGGACCGGTGAACGGTTCGAGGGCCTTTTGCCGCCTGTCGTCACGGCACCAACTTTCGCCATCCGCAAGCCGGCAGTCGCGGTGTTTACGCTTCAAGACTATGTCGCTGCCGGCATCATGACCGAAGGCCAGGCTGACGTCCTGCAGCTTGCCGTGGAGACACGCAAGAACGTGCTGGTGGCCGGCGGTACATCGACGGGCAAGACCACGCTGGTCAACGCGCTTTTGGCGGAGGTGGCTAAAACCGCCGAGCGCGTCGTGCTGATCGAGGACACACGCGAGTTGCAGTGCGCTGCGCCCAATCTTGTAGCGCTGCGCACAAAGGATGGTGTCGCCTCGCTGTCCGATCTGGTGAAGTCATCATTGCGGCTTCGGCCCGACCGCATCCCGATAGGCGAGGTACGGGGCGCCGAAGCGCTCGATTTGCTGAAGGCCTGGGGCACCGGCCATCCCGGCGGCATCGGCACCATTCACGCCAATTCTGCCATTGGCGCACTGCAGCGACTGGAACAGCTCGTACAGGAGGCCGTCGTCACGGTCCCGCGCGCGCTGATAGCCGAAACCATAGACCTCGTCGCCGTCCTCGCCGGCCGCGGCTCCGCGCGCCGGCTCGTCGAAATCGCCTTTGTCGACGGGCTCGATGCGGCCACCGGTGACTACCGCACCCTGGAAGCAAATCTCGAGACCACAATGACCGTGAATCACCACTCGCCCTTTGGAGCTTCAGAATGACCCCGATCCGCTTCAATTCATCGGCTATCCGCAAACTTGCCGTGGAGCTGTCGTATGCGACGACCGCCGCGATCATGACGATTGCGCCCGCCCATGCTGCCGGTTCCTCCATGCCCTGGGAGGAGCCGCTTCAGCAAATTCTCGAATCGATCGAGGGACCAGTCGCCAAGATCGTGGCGGTGATCATCATCATCGTCACTGGCTTGTCGCTCGCTTTCGGCGACACATCGGGCGGATTTCGTCGGCTGATTCAGATCGTCTTCGGGCTGTCGATCGCTTTCGCGGCAAGTTCGTTCTTCCTGTCCTTTTTCTCCTTCGGCGGCGGGGCGCTGATCTGATGGAGGAGGAAGTCCGTGGCTTTTTCGCGCCGGTGCATCGCGCGCTTACTGAACCGATCCTGCTCGGCGGCGCGCCGCGCGCGGTCGCTATCGCCAACGGCACGCTGGCAGGCGCGGTCGGGTTGGGTCTTCGTCTGTGGATCGCGGGGCTCGTCATCTGGGCGGTCGGGCATCTCGCCGCCGTCTGGGCGGCAAAGCGCGATGCGCAGTTCGTCGACGTGGTTCGCCGGCACCTGCGCTATCCCGCGCATTTCGGCTGTTGAGGTTTTTCGCCGTGATGAACCTCGCGGAATATCGAAACAAGAGCGCCAGCCTCGTCGACTATCTGCCTTGGGCCGCCCTGGTGGCGCCGGGCGTGGTGCTCAACAAGGATGGCAGTTTTCAAAGAACGGCGCGTTTTCGCGGGCCGGACCTGGACTCCGCCACGCCGGCGGAGCTGGTCGGCACGACCGCGCGGCTCAATGGCGCGCTGCGCCGGCTCGGCTCCGGCTGGGCGATCTTTGTCGAAGCGCAGCGCAATTCCGCCAGCGGCTACCCCGACAGCCGCTTCCCGGATTGCGCATCCACACTTCTCGACATCGAGCGGCGCGAACAGTTCGAAGGGTCCGGCGTGCTGTTTGAAAGCAGCTACTTTCTCACCTTCGTGTGGCTGCCTCCGGCCGAGGAAGCGTCGCGAATGGAGAGCTTGCTCTACGAAGGCCGGCAAAAGACCGGCGTCGATCCTTGGGAGCTCCTGAAGAGTTATGTCGATCGCACGGACCGCGTGCTCAACCTCATCGAAGGCTTCGTTCCCGAAGCTGACTGGCTCGATGATGGCGAGACGCTGAGTTACCTGCACTCAACAATTTCGACCAAGCGGCATCGCGTTCGCGTGCCGGAAACGCCGATGCATCTCGATGGCTTGCTTGTCGATCAGCCGTTAGCCGGCGGGTTAGAGCCGAGGCTTGGCGATGCGCATCTGCGCACACTCACCATCACCGGGTTTCCGACCATGACCTTCCCGGGGATTCTCGACGACCTTAATCGGCTTGCCTTCCCCTACCGCTGGTCCACGCGGGCGATCATGCTCGACAAGACCGACGCGACGAAGCTGGTGACGAAGATCCGTCGCCAGTGGTTCGCCAAACGCAAATCGATCGCCGCAATTTTGAAGGAGGTGATGACCAACGAGGCGTCAGTCCTCGTTGATACGGACGCCGCCAACAAGGCGGCCGATGCGGACGCGGCCCTGCAGGATCTCGGTTCAGATCAGATCGGCGAAGCCTATGTCACCGCCTCCGTGACGGTCTGGGATGTTGATCCGGCAATTGCCGACGAAAAGCTGCGCCTGGTCGAAAAGGTCATTTCAGGCAGGGATTTCACTTGCATCGCCGAAAGCGTCAACGCGGTCGAGGCTTGGCTCGGCAGCATCCCCGGCCACGTCTACGCCAATGTCCGCCAGCCGCCGATCTCGACTCTGAACCTCGCCCACATGATTCCACTTTCGGCGATCTGGGCTGGACCGACTGAGGACGAGCATTTTGGCGCCCCGCCGCTGTTCTTCGCCAGAACGGAAGGCGCCACACCGTTCCGGTTCAGCCTTCACGTCGGCGATGTCGGCCACACCCTCGTCATCGGCCCGACCGGTGCCGGCAAGTCGGTCCTGTTGGCGATGATCGCGCTGCAGTTCCGACGTTACGAGCACAGCCAGGTTTTTGCCTTCGACTTCGGCGGCTCAATCCGCGCGGCCATGCTCGCCATGCATGGCGATTGGCATGATCTCGGAAGAAATGCCGGAACTGGGCAGGGGGCTGACGATCCGTTGCCCTTGCTCACTTTAGCCGATCTGTCGGACGACGTTCAGACCGTTTCGCTACAGCCGCTCGCCCATATTCATCATACGCCAGAGCGAGCCTGGGCGGCCGACTGGCTTGTCGACATCCTTCTGCGCGAAGGCGTGTCCATCACGCCGCAGGTAAAGGAACATCTGTGGTCGGCGTTGACGTCGCTGGCCTCTGCGCCCGTCCACGAACGGACGCTGACTGGCCTGTCCGTATTGCTGCAATCTTCGCCGCTGAAGCAGGCGCTCCTTCCCTATTGCATCGGTGGCCCTTATGGCGGCCTGCTCGATGCCGAGCACGAGCGGCTGGGCGAGGCTTCGGTCCAGGCGTTCGAAACCGAAGGCCTGATCGGCACAGGTGCAGCGCCCGCCGTGCTCGCCTATCTGTTCCACCGCATCGAGCAGAGGATGGACGGCCGGCCGACACTGCTGCTCATCGACGAGGGCTGGCTCGCGCTCGACGACGGCGGTTTCGCTGACCAGCTGCGCGAATGGCTGAAGACGCTGAGGAAGAAGAACGCCAGCGTGGTCTTCGCCACCCAGTCGCTTTCGGACATCGACGGATCGCCAATCGCACCGGCCATCGTCGAAAGCTGCCCGACGCGGCTGTTCTTGCCGAACGAGCGCGCCGTCGAGCCGCAGATCACAGAGATCTACCGACGCTTTGGTCTCAACGATCGCCAGATCGAGATCGTCGCCCGAGCGACACCGAAGCGCGACTATTACTGTCAAAGCCGCCGCGGCAACCGCCTGTTCGAGCTGGGGCTTGGTCCGATCGCGCTGGCGCTCTGCGCCGCATCGTCCAAATCGGACCAGGCCGCGATCGACCGGATAATCGCCGAGGCGGGGCGAGACCATTTCCTCGAAGCCTGGCTTACGAACCGTGGTCTCTCCTGGGCGGCAGACCTCATTCCCAATCTCACTGGCGTGATCGACCAATCCACAAAGGAGCTTCCCTCATGAATTCCGTTCTTGCAGGTCGGCGTATCCGTCGCATGGCGGCAGCCGGCGCAATCGTCGTCGCGACGGCGCTGTCATCGGCACCGGCATCGGCACTGATCGTGTTCGACCCAAAGAACTACGCCGAGAACCTGCTTTCGGCATCGCGTGCGCTGGAGCAGATCAACAACCAGATCAGCTCGCTTCAGAACGAAGCGCAGATGCTGATCAACCAGGCGAAGAATCTCACCTCCCTGCCAACCTCGCTGCTTGGCCAGATCGAGGCCAATTTTTCCGAGATGAAGAGCCTGCTCGGCGAGGCCGACAAGCTGGCCTATAGCGTCCAGGAGATCGAGAGCCAGTTTACCTCCGCTTACGAGAATTTCGGTTCGGAACTCTCCAGCCAGCAGCTTGTCGACGGCGCGCGTCAACGCTGGCAGACCTCGGTGTCGGCCTTTGAGCATTCGCTGAAGACCGGCGCCGTCGCAGTAGACAACATCGCAGAGACACAGGAGCAGACGAGTGCGCTGGTTGGTGCCAGCCAGTCCGCGGTCGGCGTGCTTCAGGCGACGCAGGCCGGCAACCAGCTTCTTGCCGTACAGGCCAAGCAAGTTGCCGACCTCACCGCGATGCTGGCGGCACAAGGACGAGCCGACGCCCTTGAACAGGCGAGGCGGGCGGCCGCACAGGAGCAGGCGCGGGAACAGTTCAGCCGTTTCATGACGGGCAGCAGCTACAGCGCGTCATCCGTAAAAATGTTCCACGACTGAGGCGAAGACCGCATGGATCTCAAGATCGCCGCCCGGATAACAGCCGTTCTTGCCCTTGGCGCCGCCATGACCGCCGCCTCCATGGCGCTGCGCGGCGGCGGCTCGCAGGACGCGTCCTCCCCGCGCTCCGCATATCCGGGCGGCGAGCCGGCAAGCGTCGAGCTTGCCCGATGCCGGGACATCGGCATGGCGGCGATCGATGACGACGCCTGCAGGAAAGCCTGGGCGGAAGGCCGCCGACGCTTCCTGCGGCCATCCCGCCCGATCATGCCAAACGTGGCTCCGTCGATCGAAAAGGACCCGACCCGGCTGCCGCCGCTCCAACCGCCAACGCCGCCTTTCGCGGAAGACCGGCCCTATCCCGAAACGGTGGCGCCGTGAAAGTAGAGATGAAGCGCTCCATCCCCTTTCGGAGACAAGTTTCTCCATCCCTCTTCCCGAACCGGACGTGCAAGTTTCCAAGCATCCGGCTCTCCATGCATGGGCGCTCGCGCGTCCATGGGTGGTCCTCAGATATGTCTGAGGCGTTGGAATGCGTCCCAGAAGGCATGCACGCTTTCGCGCTGGCGGTGCTCCTCTTCCGTATTCCATCCGTTCGGTTTCGCTATGCTCTGGTCCGGGTAACGCATGGTTCCTCCCTCGGAGAGGAACTGCAGGCGTTTGGACCCGTCGGTCCATTGCCTTCGCTTTCCCGGAGCGCTGTGGAAGTGAAGGCGTCGCAGCGTCGGCCACGTTGCCTTCGGGTATTTCTTCCTCAACCAGCGCCCCACGCGCTGCCATATCCAGAAGTCGAGATGGCTGAACTCCCGGTAAGCCTTGGTGGCATATCGGTAGTAGTTCCTCCACCCCGTGAGGACAGGATTGAGATTGTCGATGAGCTGGCCGAGCGCACTTCCCGTGGGAATGCCCGTCACCATACCCTTGATCTTGTGGCGCAGGTCGTTCAGCTTGCCCTTCGGAATGAAGAGGTTGCCAACGAGACGTCCCGTACGGAGCGCCTTGGTCTGCACCACCCGGTAGCCGAGGAAGTCGAAGCCTTCCCCGACGTCGGTGATCCGGGTCTTTTCCATCGACAGCTCCATGCGAAGCTCCGTTTTCAGGAACTCCGCCAGCGCGAACTTTTCCGCTTCCGCCTGCTCCCTCGTGCCGTCAACGAGGACGACGAAGTCGTCCGCGTATCGCACCATGTAGAACACCGGCCTGCCTTTCTTGTGGTCTTTGACCCTTCGAGCAGCGGCATTTACACTTGGCTCACGGGGGCGCATGGACCATCGCCCGTACCGCTCGTCGATGGCCGTCAAATAGATATTCGACAGCATCGG
Organism: Mesorhizobium sp. M0601; assembly: GCF_040320845.1. NCBI lineage: Bacteria > Pseudomonadati > Pseudomonadota > Alphaproteobacteria > Hyphomicrobiales > Phyllobacteriaceae > Mesorhizobium > Mesorhizobium sp. M0601. The sequence continues at coordinate 51,022 of NZ_JAMYQK010000032.1, forward strand.
CGAGATGATCCCGCCTTGCGGCGAGCCGGTCACAGGGTGACGAATGGTCCCCTCGATCATCACGCCCGCCTTCAGGAATGCGAGGATCAGCTTCAGCACCTTGCGGTCGCCGATGCGTCGTCGCACTCCCTCCATCATGACGTGGTGATCGATGGCGTCGAAACAGCCCTTGATGTCACCCTCTATGGCATAGCGATAGACCGAAGGTCCACGCTTCGTCGGTTGAAGGAATCTCTGGATTCGCTCCAGGGCATCATGGGTGCTCCGTCCTTTCCGGAACCCGTAGGAGGTCGGATAGAAGTCCGCCTCGAAGATGGGCTCCAGGATCAGCTTCAAAGCCATCTGCACCAGACGGTCGATCAACGTGGGAATGCCGAGTGGCCGGAACTGTCCGGGTTTGCCGGGCTTCGGGATGAGCCGTTGCCTGACAGGTTCCGGGCAATAATTTCCATTGCGGAGCGCCTCTCGAGTTTCTTCGAGGAACCCCGCTGCGCCACCGGGACGTTGTTCGACCGTGCGCCGCGTCATCCCGTCAGTGCCCGGTGTCTGGCTGCCGCTGTTGCGGGCGAGCCTTCGCCAAGCCTCGTTCAGGATTCTGCGGTCGCATACGAGATTGAACAGATCAACAAAGACCTGGTCGGGGTCCTCGTTGCTCCACCGATACAGCTTGCGCTGCATGTCGAGGACAAACGAGGTATTCACCACGTCGGACATACGTCCACCTCCTGCCTGCTTGCTGTATCCACTGCCTCCCTTCGCCATGTGGACGGCTTTCCCGTCCCCGGACTACTACGAAGGCTCCGCCCCCTATCACCGCGATCGCTGGTCGCTTCAGCCATCCACCGCTCGAAAGCGTCGGAAGCGATGACAGGGTTCTTAGGTTCCGCAACTGATCTCTCGCCTGCTTTAGGCGCCGACTGTACCCCGTGTGGAATCCGGCCTCGATACCACGCAAACCCATATCGAGGCTGGCCCGCAGCACGCTGCGTGCCCCCGGTCCCTGTACCCATAGCAAGGACCAGCGCTCCACCGGCTCGCGGTTCGCACCACGTGCCGGCCCGCCCACTTCCGAGTTGGCGGGTTCCAGTGTCTGACGAGGCGTCCGCCATCGGTTCGGTTTCCCTCGCCATGGCAAGCTCGCTGGCCGGACCGGCTACGGGATCGGAAGTCCCCGTCCGTCCGGCTTTGATGGGTTCTGCTGATTTATGGCTCCCCGGAAGCACCCGGTTTGCCTCACCCATCCGCTCATCGCCGCATGTTGCGTCACACGACGTGCAGGGTCTCTCACCCTGCGAGATCAGAAACGACAATAAAATCAAAGCACTCCTTTCTTTGATTAGGACCTAACGCACATGAACGACACCGGCGTCATCGACCGCTTCCTCGAGACTTTCACTCGCTACATCGATTCCGGCTTTGGTCTGCTCGGTGGGGAAGTTGCGTTTCTCACTTCGACCCTGATTGTGATCGACATCACACTGGCCGGCCTGTTCTGGGCATGGGGTGCTGATGAAGACGTGCTGCACCGACTGGTGAAGAAGACGCTCTATATCGGCTTCTTTGCCTTCATCATCGGCAACTTCAACCGTCTTGCCGGGATCGTCTTCGAGAGCTTTTCCGGGCTCGGCCTGAAGGCTGGAGGCTCGGCACTTTCAGGCTCGGCATTGCTGCAGCCGGGCCGCGTGGCGCAAGTCGGCATCGATGCCGGCAATCCGATCCTCGAGGCCGCCAGCCAGCTGATGGGCTACGTATCGTTCTTCGAGAATTTCGTCCAGATCGTAGTGCTGATGATCGCCTGGGCGATCGTACTGATTGCGTTCTTTCTTCTGGCCGTCCAGATCTTCGTCACGCTGGTCGAATTCAAGCTGACGACGCTTGCCGGGTTTGTGCTGATACCCTTTGCGCTGTTCAACCGGACCGCCTTCCTTGCCGAAAAAGTGCTCGGCAACATCGTTGCCTCCGGCGTGAAGATACTGGTCCTTGCCGTCATCGTCGGCATCGGCTCGGGCCTGTTCGGCGAGTTCACCCAAGGCTTCGGCGCCGAACAGCCCACAATCACGGATGCGCTGTCGCTTGTCCTGGGCGCTCTGTCGCTGATGGGACTGTCGATCTTCGGTCCCGGCATTGCGACGGGGCTGGTCTCCGGTGCCCCGCAACTGGGCGCAGGTGCCGCTGTTGGCACGAGCCTCGTCGCTGGCGGCCTTGGCGTGGCTGGCGCTATGGGTGCCCGCGCCGGATTGAGCGGCGCGGCAGGCGCACTCAATGGCAGTGCGCGTATGTCGGCAGCAGCCGCACGCGGCGGCGCGCATCTGGCCGGCAGCACTTCGGCCGCCTGGGAACTTGGCGCAGCGACATCTGGAAGAGGTGGTGCAGGCTCGGTCGCCGCCGGCGTGGCGGGTGTCGCCAGGGCCGGTGCCAGCGCTGCCGTTCGACCGGTGAAGCAGGCCATGTCGCGCGCCGCGTCGGCGCTGTCTGACAGCTATGAGGCCGGCCGCTTTGCGGCTTGGAGTGCGACGAGTGGAGAGCGATCGTCGGGAACGGCTTCCTCGGGTGACTGGTCGACCTCCGAAACCAGTTCCGACGCCCCGCCCGCATGGGCAAAACGAATGAAGCGTAGCCAGGTCATGAGCCATGGCGCCAGCGTCGCCGCGCATTCAGTTCACTCGAGTGATGATGGGGGCGGCTCGATGAATGTTTCCCTCGATCAGGACGACCGCCGATGACCCCCTTAAGACGCCCTTTCGTTCGTTACGCAAAAACGCCTCACCCCGAGACGCCATATCAGCGTGCAGCCCAGATTTGGGACGAGCGCATCGGCTCGGCTCGCGTCCAGGCGAGAAACTGGCGGCTGATGGCCTTCGGCTCTCTCGTCCTGGCCGGCGGTTTTGCACTCGCATTGGTCTGGCAGTCAACGCGCGGCTCAGTGGTTCCCTGGGTGGTGGAGGTCGACAAGTTCGGTGAAGCGCAGGTTGTCGCTCCGGCCGTTGCCGACTATCGGCCGACCGATCCGCAGGTCGCCTGGCATCTGGCCCGCTTCATCGAACAGGTCAGAAGCATTCCGGCCGACCCGGTCATCGTCCGCCAAAACTGGCTGCGCGCCTACGACTACACCACAGACCGCGGCGCCATTTCCCTCAATGATTACGTCCGGTTGAACGACCCTTTTGCCAAATTGGGCAAACTCCAGATCGCCATCGAGGTTTCCAGCGTCATCCGTGCTACCCCCGATTCGTTTCGCGTCGCCTGGGTCGAGCGCCGTTACGAGAATGGCAACCTGGCCGGCACCGAGCGCTGGACCGCAATCCTCACAATCGTGATTCAGCAACCCCGCGACGCTGACCGGCTCAAAGCCAATCCGCTTGGCGTCTATGTCAACGCCATCAGCTGGTCGAAGGAGTTTTCATGATGCGTGCAGCACCAACAAGAACGTCGGCGAAACCGGTCACGCACAATGCGCCCGAGGCACGTAGGCTTGCCCTGGCACTGCTGTCGGCAACGGCGCTCGCCGGCTGTGCATCGAAGAAATACATTCCGCCGGAAATCGCCTACGACGATGCGGTGCCTGCGGTGCGCAGGGTCGACCCGCCTGGTCCGGTCAAAGTGGTGGAAGTGCCGAAACCGCTTCCGCTGCCTGGTCAGTTGAAACCAGTCGACGCTACGAAGGTGGAGCCGGAGCCGACCGATCCGAAGCAGCGTATCAGCCAGGCGAACGAGGCAGCGAGGATGCAGCCGATTCGCGACGGGTTCGTCAATGCCATCCAGCTCTATCCGTGGAGTGAGGGCGCGCTCTACCAGATCTATGCCGCGCCCGGCCAGGTCACCGACATCGCCTTGCAGCCGGGCGAGCAGCTTGTCGGCTCCGGGCCTGTGGCCGCCGGCGACACGGTGCGCTGGATCATCGGCGATACGCAAAGTGGGGCAAGGGAGCGCCAGCAGGTCCATATTCTTGTGAAGCCGACACGGCCGGATCTGCAGACCAATCTCGTCATCAACAGCGACCGCCGCACCTATCATCTCGAGCTGCGCTCGACCGAAAAGACCTACATGGCTTCGGTCTCCTGGCAGTACCCGCAGGACCAGCTGATTGCGCTGCGGCGCCAGAACGCGCAGGCTTCCGCCGCACAGCCGGTCGCGTCCGGCGTCGACATCCAGAAACTGAATTTTCGCTATCGCATCGAAGGCGACATGGCGCCCTGGCGGCCGCTTCGCGCCTTCGATGACGGTGCAAAAGTCTACATCGAGTTCCCGTCGGGCATAGGGCAAGGTGAAATGCCGCCGCTCTTTGTCATCGGCCCATCGGGCGGCTCGGAGCTGGTCAATTACCGTGCTCGCCAGAACTACTACGTCGTTGATCGGCTGTTTGCCGCCGCTGAATTGAGGCTCGGCGACAAAACAAGCGAAAAGCGCGTCCGCATCGTGCGCACGGACGGCAAACGAACCTCGCCCAGCACGAGGCTGTTCCGATGAGCGACCCTGCAAATGCACCCAACCAGGACATTCGAGCGGAACTGCGCCTTCGGCCCGAACCGGCCAGGGTCACGCGACTGTCGCGCAAGGTGCTGATAGGCGTCGGTGGAGTTGCCAGCGCTGCGATCCTCGGCACGTTGATTTGGGCGCTCGACACCAGACAGCGCGGAACCGAACAGCCGCCCGAGCTCTTCACCACCGAAAACCGCTCAACGGCCGACGGGCTACAGAAGCTGCCGAAGGACTATGCAGGTGTTCCGCAACTCGGCCCCGCGCTGCCTGGCGATTTGGGCCGGCCGATCTTGCGCGCGCAGGAGCGCGGCCAGCCGATTGGGGCGTCCAACGTCAGTGGACCGCGCGCCGATCCGGAGGAGCAGCGCCGACTGGCCGAGATCGAGGCCGCACGCGTGGCGAAGCTCTTCACCGATACGAACACGAGACCTGGTCCCAGACGAAAGGATCCTGGCGGCAGAGTCATAGAACCGGACACCCAATCTGGTCTGATTCCGCCGCTGGGGCCGCCACCGATCGATCCTGGCGCCGCGCAAAACGGGCAGGATCGCAAGCTGGCCTTCGTCAATGCCGAGCCAGACCGTCGCACAGTCAGCCCCGATCGGCTCGCCGCGAAGGCCTCGCCCTATGTGGTGCAAGCCGGCAGCGTCATTCCAGCTGCCCTTATCACCGGCATCCGCTCCGACCTGCCCGGCGAGATCACCGCTCAGGTCACGGAAAATGTCTATGACAGCCCGACAGGATCCCATCTCCTGATCCCGCAGGGTGCGAGGCTGATCGGCCAGTACGACAGCCACGTCGCCTTCGGCCAGTCGCGCGTGCTGCTGGTCTGGAACCGGCTGATCATGCCTGACGGCACCTCGATCGTCCTGGAGCGCCAGCAGGGCGCAGACGCTGAAGGATTTTCCGGGCTGGAGGACGAGGTCGACCGTCATTGGGGCCAGATGTTCCGGGCCGCAGCACTCTCGACATTACTGGGCATTGGGACATCGCTTGGGTCCAGCGACGACGAAAGCGAAATCGCCAAGGCCATCCGCGAAAGCACGCAGGATTCGGCCTCCGATATTGGCCAGCAGCTCGTGCGCAATCAGCTCTATGTCCAGCCTACGCTCACCGTGCGGCCCGGTTTCCCGGTTCGCGTGATTGTCAATCGCGACCTTGTTCTTGTGCCTTACGGCACGTCAAAGGATTCATCATGACCAACCTGAAACTTTCCGCCATTCCCGATGACCGTCCGGTCAAGATCACCGTCGAACTGCCTGCCGCCGTTCATCGCGACGTCGTTGCCTATGTTGATTATCTGAACAGTCAACATGTCCTTGTCTCACAAGCAGGAGGTGAACAATGCCTGATCTGAGGCTCGGTCGGCTGCCGAAGGTTGGTGTCGTCCGCATGACGATCATCCTGCCGGAGCCCCTCAAGGAGGAACTCGACCAGTATGCGGCCGAGCACAGCCGGCTCTATGAACCCGTGGACACCGCTGCCCTGATTCCGCACATGCTGGAAGCGTTCGTCGGTTCGGATCGCGGCTGGCGCAGCCGTAAGGCGAAGGCCGGCCGTGCCCGTCAACGAGCGGCGTCTCCAGCCAGCAGCACGACGCGAAGCGGTGCTGAAGGTGATGGCTCTGCCTGAAGCTGTCCTGGTGGCTTTACCCTGAGCGAAATGCCGGTTCCGACCTAAGCGGAAGCTCGCTTGCTCCGGACCAATTCACGGCCATCACCCGAAGCCGTCATCCAGTTGGTCGAGGCTGTGGGTTGGCAATGGGGTGGCAATGGGGTGTAAGGGACGTTCGGCGGAGATGGGTTACACGCCAGGGACGCTTCGGAACAGATGGCGAATTTCGTTCCCTCCTTCCCTGAGCTTCGAAGTTTGTCGCTGCCTCCCCGGCTTTTATCGTGCTATGCTGCTAGTGGCCTTCCTGGAAGGGAAACGGAAATGTCCGGCATGTCAACGTTGACGCGGACTTTCATTGCCGCTGTTCTTGTCGGCTGCGCGCTCGCCGTGTCGTCTGCCATCGGAGCGGGAGTTACCGAGGATGTCGCGACGGGAACGCGACTCGCGGAATTGCTCCGTGCGGGGCGACGTATCATCTCGAACTACCAGACGCTCATCAATGATCCTGCTCTTGGCGACAAGCACCTCGACGGTGAGCGCATTACGAGAGAGGCCATCGCCGAATACTCAAAACACACCGGCAACGACCCGCTTTCCGGCGAATTGACCGAGCGCGACCGGCGTCTGCTTGAGGTCCAGATTGAGGCGATGCGAGAGGTGGTGGACGAACAGCAAGATAACATCAACCGCGCGGGAATCGCATTCAAGGGCTTCGTGCCAGCCGTGTTTGCGCGTCTGATGAATGACAAGTTCAGCGCCAAGGCCGGCAACGAAGCTCGGGTGCGCGTGACTGCGCCAGAGCAACTCGTGCGCAACCGCAAATCGCTTCCAGACGCCTGGGAAGCACAGATCATCGAAAAGGTCTTGGTGGATCCGCAGAGAGCGAAGGGAGCCTACACGGACGTCACAGAGGCGGATGGACGCCCGGCATTTCGAATGCTGCTGCCCGAATACTATACCGGCTCGTGTCTTTCCTGTCACGGCGAGCCGAAGGGCGAGATCGACGTGACAGGATATCCTAAGGAGGGCGGCAAAGCGGGCGATCTGGGAGGCGCGATCAGCATCGTCTTGTTCAAATGAGCGCTTTGGAACAATCACCGCACCAAGTGGAGGCCGTATCGGCGCCGGCGAGGCCACTTGCGCGTAGCTTCACCAATCTACCGATTTCGGCCCGCATAGCTGCGCTGACAGCGGCCGGCCTTATCAGCCTCATCGTATCGTCCATCTTTCTCACGCAGGCACTTTATCGCAGTGCAGATCGAACCGCGGAGACCAAGGCATTTTTCGATGTCGCATCCACTGCGGCTGCGGCCCACGTAACATTCGGCGAATTGCGCTACTGGCTGACTGATTTGTCGGTTAGCTTGTTGATGAATTCCCAGCGCAATGCCGAGCAGGCGCGCGAGCGACTGCTGACACATCTGGACCGCCTTTCGAAATCATCACCGGATGCGGTCAGGGAAATCCGCGTTGAGATCGATTCCTATGTCAAAACGGCGTTACGAGCGGCAGACAGCTATACTCAAGACAACCGCATCATCGGCAACACTCTCCTCGCCGAGGCGCGCACCCACAGCGCAAATGTGGATGCCGCGCTAAACAAACTCGTCGAACGAGCGAGCGCCGAGGCAGAAGCCGCTCGCAACGAGGTCGTAACGGAAACCCAGAAAACGGCGACGACCGCTGCCGTGCTGGTGGCCATCGTGGTGATGATCGGGTCGCTTCTCACCATCCTTGTTCTTCGCTCGATCGTCGGCCCGTTGCGGCGCTTGAACCGGGTGATCGGAAATCTGACGGAAGGACGCTATGACGTCGAAATACAGGCAGAGGGAGGCGACGAGCTCGGCGCGATGGCGCGGACGCTTCGGCTTTTCCGGGCGAGCGCAATTGAAAAGCAAAGACTGGAAGATGAGGCGGAGCGGCAAAGACGGACGATCGCAGCGGCACTCGAGGCGATTTCTGACGGATTTGTCCTGTTCGATTCGGAGGACAAGGTCCTTCTTGCCAACAGCAAATACTGCGAAATCTTTCCCGGCAATGAGCGAGCTACTCTTCCTGGGCAAAGCCTTCAGGATATTCTGAAAGGACGCTTGGCGAGCGGGCACGTCGACCTTGAGGGCGCGTCGCCGGAGGAATGGATTGCGGAGAGGCTGCGCATCCAGAAGGATCCGGCAGGCTTCGTCCACGAGGGTCGCTTCGGAGAACGCTGGGTCCGCGTCAGCAAACGAAAGACCCCTGACGGCGGGACCGTCGCCGTTTACACCGACATCACGGAACTGAAGCAGAGAGAGGTCGAACTCGAGCGGGCCAAGAGCCATGCTGAAGCGGCAAATGAGGCCAAGAGCAGCTTCCTCGCGTCCATGAGCCACGAGCTACGCACTCCATTGAACGCGATCATTGGCTACAGCGAGATGCTGATCGAAGAGGCGAGTGACGAGCAAATGAACGAGTTCGTCCCAGATGTGGAAAAGATCGCAGGGGCCGGTCGCCATCTCCTCGCGCTCATCAACGACATCCTCGATCTGTCGAAGATCGAGGCAAATAAGATGGAAAATTTCCTGGAGACTTTCGACGTCGCCGACTTGTTGCGCGATGTCCAGGCCACAGTCGCGCCACTGATGGCGAAAAACAGAAACAGTTTCGTGCTGGACCTCGCGGGCGACCTTGGGAAAATGCATTCGGACCAGACGAAGTTGCGTCATAACCTCTTCAATCTACTCAGTAACGCGGCCAAGTTCACCGAAGTGGGCCGTGTAACGCTGGCGGTTCGACGCAACAGGAGATCGGATCGCGACTGGCTAATATTCATAGTGTCGGACACCGGGATCGGGATGACGCCAGAGCAGCAAGAACGGCTCTTTGACCCTTTTACGCAAGCAGACGCGTCCACCACTCGCAACTATGGCGGAACGGGATTGGGCCTTAGCATAACCCGGAGTTTCTGCCGAATGATCGGAGGCGTTGTAACGGTCAAGAGCGAGCTCGGAAAAGGCTCGACCTTCACAATGGAGATTCCAGCCGAGTGCAACGAGGAACCTAGCGAGCAGCGATCCGCCGAACCGCTGTCGTCGCGGCCGTCGGACAAGGCGGTTCTGATCATCGATGACGAACCTGCCGCCCGAACCCTCATCGCCAGGGCCTTGGCAGAGGCGGGACTGGCGTCGATCGAAGCAGCAAGCGGCGAGGAAGGAATAGCCGCTGCGCGAGCGCATCGCCCCGTCGCAATCGTTCTCGACATTATCATGCCGCATCAGGACGGCTGGTCAGTGCTGCGCTCGCTGAAAAGCGACAAGGAGCTCTGCGAGATTCCAGTAATCCTTGCGACGATACTTGCAGATCGCGAACTCGGCCTCTCACTCGGTGCGGTCGAATACCTGACGAAGCCGATCGACACGCGGAAGCTTGTTCGAACGATAGAGGCTTGCGGCAGTGGCAACCGCGATGTGCTTGTTATTGATGACGATCAAGCCTCGCGCGATTTCCTTCGGCGTATTCTGGTCAAGAAGGATTGGCGGGTTCACGAGGCAAGCGATGGCCTGCGCGGCCTCAAGCTGATGAAGCGGTTGTTGCCGCGTCTGGTCCTGCTTGATCTGCTGATGCCCGAAATGGACGGATTCGAGACCTTGAACGAGATGCAGCAGGTGCCCGAGCTGCAGAACATTCCGGTCGTCGTCGTGACTTCCAAGGATTTGTCGGCCGATGAGCTCAAATGGCTTCGCGACAGGGCGGTCGCGGTTGTGACCAAGGGCGCAAACAGTCGGTCTCAGTTGGTCGAGGCCCTCGAGCGCCAGATATTCCCGCTTGGATCGACAGGTGCCAGCATTGCCGATCGCGGAACCGCCCCCCATGGCTGAAGGAAGCCGAGGATGACGAGGATCCTTCTCGTAGAAGACAACGAATTGAACCGGGACATGCTCTCGCGGCGGTTGTCGCGGCGTGGGTTCGAAGTCCTAATTGCGGAAAACGGACAGTCGGGCGTGGAACTCACCCTTTCGGAAAGGCCGGATCTCATCCTCATGGATATGAGCTTGCCGGTCATGGACGGGTGGGAGGCGACCAGGCGGATCAAGGCTGATCCGGCCACCTCCGGGATCCCGATCATTGCGCTTTCTGCGCACGCGATGGCCAGCGATCGCGAAATGGCGCTCGAGGCCGGCTGCGATGACTACGATAGCAAGCCGGTGGACCTGTCGCGACTTGTCCAGAAAATTGAACAATTGCTCGCCGGGAATCGATGAGGCCCAGGCCGACGGTTTGAAAACATGACTGCCAAGAACAAGTTCCAACGCCATGCGATCGCCGTCCATCTGGCACAGCAGCTCGCCGGACCGGCGCGGGCAATCTCAGGATTTCAGGAGTTGCTGACCGAACAGGTGCAGGACCTCGGTCTGATCCACATGACACCGGATCTGGAGAAGGTCAGCGCCGCTGCTTGCGAATTGAATGGCCTGATCGACAGCTTGATCCATGGAAAAGCCGACAATCAGAACCGGGCAGGGGTCGAGATCGAGGCGAAACTGCGCCACGACTTGCGAACGCCGCTCAACGCGATCATCGGCTATTCCGAAATGATTCGTGAAGAAGCCGAAGAATTGCACGAATACGCGCTGGAAGAGGATGTCAGGGTGATGCTCGCCGCGGCGGCCGAGTTGTTGGCGCATGTCGATGCAATCGCCGGCCTCTCGCGCGCACCCGACAGCGAGGAACCGCGGACCACGGATCAGGCTGAGATCGATGCGGCAGGACTCGAACGGGCACTGATCAAGACGGAGCACCCCGTAAGCTCCGGCTGTGGCCGCATACTTGTCGTCGACGACATCAGCAGTAACCGCGGTCTCCTCTCCCGCCGCTTGCAACGTGACGGTCATCAGGTAGTCACTGCCGAGTCCGGTCTGTCAGCGCTGGCTCACCTTGCGGAACACGAGTTCGACCTGGTTCTGCTGGACCTCCTGATGCCGGACATGAACGGCATCGAGGTGCTCTCACGATTGAAAGCGGAGCGCCGATGGCGGCATATCCCTGTCATCATGATATCGGGGTTGGACGAAGTGGATGCAGTGGTCCGCTGCATCGAGGCGGGGGCCGACGACTACTTGCCTAAACCTTTCAATCCAGTCCTGCTGCGCGCCCGGATCAACTCGAGTTTGGAGAAGAAGCGTTGGCTTGACCGCGAGCACCAGTATCTTCAGCAGATCGAGGTGGAGAAGGGGCGGGCTGACTCGCTTCTTCATGCGATCCTGCCCGGTCAGATCGTGGCACGGCTGCATCGGGGCGAAGAGTTCATTGCCGACCGGTTCGATGAAGTGACCATTCTTTTTGCCGATATTGTCGGTTTCTCGAGCATAGCGGCAAGGTTGCCGCCGTCGGACCTGATCAAGCGCCTCGACAGGCTATTCGGCACGTTCGACGTCTTGGCGGAGAAGCATTCCGTCGAGAAAATCAAGACCATCGGAGACGCCTATATGGCTGCGAGCGGTGTTCCCGAACCGGCAGCTGACCATGCCGACAGGATCGTGGCACTCGGGAAATCCATGCTGGACGCGTTGAAGCCCTTAGCTTGGGGTAACGATAGTTTTCGGATCCGCATTGGCGTGCACACGGGACCGGTGATCGCGGGCCTGATCGGCCGGCATCGGTTCGTCTACGACCTCTGGGGCGAGACCGTGAATATTGCAAGCCGGCTCGAGTCCCAGGGCGTGGCCGACCGCATGCAAATCTCGGAGGCAACCAAGCAGGCCCTGCGCACCTCCTGGAAGCTCGAACCGCGCTGTAATCTAGAACTGGCAGGTGTCGGCAGGATCGAAACCTATCTCGTTCAACACTGATCGGAACAATGTCTGACTGCCCTTAGGGAAATTTCGTGAAGCGATGCTCTGGGTCGCAGGGATCGGCGGTGTGTGCTCGGACCGCCGGCGCTCCGCAGCGTGGCATCAAAAGCGGCCCCTGGCCAGTGCAAACACTAGGGTTAGCCCTGTGACGAGGGCTACATCGCCACACCTGCTACCCGAGATGAGATAGTGGGTTTGAGGAGCGCTACCGCCTTTCGGCTTCGGCTATTCCAACACGGCATGCGTTGACGGAAGGGAGAGTGTGAGTTTGAAGACGCAGACTTCTCAGTGGCACTCCGTCTGGCTTCAACCTGAAAATGTCTCAATCGATCAACGCTCAGCAGTGAGATTCGCGGCAAGTGGTCTCAAGACAGTCAACTGTCAGCGGCAAGCTGGGTCTCGAGATCGCCTTCTGAATTCGATATCAGGCGAGAGAACACTCGTTAGTCCGAATTGGCGGGCGCGGAGGAATACTGGTTTTTGCCTGTTGCCCTTGCTCGGCCCCGCCAATGCGATCCGTCGGGAAGTTTAGCCGATAATTCGCCTTGAGTCAGTGCGGCGATAAGTAGAGAGCAATCGAGTTCCTCAAGGAACGGAACCTTCAGGTCACTCTGAGCTGCCATCCGAAGCGATCTCAATCTTGCTGTCTTTTCGCTACGTTCGGCATGCTCAGCCTCGGCAATGACTTTCGCGGAGCGGATAAGCTTTCTATTTTCCAGCCAACACATGTGTTCGATCCTGCGAAATTTCTTCTTGGACCTTGCCGCAGCTTTTCCGCGCGGATTTGCGCGGCGATCAGCCCAGTTCGGATCCAATCCCGTTTTTCTGCTCGCCAAGCCTTCTCTGGCGCCAATACGTCGTCTTGCCCTCTCTCTTCGAGGTTGTCGCCCTTCATTGTAATGAATCCGGTTGATTGGTGATGGTGCCGCTCCCGCCAAACGGCGCGGGCCGTCGGCTGGCAATAGCGGTCGGGCCTAATCGAAGTCTCGCAGACAGTTCCTATTCGCGCTAAATGACACGAAGGATCTTCAGCCCGGATTGAGCCTCGCTCACCGGAGGCCGCAGTTCTAGCTGTTGACGAACGCCATCAGCAATTCCGGTTCGGGTACGGGCGCCCGTACTACATTCAATTGACCTCGGTACCGGCGTTCGCCAGCCCCGATTACAAAGCCGCTGGCGATCGGTACTTCGCCGTTGGCGTCGAGTTGGGCAAAAATGTCGGCGACAGGGAGATCCAGCGCCAGCTTGAGATCTAGTCGTGCATCATTGTTTGGTCCGATCGGCAACTGACGCTTGACGAATTGCTGGAACGAAGCATTGAAAGTCAGGATCTTCTTCGATGACGCCAAGGCAAAAGCGGGCGAGGGGCAGGCAAGCAATATGGCATTGATCGTCCTGATCGATGCAAGCTTCCGCAGGGCCATGTTTTCATCCGCCAGCCCGTGTATGCAAGCCACCCGAATCGCCGACGTCAGGTTACCAGTCTTGGTCGGGCTGTCGGCGATCTCCTCGATCAGCATGCCGATTGTGCATTTCCTACTTTCAGCCATCTGCTTCAGAGATATCCAGAAAGCCTTTTCCAGACGAATGCCGCGGCGTATGCCGCCACGCGCGACGACCCGGAATTCCAGCCCGAAATCCTCTTTTGTGATCGTTAGCAGCCGCCGATCACGATTGATGGGAGGAGAGGTGGCGCTAGCGCTCACTCATGGTCTCCTGACGCGCCTTGTTGATCGGCTTTAAAAGGTAACTCAGAATCGCCTTGCGTCTTGATGTCTACTGAGCACATTATGCCCGGGATGGTTGAATAAGTCTCGCCATCCCTCGCGAGCGTCGATTTGTCCGCCGCGACACGAACCTGGTAAAAGGCTCCCCCGTTTTTCTGATCGACCAAACTGTCGGCGATCATGCTAGAGACCTTGCCTTCGATGCCGCCGGAGATCGAGAGGTCGTAAGCGGTGACCTTTGTCAGCGCCTCGCGGTGGTCGGGACGAATAGACGACATCGCGTAGCGAGACCCACACTTCGATCAGCAAGGTTTCGTGGGTTGGCACGATGTCAGCCACGAGCACCAGGCTGGACGAAGGCACCGTCGTCCACCCGACAAAAACGACGAAAAGCGCCGAATATGGACGCCGACGCGCAAAGCGGCGGACGATCTTCTCTGGCAAGCATTCTCCACGCCCCCTTACCCCGCTTCTAATCGATCTTGCGGTAATAGACCTTGCCGTCAGGCTGCTCTATGCGCCGGTAGGAGGAGCTTGGGGCAGGGGGCACCGCTGCTGCGATCTTCCTTTTGGGCGGGCGTGGTGCTTCGACGATACTGCGTTCGGTCGCTTCTTCACCATCGAGATCGCTGACCGGCTCCGCCGTGGCGCTGGTCGTCTCAACAAAAGGCTCCGCCACGGTAGCCAGCGGCAAGTTCTGTTCTATCCGAGCAATGCTGCCGTTGATCTGGCTGAAGCTACCCTGCAGTTGATTGTCCAGTTTTTCGAACCGGCTTTGAAAGCCGTTATTGACCATGTCGAGCCGGGCCGCAATCCGTTGCTCGAACGATCCGAGCTGTTCCAGCCTCCCTTCGACAGAGCGCAGGTCGTTGATGCCGCGGAAGAGATAGACCGCGGCTATTAAATTTGCGGCTGTGATCAGCAAGGTGCCTGCAGCAACAACCCCGATCATCCTGGCATTGCTCGGTTTCCCAGCGACAACTTGCTCTATAGCTTGGGTCGCCGGCCCAATGTCGATCGCCGGCATGTCCGGGTCGCTAATCATCGTCATTGGATCACCACCTTTGCACCGACCGAGACGCGCCTGAAAAGATCGATCACATCGGTGTTGGTAAGACGAAAGCATCCCGATGTGCCGTCGAAGCCAACGCCTGAAGGGTCGTTGGTGCCGTGTATGCGATAAAGCGTGTCGTGCCCGTCTCGGGATAAGTAGAGCGCCCGTGCGCCGAGCGGATTGTAGGGACCGGCCGGCACCATCTCCGGCAGCTCCGGCTGGCGCGCGCGCATTTCTCTCGGTGGGCGCCATTCCGGCCATTCGGTCTTCGCCCCCACTTCCACGGTGCCGGTCCAGCCAAATCCGTCACGCCCGACGCTGATTTGATAGCGCAGCGCCTCACCCTCTCGGGTCACAAGATAGAGCGCCTTCTCCTGCTTGCGGATAATGATCGTGCCCGGCTGTTCCGCGGTTTGGAAAAAAACGAACTTGCGCAGGCTGGCGCCCATGGCTGGCAGCGGCGGCTGGTCCGATAGCCCGGATCGGGCATGGGCGCAGTCCCAGGACGATGCCGCCAATGCCAGGCCCATGATGCAGGCGCCCGCAAGCGTTGGAACGAAGCGATATCTACCGGGCAGTGTCATCGAGCCGCTCTTTGAACATCCGCTTCAGATCCTTGTTGAAGCGTGCCCGCCCGTCCACTTCGGAAGGCATGATGGCTCGGTTCAGCGCATCGGTCAGCAGCGCATTGTCCAAGGCAACCGATTTGATGTGCGGTACCTTGAATATCTTTTCGAGTTCGCCGCGCGAAAAGTGATTGCCGAACCATTTGCTCTTGTGCTTGTTGGCGACCAGCGTGATGTTCACCGAATTGCCGCGCAAATCGCGGATCTTCTTGTAGAGCCGCTTGCCCTGTCGCAGCGAGGCGACGTTGAGCTCGAACACGATGAAGATCGCGTCGCTCGTGGAAAGCACAGGATTCTGCCAGGGAGTTTCGATGTTGGGCAGGTCGATGACGATGTCATCGAAGCGATAGGCGACGAGGTCCAGCAGCCGGAACACGAAATCCGCGCCCTGCGGCTCGAATGGCAGTTGCGGCCTTTCGAAGGCGTACAGCGTCAGGCCGGACGGGCGCGAGAGCTTGATGACATCCATCAGTTCGACATCGAGCCGTTCCGGCTGGCCGATGATGCCGGCAAGGTCGAACTGGTTGAAGAGGTTGAGATAGGCGCCACAATTGGCGCTTTGGAAATCGAGGTCGACGAGGCAGGTCGAAGCTGCACGTTCGGTGGATTTCGAGGCCAGGAACTCCGCCGCTGACAAAGCGAGCGTCGTAGCGCCGGCGCCGCCGCTAGCGCCGATAAAGGTGATGATGCGGCTCTTGGTGCCCTGGTTGCCGGTGTCGTGGAAGGTGACCGCGTTCAGAAGCTCCTTGGCATCAAGTGGTTTGTGCAGCCAGTCCGAGGCGTTCATTCGCACCAGGACGCGCGTCTGTTCAGAGGTCAGTTCGTCGGAAACCGCAATCAGCGGCACGGCCGCCCACAGGGCGCGCGCCTCGACAATGCCAGGCTTGCCAAGCAGTTCGCCAATGGCAAGGTCGAGGATTACGATGCCCGGCCGCGTGTCGGGGGTCGGGCCTTTGAGAAAATCATCCGTTTCGGAAATCCGGACGTCATAAATCGCCAGCGCATCGAGCCGCGTCGCCACGTCATGCTTGAACTGCGAATCAGACGAGAACAGGGCGACCTGCTTTCGTTTGGTTGGGAGAACCTTCGTGTTGATGGCGTTCATGGTGATGTGCTCTTCAGGTCTTCGCCCGTAACCGTGCTTAGCATCGACGGCATGGTGAGGTTCGCAAAGCCCATCAGCCCTTGCAGAAAGAAGAACTGAAAGGTCACGTTTTGAAGACTTACGGTGATTGTTGGCACCGGTCCGCCCAGCCGGGTCTGATAGCTCAAGCCAGTGGCGCTGTAGGTGACCACCACGTTATCGCGGCGCAAGCGCGGAAAGAAATGGCACATCCCGGGCCGTTGATTTGCTGCGAGTGGGGGACAGGCATCATCGTTGGTGTTTGCCGTGTCCCCGCGGAAGATACGGCTGAAGTTGGCGGCATTGAATGTGCCGCCGTTGGTGCAAGCTCCTGTGCCAGCAGTATATCTGCAGACGAAGGGGCCATATGCCGCGGCAACGACTGGCGCACCCGGTGTCGTCGTCGGCGCCGCAGTTGCAAGAGCCGTCGCAATTGGGTCTGAAATCGAGGCCAGCCGGGCGCCGAGTTGGACCGCCTTGGTAGCAGCGTTCCATTGGTAGAAGGCGTGACCGAAATCGATGAAACCGAGGACAAGGGCAAACAGCAGCGTCGAAACGATGGTCATTTCGACCATCGCCGCGCCGTCGTCCGAATCCGCAAAACGCTTGAACATGGTCAGAACCGGATCAGCCGCTCCTCGTGAGAGCCGTTCAACGTGATCGGGCCGATGCCGATGATCGATAGCATGCCGACCCCGCCGTACGCCAAGGTACCCGCAGCCCTGACGATACAGACCTGCGCGGTGGTTGATCGATATTGCGCGACGCCGGCAACCACAGCGTCATGGCAGGAACCGGAGGCGGCGATTGTCACCGTCACATTCGATTTCTGCCAGCCGCTGACGCGTGCACTGCCTGTTCCCGCGGCATTGCCGAACACGGCGATGTTTGCAGCGATGTCGGCGCAGTTGATCGCCGCAAGCCCGGCTTGTGTATACAATTGGCTGTTGCAGCGCGCGGCGAAGCGGCTTGCATCTGAAAGTCCGGCCTCCATCAAGAGTTTTTCGTGAATCAGATTGCCGAACTCGAACACGCCACCCGCCAAAATCAGCATCAGCGGCGTGATCAGCGTCATTTCGATGAGCACTGCACCGCGTTGATCGCATCGAAATCTATCGAGATGACGCAATAGCATTCCAATCATCGCCATCACCGGTAAAGCTGAGCTTCGTCGCGGAGGAAATTGTCTAGCGTGCCCTGGCCGCCACCCCCAGTAATGTCTACCAATTCAACCATCACGGATGCGTCTTCCGATGCCGACGCAACCGGTTCAGTCAGTAAAAAGCTTCCAAAAGCTTCCACCGGCAGATCCGTGCTGTGGCCGGACAGATCGCTGCCGGCAGCTTGGAGTGCATTGCAGTTCAGGATCGCACCGTAAATCAACCGACGGTCAACCGTCGTGACAGGGGGTTGGCAAGTTGCCGACGGGGTTCCGATCTCTCCACCAGTCGACGCCATGCCTACCAACCCGGCTGATATCTCGTAGCGGTAGACCTGATAGCGCGTCGGCTTGGTCGTATTCCATGAAGAGGGGTAGGCAGCGGAACCAAAGTTGGTGCTCCAGTAACCAGAGAAATTCCAATTTCCATCGCCCATTCGGCCGCCGAGGTATGGAGTGGTCGCGTCGCGTGGAAGGCCCATTGTTCCAGCTTGGGTGAATGAAAGTTGGTTCATGGAAGGACATTGGTTTGCGCTTCCTCGGGTCTTGATTGCCCCTTTGCGGACGTTCGCGGCTGGACCGTATTCAGCACTATTGAAATGGTTGCCGCTGGCTGCAATGCCGAAACGAACATTGAAGGCGTCTTGCACTGGGCCGGCGTTCTGGCCAGTTTTCGTGCTAACGTTGGCGGAACTGTAGCAACCAATCGGCCTTGATGTTGCAATCGTCTGAGCGAGGGCTTGAGCACCGTTCCCCACACCGGCCGGAGGTTCGAGGAAGCCGAAGTTACCAGGGCCAGCGGCAGCCCCATTTCCGACCTTCCTCAGTTCGATCAGTCGACGATGTACAGCCGGGTTGGAGACGGCCTGCTCAAGTGTGAATCCGCCCGCTGCATTCGTCCCGTTCACCGTCTCGTAAGGGTTGCACATAAAGACCGGCGTGAAATCGCACACGCCGGAAGTGAAGCCCGCCACAGCGACTGCACCGACATTGAAATTGTTGCTGGCGCTGGGTGACAAGAAGGAAGCCGGGAAGATTGCAGCAAACCCGACCGGGGCTACAGTGACTTCAACAAAACGGGCAAGTTTGGCGTCATTCAGCTCGTCGGTGATCACATTGGCCGGCACAATCGGGAGATTGTCGGTGGCCGGCAATGAGCGAAGATATCGGCGTGTTACTCCGGCGGAAGCGAGCGTTTGAGGAGGGCCGGCGGTCGAGAAGGTGTATCGATTGCGTACCAGCGTGGCGATCGCCCTATCAGCACGGCTGATGGAGTCCGACGTCCCATCCAGCTCAGCCGCGCCTGCCAGGGCAAACGCATCAGCCCCCTTCTGTAGATCGTTATGCAGATTGTTGAGCCGGCTCATGTCGATCACCAGCAGAGAAAATCCGATGATCGCCGGCAGCATGACGCTTACCAGTATCAGCGCTATTCCCCTCTGATCGTGCCAGAACGCGCGAATAATACGCAGCATGGCCTTGCTCTTTTTGCTCCTGGACGCCGGGATTCCTTGTTTACCTGACGCGCTGATCCTTCTGTTCAATCCGCCTTGTCTTGCGGCGTCCCGACATTGACCGTGATGGCCGGCGGCGGCGGTGGTGGCGGTGGAAATTTGTAACTCTGGGCAAGAGCAGCAGCGCGCGCGCCATCCCCTTCAATGGCGGTCTTTTTCGACGCCGGATTGAGCGGATCGACCGTCTGCAGAAGCGAATTGTATTTCTGGGTGTCGCCTGCGGCCAGTGTCACCGTGTCGTAGCGGTTTAGATAGTCGGCGCAGCCCGCCAGCCCGCTGGCACACAAAAGCATGATCAACACCCTATTTCTTGACATAGATCATCTTGTCCTTGGATTTCAGGTCGAGCATGTGGCCATAGGGGCCGACGACGCCTTCGCCCAGTTCATATTTGCGCACCATGTCCTTGGTTACTTCCAGTTGGCCGAGCACGAAAAACTCCGGGTCGTTGGCCGGCCGTGTCTTGTCGAATGGGGTCGCCAGTTGCTCGCCGGGTTTCGCCGGGCGCACGATATGCGGGGTGACGATGACGACCAGTTCGGTCTCTTCCTTCTGATTGCTTGAATTGTGGAACAGCGCGCCGACGATCGGCACTTGGCCCAGCCATGGCACCTGCCTCTGGATTTTGGTATTCTTGCTGGACAAGAGCCCGCCGACTGCGAAACTCTGGCCGTCGCGCAACTCGACGACGGTCGCCAGCTTGCGGGTGGTGAAGATCGGGTCGCCAGCCGGCGTGAAGCCGTTCAGGTCGCTTACCTCCGGCGCTAGCTTGATATGGATCTTGTCGTCGTTGAGCACGATCGGCGTGAACTGCAGATTCACGCCGAACTGCTTGTACACAATGTTGATCTGGCCGTCCCTGTCGAGGCTGCGGATGGGTACTTCACCGCCGGCGTTGAAGCTGGCCGGCTCGCCGGAAAGCGTGGTGAGATTGGGCTCGGCCAACATGCGCACGACACCCTTTGCCTCAAGCGCCTCGATGATCAGATCGACCTTGATGTTGCTGTCGATGACGCGCGTGATCAGCGCCGCGAACGGATTGGTGTTCGAGAGCAGGCCAGTGAGCAGACCGCCCGGTCCGAGCACCACGTTATCTTCATCGACGGCGGCAATGCCCGTTCCAGTTCGGGTCGTTCCGCTGTTGTTCGTGCTCCTGATCGACACACCAAGGTCGCGACCGGCATTGCGCTTGGCCTCGAGCACGCGCACTTCCAGATTCACTTGCTGGCTGTCATCAACGGTAACGGCATTGATAATCGCGTCGGGACCGTATTGCTGGGCCACTTCCAGGATCGACGCCAGCGTCGCGCCGTCCTTCACATGCCCGCCGAGCCGGACCTTGCCATTGACCGAGCCGATATCGATCCGCGATCTAGGCGCTACCTGCCGAATTGCCTGCGCCATATCGTTGACGTCGACGCCGACCTCGATCTGGATTACGCCAAGCGAGCGCTTGTCTTCGGAAAAGAGATTGACGGTTGTGGTACCGGCGCCCTTGGCAATGACGTAGAGCGTCTTGTCGGTCATCGGCTGGGCATCTGCGATCTTCTCGTCGGCGACGACGATATCGCCAAGAGTGGCATTCACCTCAATCGTCAGCGATTGCGACATGGGCAGGAAGACACGATGGACCTTGGGGTTCGACACGTCGATACGGCGATCGGCTGCCGTAGCCTCAAGGCCGATCGGCAGTAATATCACCGAACAGGCCAGCGCGGCGGCTGCCAGTGTTTCCCGGACCGTTCGCATCTACATTCCCCCCTTTGGCGGCCCTTCGGACGCTCTTTATCTCAACATACCAGAGTTATCTTTGTCGCGGCACGTCATATTTTTCGAGCTTCACGCCCCGAAAAACGCCGATAGTCGCACGGGCTGACGGCTCCGGCTGCACATATTTGATCACTTCCTTAACGACCTCTTGCGCTTCGGGTGCCGAGGTCACGGCCGGAGCAGGCTTTGCTTTGCTCAAGTCGTCGAGCCGGTTTCCGACCTGTTCGACGGCCCGAGTCAGGCCATTGATCTTGTCGTCCGCGCGCTTGCGCTCGGCTGCCGCAGCAGCATCGGCCGTCGCCTGCCTGGCGAGTTCGGCCTGCCTGGCTGCGACATCGGCCGGCGTTTCGCCGGTCAGGTCGGAAAGCGTGATGCGTTGGGTGATCTCGTCCTTGCCGGCGGCTGCCTGGCGAAGCGCGAGCGACAACTGGCCGGCGCCGGCGGCCAGCGTCAGCTTCTGGGCGTCCTTGGTGCTAGCCTCGACAGTCACCGATTTCACCACCGTCGGGCTGTCGGTGCTTTCATCGGCGACCTGGTCGACGGCGAGCACCTTCATGCTCTGCAACAGCACGTCGACGAAACTCTGGTCTGCATCTCCAGGGTTGCGCACGGTGCGCGTCAGGAGCACATCGACCCGATCACCTGGGAAAACGAATCCTGCGACGCCGAGCACATCGTTGACTCTGATGGAAACAGCTTTCATGCCTTCGCCGAGCACCGCCGAAAGCGTGGCGCGCTGGCCGGGGCCGGTAATCTTGGTGGCGAGAACGGGTTCATTGGCGCCGATCGCCTGCAGCGCCTGCTTTGTGCCTTCGCCAGCGAGTAGATCTTTTGTCGTCTTGAAAGCCCCGGCCGGAACCGCGCCCGCCGGCCATGTGATTTCACGCAGCTTGTCGGCCGACAGCGTGTCGCCGAATTTCAAAGATACGGCCGCCACCACGACGGTATCGCGCGGCACGTCCGTCTTCGCCATAGCGCTGCGTTGGCTGGTCAGCCAGATATTGGCGAGAACCACTGCGAGCACGCCGAATACGCCGGCGAGAACGATCATGATGACAGTGTTTGCACGCACTTTCTTTTCCCGCCAGACTCCGTTCACCCACCACCTGGATCGACGCCGGGGACCTCCCCGGCGTCGATGATAGGACTAAGCTATCACGGCAACAACGCGTAAAGCCCCGTCCATTGGGTGCTGACCCAGCCACCGACAAGAATGATCGTGGCGATCACCGCCACGGTGATGATGCCGAGCAGGATGGTATATTCGACCATGGCGGCGCCGTGTTCGTCGTCGCGGAACTGCCGGGTCATCGTCATGAGCTTTTTCATGCCAATTTCTCCCTTTGGGGTTCAAACCCTGACGAGACGAGCCAAGGATGAAATCGCATACCTGAGCATCCTCCGTCGACCTAATCCTAGGGGCCGATAAAAAGCAGAGTCAAATATGCTAATGGTTCTTAAACTTATTTATACCTGTGCTATGCCTGAAATGGTAATATCGTTTCGAGGTCTCTCTGCAGCAAGACGTTGATTCTGCCTGCTTTTCGCCCGTCTTTGACCATCCGTTCACAATTTCGCCCCGTCTGCGGCAGAAGCGAGGCGATATTAGCAGATGGGCATATGCCATTATATCCAAGGGCTTGCCAGAGCCCGTAAGGGCCATCATGGCCAAAAAGACGCAGGGCGATGTTTTGGCAGGGCCCTTGTATATTTACGGCCGGACGCCTCGTTCGAATAGATGAGATGTTTTTTCGACCTGGATGTTAAACATGCAAGAAGTATTGAGTTCGGGAACGTGCTCGGTGCCTGCCGTCTTGCGGGGGTATTCCCCCCAAGGCGTGTCCAAAGGGGTAGCGCAAAATGCTGGGCCGATTCACGAAAGGGCCAAGCGAGCCGCGGGTCGAGCCGAAGCTTGATCCGATCGTGCCGGCAGTCCCCGTACTGTCCCGTTCTGCGGAATTCGAATCGCCGGGGGACGATTTCCTTACGCTCAAGGTCGAGCTCCACCGCCACTTGATTGATCGCTTCAACCTGACGGCCCTTGAAAGTGCGTCCAAGGAGGAAATCCTGAACGAGATCCGCCCCATAGTGCGGGAATTCGTTCGTGCTCGCAACGTGCCGCTTAACGCCCGCGAACTTGACCAATTGACCAGCGACACCGCTGACGAGATGCTCGGGCTGGGTCCGATCGAGCCCTTGCTCAAGGATGATTCGATTTCCGATATTCTGATCAACACCCATAAGCGAGTCTTCATCGAGCGGCGTGGAGTCATAGAGGAGACGGCGATCCGCTTTCGCGATGAAGCCCATCTGCTACGTGTCATCAACAAGATCGTCTCGGCTATCGGCCGGCGCGTCGATGAATCGGCGCCAATGGTCGATGCGCGGCTGGAAGATGGGTCGCGAGTCAATATAGCTGTGCGGCCGATCTCGGTGGATGGCCCGCTGGTCTCGATTCGCAAGTTCTCCAAGAACCCCTATTCGCTCGAACGTCTGATGGCGTTTAATTCGATCCGGCAACCGATGGTCGACCTGTTGCGCATTGCCGTGCAGGCCCGCAAGTCGATCCTGGTTTCGGGCGGCACAGGCAGCGGCAAGACGACCCTGCTCAATGCCCTGTCGAGCTACATCCCAGCCAGGGAGCGCCTGATCACCATCGAGGACGCAGCGGAACTGCAACTGCAGCAGCCGCATGTGGGCCGTCTCGAGACGCGTCCGCCCAATGTTGAGGGAAAGGGCGAAGTTCGCCAGCGCGAATTGCTAAAAAATGCGCTTCGCATGCGGCCGGATCGCATCATCGTCGGCGAGGTGCGCGGCGAGGAAGCCTTCGACATGCTGCAGGCTATGAACACCGGCCATGAAGGTTCAATGACCACCATTCATGCCAACACGCCCCGAGATGCGATATCGCGATTGGAACAGATGGTCGGTATGGCCGGCATGCCGATGAGCCACGATTCAATACGGGCTCAGATTGCCTCGGCCATCGACATCATTGTGCAGACGCAACGGCTTTCCGATGGTGGAAGGCGGGTTGTTTCCATATCAGAACTCACCGGTATGGAAGGCAATGTCGTACAGGTTCAGGAACTTTACCATTTCGTCCGCCGCGATGTGACTGCCGAGGGCCAGATCGTTGGTGAATTTCGGGCGACCGGCATTCGTCCGCGCTTTGCCCAGGAAGCGGCGACCCTTGGCCATCAGTTCGCCAAGGACGCGTTCAACCCACAGGTCCCGCTCTAATGTTGACCGGCCAGACATTGCTCTACTTCATCTATGTACTGGCGGCTGCGTCGCTCATCCTCGCGGCCGAGGCTCTGTATGTGACTTACTCCAAGCGGCGCTCAACGGTCAGCACGATCAACCGTCGACTGAAGCGGCTCGCCGACGACGCTCCGGCCGAACAGACCTTGCAGCGATTGCTGCAAGAACGTGGGCTTACCAGCTCGGGCGACTTTCTTTTCAATGCGGTTGGCCTGAACAGGCTGTACACGCAATCCGGCGTTACCGGAAATCCCCTGTCGTTCGTCGCGACATTTGCTCTCGGTGGACTGGCCCTGGCACTGGTATTTGCGTTCCTGCTGCACTTCTCCGCCGTGGCTTCGTTTATCATCTTTCTGCTCATCGTATTCCTCCTGCCGTTTCTGGTTCTCCGCCGCGCGCGCGCCAGGCGAATCCAGAAATTCGCCAAGCAATTGCCGGATGCCCTTGAGATGATCGTGCGTTCGCTGCGTGCCGGTCATCCGACTTCCGTGGCTATAAGCCTTGTCGCACGAGAAATGCCTGATCCGCTGGGCACCGAATTCGGCATTGTTTCCGACGAGATCACCTTTGGCCTCAGCCTTGAAAACGCGGTGCGAAAACTCTCGCAGCGCGTCGGTTTCGAAGGTCTGCATTTGCTGTCGGTGTCGCTGTCGATTCAGGCCAAGACCGGCGGCAACCTTACCGAAATTCTGTCGAATCTCTCAGTGGTGCTGCGCGAAAGGCAGAAACTCAGGTTGAAGATTAGGGCGCTCTCTGCCGAGGGGCGAATGTCCGCGTGGATCATTTCCCTGTTTCCTCTTTTGATGCTCGCCATCCTCACGGGCCTAGCCCCCAGCTACTACGGTGATGTATGGGGCAGCCCGTTGATCATGCCGGTGTTCTTGGTTTTCGGGTTCTGGGCGCTGCTCGGCGACTTCATCATGTACCGTATGGTCAATTTCGATTTTTGAGCGATCGGAGCTATAGAAGTTGTGACCCAGGATCTGAGCCTTCTGGTGTCCATCGCCGTCTTCCTGGCGGCCGTAGCGCTGTTTCTGGTGGGCGCGCTCGTCGTCTTGCCGGCGCTGCAGACGAGGAAACTGGTTGCGCAAAGCCTGCTGGCAGAGGGCATTCCCAACCGCCGCTCGCTTTTGGGCCAGGAAGAACTGGCCAAGATTTCAGCACAGCGGCCGGTCGACGCCTATTTCAGATCGATCGAAAAGGAACGTGACGAGCCCAGCGCGCTGGACGCAAAACTCTTTCGCGCCGGCTTCTATCAGTCAAGCGCGCCATTGATCTATACTCTGTCACGCCTTGGCGCGGTCTGTCTTGGCTTTTCCGTGACGTATGCGCTCCTGTCGCGGATGTTGCCACCCGAACTTCCCGGTCTTGTCGCCTTTGCAGGCTCTGCCCTGCTTGGGCTGGGATGCATCGTGATTCCGAGCATCGCTCTCGATCGGTTCGAAAAGGGACAAAAACAGATATATCGTCGCGGCTTTCCGGATTTCATGGACATGATGATCACCTGTGCCGATGCCGGCATGAGCCTCGAAGCGGCTGTCGAGCGTGTCGGCAGCGAACTGGCTGGCACCCATAGATGGCTCGGCATCCAACTCGCAATCATGAATCTTCAGTTGCGCGCGGGCAAGCCGTTGCGCGAGGCCCTGCGCGAATTATCCGACCGCGTTGGACTGGAGGAGGCGCGCGCGCTGGCTGTGCTGTTCCGTCAATCGGAAGAGCTCGGTACCAGTTTGACGGACGCCTTGCGCGTCTACAGCGACGAAATGCGGGGACAAAGAATTCTCTTCGCCGAGGAACGCGCCAATGCTTTGCCTGTCAAGATGATGATACCGCTGGGGCTATGCATCTTTCCTGTTGTGATGATGGTCGTGATGCTTCCGGTGATCATTCGAATGAAGGGCATTTTCTTCTAGACAGGGATGTGCTTTGGTCAGGGGACGGGATCGGCAAGATCCCTGGGGGATAAAATGAAAAGGCCAATGTGCCTCGTTGCCGCTGCCAGTTTGCTGGTTGTCGTGCTTTCCGGTTGTCAGTCGACTGCGACGGACCCAACGGGGGTCGTCCGCACTAACGAGCCGGCGAAAGTGGAGCTTACTGCCTTCGGCGATGCCTTCGACGGACTGAAGACGGTCAGCGACGTCGAATATTATGCCTCCGACCAAGCCGTTGCCGAAGCCAAGAACCAGTTCCGCTCGGAAAATTATGGCAATGCGGGCGCCCTGTTCTACAAGGCGACGCAACTCGCCCCCAACGACGGTGCCGCATGGCTGGGCCTCGCCGCCTGCAGCGACCGCATCCACCGCTTCGATCTCGCCGACAGGGCCTATGGCCAGGCCTTCCGGCTCATTGGGCCAACGCCCGAATATTACAACAATGTCGGCTATTCCTATCTGCTGCGCGGCAAGCTGCAGGACGCGCGCAGTAATTTCCTCAAAGCATACGAACTGGCTCCCAATGACCCGACCGTCGGCAACAATTTGCGACTCCTGTCGTCCAGCGTGAAGAATCTCGAACGGTAAGGCGCTAGCATGTTGCTTGCCGGAGCGCTGCTGATGAAGGGGCTAGCGGTTCCTTTGCTGGCAAGGATTGCATGGCTCGACTTCACGACCCAAAAAATATCTAACCGTGACGTGCTGCTGCTTTTGTGTCTTGGGCTGGGTTCGCTGCAGGTTATGTCGATCCTCAGCGGGTCGTGGTGGGACATGGGCCTGAGCGCGGTTGCCGGCCTACTGCTGTTCGTGGCGCTTTTCTTGTTGTGGGCCATGCGCAAGGTCGGCGCTGGCGATGTCAAACTGATGGCGGTGGTTTCGTTTCTGATCGGCGGCGGCGGGCTCCTGGTGTTTTCCGTGCTGTTGCTGGTCTTCGCCTTTGCGACCGCGTTAGTCGTGAAGAATCCCTTGATGCTGCCCGAAGGGGCCTTCCGCCTCTACGTTCAGCATCTGGACCGCAAAGGCGTCGTCCCCTTCGGCGTGCCGATCTCGATCGCTGCTATCTGCACGCTGGCGCTACAGATCTATGGCAACGCACGGTTCTAGTGGTTAAGATCTAACGATTGGTACCCGATCGTAAGCGCGGCCACATCGCGAGCGCCTCCGTCTTCCTATCGGAAGAAAGGTCTGACGCCATCTTGCCGCAAATGTTATATCTAGCGATCCGTCCTCGATCGAAGAAGGATCGCATCAATGGACGATTGGAGAATCGGGAATATCTGGGTAACCAGAATTCTGGAGATGTGCGAGCCTCTGCGGACGCCGTCGGAATGGTTCCCCGACTGCACCGACGAAGCACTCGAACCGCATCTTCATTGGCTCACGCCCCGATTGATATCGCCGGCAACCGGCCGGCTTATTCTTCCCATCCAGAGTTTTCTGGTTCGTACCGGCCACCACACCATTCTGGTCGACAGTTGCGTCGGCAACGACAAGACGTGCGCATACTTCGATACCCTCCGGCGAAGGCCGCCTTGCGAGAGGACGGCACGGTAGCGAGGCTGCGCTCTTAAGGTCGCCCTTACGAGCGAAGTTA
>NZ_JAMYQK010000033.1:0-74432 GCF_040320845.1 Mesorhizobium sp. M0601
TGGGCATGTGGGCGTTGACAGTGACATGGCCGGAGCGACGTGTTTCAGACGCCGAGCAATTCCAAGGACTGAGCACCAGAACCGAACCTCCCGACGGATTTTCGCGAGCTGGATTCCTCCCTCCCCTCCTTAGCAAAACCGCCGCTCGCGAATTCGCTGGCGAGTATATCTCCGATATGATATACATATATCACTCAGAGGATATACAAAATGCCGCTCTTCATTCGCGATCCCGACGTCGACGCCATGGCCGTCGAGCTGCAGCACATTACCAACGCGCGCAGCAAGACCGAGGCCGTCAGGACCGCCTTGCGCCACGAGATCGAGCGCAACCGCGGCAGCGTCCCGCTGCGCGAGAGACTTGCCAAAGTCAAGGAAATGGCGCGGCGGATCGGACCGGCCAACCCTGATTTCGATATGAAGAAATTCACCGACGAAATGTGGAGCGACGACTGATGTTCGTCGATGCCTCGGTGATCGTTGCCATTCTGAACGAGGAACCTGGCGCGGAAGAACTGGAAAAGCGGCTCGCGGCCGCGACCAAGCCGCTGTATATCTCGCCGCTCGTCCGGTTCGAGGCAGTCCAGGGACTCGCGCGAGCGTCGGCCGAAGCCATCAAAAAGAACGCCAAGCCCACGGCCAACATGCTGGCGCAAGCCCGTGATACCGTCGACGCCTTTTTGATCGAGATCGCCGGCAAAGAAATCACGATATCCGGCGACATCGGCGACCGGGCGATCGAAGCCAGCATGAAATACGGCAAAGCAGTCGGGCACAAAGCCGATCTCAATTTCGGCGATTGTTTTGCCTACGCCTGCGCGAAGGCTCACCGGCTTGCCCTGCTTTACAAGGGCAATGACTTTTCACAAACTGATCTGGCGTAAGGCTTTCCTGACCTTGCATCGCGGCGCGAGAGCCGATGGGCCCCTTTTGCATGCTTTGGGCGAATCGTCGTCTTTCATGGCTAAACGCAACAAGATTGTAGGTGCACTGGTCGTCAGGCGCCACAAGCCAGGTGCCTTCCATGAGCAAGTTGTCCATCTGCTGGAGACCTTCGCAGCCCAATCGGTGCTCGCGATCCAGAATGCCAAGCTGTTCCGCGAGATCGAGGAGAAAGGCCGGGAGCTGGAGGCAGCTAGCCGCCACAAGTCCCAGTTCCTCGCGAATATGAGCCACGAGCTCAGGATACCGCTCAATTCAGTCTTGGGCTTCACAGAACTGCTGGTCGACGGCATCTACGGCGAACTCCCGGACAAGGCGAAGACGACCGTCGCGCGCGTGCAGGCAAACGGCCGCCACCTCCTCGGGCTCATCAACGACGTACTCGACCTTTCCAAGATCGAAGCCGGCCAGCTCACGCTGGCGATCGAGGACTACTCCGTCGCGCAGATTGTTCGATTGACCGTTACGGCTGTCGAGCCGCTGGCACGAGCGAAAAGGCGGCGAGTTCTGGCAGCCCTGGGGACTGGTCCACCGCCGACGCGTGAACCCGTCTAAGATGCCGTTGGTGTCCAGTTTTGGACGTGCGTCGGCGATGTCGTGTGAAGCTTTTTTTGATCATCCTATCGAGCGGTTGGAAACTCGTTGGCCTCGAAAACATGGTGATGCACACGGCCGGTGAACATCTTGAGCAGCTCTCCGGTCACATCGCGGCTCTGAAAGCGAACGTCGGAATGCAGCGCCTTGTTGCAGGCGTCCATGTCGGGATAACGGATGGCGAGCGCCATGGCATAGACGGGGGCGCCCTCATCCCGTGCCGTGCCATCCAGAACGCGCACCTCCTCGGCTCCAGGGAATTGCGTCCACAACGGCACTAGCCTTTCCCTGACAAAGCGCCGGAATTCGCTCTCGCGTCCGGGGTGGATTTCGCCTTCGAACAGGGCGTAGCGAATGATCATGGCGAGGGTTTCCTGATTTTCTGCGCTTGGGATGGCCGCCGGCCGGCAAGGGCAGGTCGCGGTGCAATCCGTGGATTTGTCGTGCGAATGAGATGCGGGCGCATCGCGTATTGCGCCCGCATCGCCGGGCTCCTACTTGCCCCAGATCTTCTTGTATGCGTCGCGGTAGCCATTGCCGGGGTCGAATGCGTTATCCGGCCCACCGTCGAACTCGACATTGTCGGCCGTCACCACATGCAGCGGCGACAGATAGCCCGACCATTTTTCGCCAGCGATGGCGCGGTTCAGCTCGTCGACCAATTGCCAGCCCTGCAAGTTGAGCGGTTCGGCGACGGTCACCTTCTGGAACTGACCGGCGCGAATGCGCTGATAGGCCGATTCCGAACCGTCGCCGGCGGCGACATTGATCGGCGCGTCGGTACCGGCTTTGCCGGCGGCGGCAAGTGAGGGTCCCATGAAGTCGAAATAGAGATCGTTGATCGCCAGCGAATGCGTCCAGGCATCGCCGTATTTCTGCAGCAGCGAAGTGGTCAGCTGCGGCATGCGCTGCGAAGTCTCGGCGATCGGCGTGTCGACATATTCGAGCACCTTGCCGCCCAGCCGCTCGATCTCCGCCTTCATCTTGTCTGCCTTGGCGATGGCGATGGCATAGGTCGAATCGGTGAAGATGACGACGCCGGGCTTGCCCTTGGCATCGGCGTAGGCCCAGTCGGCCGCGGCCGTGGAGACTTGCATGGCATCCGTCGACACGTTGGCGAACACGCCGCTTTTCTCGTCGGGCCCGATCACCGGTCCGGCATGCCAGGAGACCAACGGGATACCTGCGGCCTTGGCCTGTTCCAGCGCCGGCGCCTGCTCGACCGCGTCAAAACCGTTGATGACGATGCCATTCGGCTTCAACGCCATGGCCTGGCCGAAGGCGGCGGTGCGGCCGCCGATCGAGCCGGCGCCGTCAATCACCTTGACGTCCCAGCCGATCGCCTTGGCTGCTTCCTCGACGCCGTTGGTGACGCCCAGGATGCCGCCGTTCTTGAGGTCGCCGGCGAGCACGACGATCGTCTTGCCTTGCTGCGCCTTCGGACCGGTGGTCGGGCCATCCCAGGCCGTGACCTTCTGCGCATATTTCTGGACGACCGCCATGGCGTCGGCTGTGGCGTCCGCCCGTGCCTGGCCAGCGAACAGGACAGGAGCAGCGATTGTCATGGCCGTCAAGGCGACGGATGATTTCAGGAATGTTCTGCGTTGCATGTTGGTACCTCCCTTGGTTTCAAGAAATTGCATGGTCTTTCAAAACTCGGCTTTCGATTGGAGTTGACGACATGTCACCGGCTGATGTCGCCCGCCACCGGACCAACGCCGGCCGGATGTGCGTTGACGTAGATGGCGTAAAGGGATGTCTGCGCAGTGACGTAGAGGCGGTTGCGCTTGGGACCGCCGAAACAGACATTGGAAACGAGCTCGGGAACCAGGATACGGCCGATCAGGGTTCCGTCCGGCGCATGGACGCGCACCGAGTCGGCGCTGGAGGCCCAGATGTTGCCGTCGCGATCGACGCGAAAACCATCGAAGAGGCCTGCCCCGCACTCGGCGAAGATGCCGCCTGCGCGCGCCGACCGGCCATCGGCGGCAAGGTCATAGGCCTTGATCGCGCGCGGCAGGCCGGGCACATGGCTGGCGCCGCTGTCCGAGACATAGAGGATCGTCTCGTCGGGCGAAAAAGCCAGGCCGTTCGGCTGCACCATGTCGGTGACAACGGCGCTCACCTCGCCCGAAAGCTCGTCGAACCGGTAGACATGGGAGCCGCCGATCTCCGCTCTGGCGATCTTGCCCTCGTAGTGGCTTTGGATGCCGTAGACCGGGTCGGTGAACCAGATCGTACCGTCGGATTTGACCACCACGTCATTGGGTGAATTGAACCGCTTGCCTGCAACGGTTTCGACAAGCGTCTGCCAACGCCCGTCATGCTCGAGCCGGGAGACACGGCGCCCGCCATGCTCGCAAGCAACGACGCGGCCTTCGCGGTCGAGTGTGTGGCCGTTCTGGTAGTTACAATGGGCCTCGAAGATGCTGACGGAACCATCGCTTTCGTCGTAGCGCAGCAGCCGATCGTTCGGGATGTCCGACCACAGCAAATGCCTTGCGGCCGGGACGTACACCGGTCCTTCCGCCCAACGGCTACCGGTCCATAGAAGTTCGAGCTTGGCATGCCCGATCATCAGCTTGCCGAACCGATCGTCGAGAACCTCGTAGTCGTTCATTCCATGATCCACGGGTTTGGCTCGATTTGTCACTTCGAGGGCTGCGCGACGGTCTTGGTCCTGTTTCTTTGCGCTGCGCCGCGCTTGCGCTGGGCGTAGCCGGCAATGCCTATGGCGACGAGCAGCGTGACGCCGTTGAACAATGGCTCGACGAAGAACGAGCCGCCGAACTGCTGGATACCGGAAATGCCGACCGCCAGGATGATGACGCCCGTCATCGTGCCCCAGACGTTGACTCGTCCAGGCTTGATCGTGGTCGAGCCGAGAAAGGCGCCGACGAGAGCCGGCAGCAGATACTCCAGTCCGACGCTGGCTTGGCCAATGCGAAGCTTGGAGGCGAGCAACACTCCTGTCAGCGCCGTCAGGAAGCCCGAGGAGATGAACGCCCCAATGACGAAGCGGCGCACCGGAATGCCATTGAGAGCAGCCGCCTTCGGGTTGGCGCCGATGGCATAAACGTAGCGGCCGATCGGCAGATATTCGAGAATGATCCACAGTGCGACGGCGATGCCAAGCACGTAGAGGCCGGTGATCGGCAGCCCGAACACCATCGTGCCGTTGAGCGCGTAGAAGCCGTTGGGCAACACGCCGACAACCTGCCGGCCGCCAGTGTGCCAAAGCGCCAAGGAATAGAGCACGGTGCCGGTGCCCAGCGTGGCGATGAAAGAGTCGATGCGGGCGACTTCGACCAGCAGGCCGTTGAGGAAGCCGGTCGCGGCGCCGAGAACCAGCACTATCATCACTGCCAGCGGCCACGGAATGCCGAACATGGTCTGCAGACTGATGGCCAGGATGTGCCACAGCACAATGCCGTAGCCGACGGTGAGGTCGATGCGTCCCGACGCCATCGGGATCATCGCCGCCAGCGACAACAGCGCAATAATCGCCTTGTCGGAGATGATCGAGCGCAGGTTAAGCAGCGTCGGGAACGTGTTCGGCAGCAGGATCGAAAACAACAGGATCAGCAACACCGTCAGGATAACCAGCCCGTAGACCGGCAGCAGCCGGATGACCTTCTGCCCCATGGACAAATCAGCCATCTCGCCGCGGGTCGGTTCGAGGGCGCTGGATTCGATCGATTGCATGAGTTCGCTCCCAGAAAGATCAGGCGGCTTCGGAAGCCGATGCCGCGGTGATCACGGCGGATGTGGTGAGGTCTTTGCCGGTGAGTTCGCGAACGATCTGTCCTCGCGAAAACACCAAAGCGCGGTGGCAGATGTGGGCAATCTCCTCGAAATCGGTCGACACCACGACGACGGCGAGGCCGGCTTCAAGCGCGCGGCCGATCAGCCGGTAGACCTCAGCCTTGGCGCCGACATCGACGCCGGCCGTCGGATCCTCGGCGATCAGCAACGTACGCCCGGTGTGCAGCCAGCGCCCGACGACCACCTTTTGCTGGTTGCCACCCGACAGCGCTTCTATCGGCAGGTTCGGATCGTTGGGGCGCAGCCCGACGGAACTGCCGATCGCCTGCGCCAGCGCAGCCTCCTTGTGAGGCGCAAGGAAGGAAAACAGGCCGCGCTTGCCGGCGCCGGGATTGAGGAAACTGTTCTCACGGATCGACAAGGATCCAGCGATTGATTCTTCGGTCCTGTCACGCGCGATCAGGCCGATGCCGGACGACATCGCCGCGATCGGGCTGGACAGGTCCGGCACAGCCCCGCGGATCGTCACCGTGCCGGAAAAGGCCTGGCAGCCAAACAGCGCCCGGCCAACCAGTTCCTGCCCGGCGCCGCGCAGGCCGACCAGGCCGAGCAACTCACCCTTGCGCACGTCGAAAGACACCGGGCCGGCACCGGCGCAGACCAGGTCGCGCACGGCGCAGATCGTCTCGCCGGCCTGCGTTTGAGCCTTGCTGAAAACCTGGCTGACCGGACGGCCGACGATCATCTCGACCAGTTCGTCCGGTTTTGTGTCGGCGACCTTCTTCTCGCCGACCAGCCTGCCGTCGCGCAGCACGGCGACGCGATCGGCGATGCGGAAAATTTCATCCAGGCGATGCGAGACATAGATCATGCCGACGCCGCGCTGCTTGAGCGGACGGATGGCGTCGAACAGCCGCTCGACCTCGTCGGCGGGAAGGCTGGCGGTCGGCTCGTCGAGCACCAGCACATCGGCCTCGGTAGCCAAGGCGCGAGCGATGGCAACCAGCGACTTTTCTGTACGGGTCAGATCCTGGACCCGCGTCGTCGGGTCGAAATCACAGCCGACCAGCTTTAACGCCTCGTGCGCCCTCGCCTCGGTCGATCGCCAGTCGATCAGGCCAGAGCGAAGCGAAAAGCCTTGGGCCAGGCCGACATTCTCGCCGACCGTCATCCATTCGATAAGACCTAGATCCTGGTGAATGAAGGCTACGGGCTGGCGCTGGTTCGGCCGCGGCGGGCGATGATGGTAGGGCTCGCCGCGAAACAGGATTTGGCCGCCATCCGGCCGATAGATGCCGGCGAGCGTCTTGATCAGCGTCGACTTGCCGGCGCCATTCTCGCCGAGCAGCGCCAGGATCTCGCCCTTGTGCAGATCAAGCGTCACGTCGGAGAGCGCGCGGGTGCCGCCGAACTCCTTCGTAATTGACTTGAACTCGATCAGTTTTTGCTCGGTCACAATGCGTTCCTCCCGAGATCGCCCAAATGATGTTATCGATAACATTTCTAGGCGTCAAGCATCAAAGAATAAGGCCAACGGATCAGCTGGTCTTGCCGTCGAGCAGACGCATCATCTCGGCCGAATCGTTCGGCCCCAATCCAGCGGCGCAGAGCAGGCGATGGATCTCGACCACCTGCCCGGTCATCGGCATCGGCGTCTTGGTTTTCAGCGCGAAGGCCTGCAGCGAATCCAGATCCTTCAGCATGTTGTCGATGCGGCCGGTGGCTGAAAAATCCCGGGCAGCGAATTTTGCCATGAATTCCTGCATGATGCTGGAATCGGCCCGCCCGCCCTTGAGTGCCGCGGGGATTGCCTTCGGGTCTACGCCGCCGGCTTCGGCAAGCTTCACGGCTTCGGCGACAGCCTGGAACAGTACGGCGCAGAACAGCTGGTTGATCAGCTTTGTCGTCTGCCCCGCCCCACTCGGCCCCATCAGTGTGTAGTTGGTGCAGAGATGCCGCATCACCGTGCGCGCCTGTTCGAAGTCTTCAGCCTCGCCACCCGCCATGACTGTCAGCCTGCCGGCCAGCGCGCCGGGAACGCCGCCCGAAAGCGGGCAGTCGAGCCATTTCATGCCGGTCTCGGCTGACAGCTTCCCGGCCATCTGCGCGGTGTCGACAGGATCGATCGAAGACATATCGATCAGCAGCTTCTCCGACGACCCCGCAGCAGCGACACCACCATCGCCGAACACCACCGAACGCACGATATCGGCATGGTTGAGACTGAGAATGACGAAGCTGCTCGCCCGCGTTGCTTCCGCCGCCGACGCGGCGGCAGCCGCACCCTTTGCAGTCAGCGCTGCAACCTTGACCTTGTCCAGATCGAATACCGTAACGGCTAGCCCGGTCTCGATCAGGCGTGTGGCGATCGCCGACCCCATGATGCCGGCACCGACAACGGCGACTTTTGTTGGTTGCGTCATTTCAACGTGCCTTTTTCCTTGATGCTGACAGGGCTGACCCCAAGTGCACCCAGACCCTGCAACACTCTATCGGCAATCGTGTCGACAGGCGCCTCGATCTCCACTGTGACCACCAGCTTCTCGTCACCTGGATGCTCCAGTGTGGCGAACTGGCTGTCGAGCAGCGCGGGCGGAAAGAAGTGGCTGCGGCGCTCGGCGAGCCTGGCTTGCAACACCGCACGTGAACCCTCCAAAAATACGAAAAGCACGGGCCCAATGGCACCATCGCGAAGACGATCGCGATAGGATTTCTTCAGCCCCGAGCAACTCGCGACGAGCCCGCGACCCTCCTCACGAGCCTGGCGCAAGGCTGCGCCCAACAGGTCCAGCCAAGGCCAACGATCCTCGTCGGTAAGCGGTATGCCCGCCGACATTTTCTCGACATTCCCGCGCGGGTGCAGCGCGTCGCCTTCGACAAAAGCGAGCCCTAGACGAGCCGCGATCGCGATGCCAATGCTGGTCTTACCGCAGCCGCTGACACCCATCACGACGATGGACCAGGACTCAGAGGTAGGTTGTGATGCCGCCATCGACATAGAGCGTGTGTCCATTGACAAAGGATGAGGCCGGTCCAGCCAGAAAGATCGCCGCGCCGACCAGTTCGCCGACATCGCCCCAACGACCCGCCGGTGTGCGGTTGGTCAGCCAGGCTGAAAACTCGGGATTTTCGACCAGCGCCTGGTTGAGCGGCGTCTTGAAGTAACCCGGCGCAATGGAATTGATCTGCAAGCCATGCTTCGCCCAATCGGCACACATTCCGCGCGTCAGGTTGCGCACAGCGCCTTTCGTGGCCGTATAGGGCGCGATGTTCGTCCGTGCCAGTTCGCTCTGCACCGAGGCGATATTGATGATCTTGCCGCGCCGCCGCGGGATCATGTGCCGCGCCACCGCTTGTCCCACGAAGAACACGCTGGAGATGTTGGTGCGCAAGAGTTCCTCCCATTTGTCGGCGGGGAAATCCTCGAGCGGCATTCGGAACTGCATGCCGGCATTGTTGATAAGGATATCGATGGCGCCGATCGTCGCCTCGATCTCCGCGACGCCGTTCGCCA
Organism: Mesorhizobium sp. M0601; assembly: GCF_040320845.1. Classification (NCBI taxonomy): domain Bacteria; kingdom Pseudomonadati; phylum Pseudomonadota; class Alphaproteobacteria; order Hyphomicrobiales; family Phyllobacteriaceae; genus Mesorhizobium; species Mesorhizobium sp. M0601. The sequence continues at coordinate 8,816 of NZ_JAMYQK010000033.1, forward strand.
CCGCAGCATGATCGGTGACGTCGAAGACGGCGCTATGGACCTTGTGTCCCTTCGCTGTCAGTGCATCCGCAGCTGTTTTGACCTTTTCGGCGCTGCGTCCGTTGATCACGATTTCGGCGCCGTGCTGCGCCAACCCCTCGGCCAGCGCCAGGCCGATCCCCTGTCCCGAGCCGGTGACCAGCGCCCGCATGCCGGTCAAATCGAACAATGAACTGCCCAAATGCTCCTCCTGAGCAATGTTTCCTGAAGCGGCCACGATTTGCAGCGCAGCGCCGCCAGTCCCTATTGACATGGATGTTATCGATAACATAGTCAATGGAAAAATGAGTTCGCACAGGAGACGACGCCGTGACCGACATTTTGATGACAGGTGCCTATCCCGATTGGGACATGGCAGATCTTGAGGCGAAGTATCGCGTCCACAAACTTTGGCAGTCCGAGGACAAGGACGCGTTGCTCTCAAGCCACGCCCGCGCGATCCGCGCCATCGCTACGCGCGGCGAGCTTGGAGCAAGTGCTGCGCTGATGGGAAAGCTGCCGCAGCTCGAGATCGTTTCCTGCTACGGCGTGGGCACCGACGCCATCGACCTTGCCTATGCCAGGGCGAACGGCATTCGTGTCACCAATACACCTGATGTGCTGACCGAGGACGTAGCCGATATCGGGATCGGGCTGCTGCTCGCCGCGGCGCGAAAAATCCCGCAGGCCGACGCCTATGTACGCGATGGAAGCTGGCGCAAGGGCAATATGGGGCTGGTCACGCGTGTCTGTGGAAAAAGGCTGGGCATTGTCGGCATGGGCCGCGTCGGTGCGGCGGTGGCGAAGCGCGCCGCTGCATTCGACTGCACGATTTCCTATTTCGACAACCGCAAGCGCGACGATCTTCCTTATGCTTTTGTCGGCGATCTGGTCGAACTGGCGCGCGACAGCGAATTTCTGATCGTAACGCTCGCCGGCGGCGAAAGCACAAAACACATCATTAATGCGTCGATCCTGGCAGCGCTCGGAGCAGACGGTATCGTCATAAATATTTCGCGCGGCAGCACGATCGACGAGACCGCGTTGCTCGCGGCCCTGGAATCCAGTGCCATCAAGGGTGCCGGGCTCGACGTGTTCTGGAACGAGCCAACCATCGACGAGCGCTTCCTGAAGCTTTCCAACGTCGTGCTGCAACCGCATCACGCCAGCGGCACGGTGGAAACCCGCAAGGCCATGGGTCAGCTCGTTCGCGATAATCTCGCGGCCCATTTCGGCGGACAGACCTTGCTGACACCGGTCGTCTGAGAAGGGATCACATCATGAAGTCGATCGTCATCCACGCGGCAAAAGACCTGCGGATCGAGGAGACCGATCCGGGCTCCCCTGGCGCCGGACAGGTCGAGATCGCGGTCGAGGCTGGCGGCATCTGCGGCTCGGACCTGCATTATTACAACCATGGCGGCTTCGGCGCGATCCGCCTTCGTGAACCCATGATTCTTGGCCATGAGGTTGCGGGCACGGTGCGGGCCCTCGGCGACGGCATCTCCACACTTGCGGTCGGCGATCGCGTGGCGATCTCGCCCAGCCGAGCCTGCAATGCCTGTCGCTACTGCCTGCAAGGCATGCAGAACCAGTGCCTCGACATGCGCTTCTATGGCAGCGCCATGCCGATGCCGCACATCCAGGGCGCCTTCCGCCAGCGCCTGATCGCCGAGGCGTGGCAGTGCCACAGAATAGCCGACCACATCTCCATCAACGAAGCCGCCTTCGCCGAGCCCTTCGCGGTGACGCTGCATGCCATGAACCGGGCCGGCTCGCTGCTCGGCAAGCGGGTTCTGGTCACCGGCTGCGGGCCGATCGGCGCGCTTTGCATCCTCGCCGCACGAGCCCACGGCGCGCGCGAGATCGTCGCCACCGATGTCATGGAGGGCGTGCTGGCGAAGGCCCTGGAGATCGGTGCCGACCGGACGATCAATGTCGCGACAAACAGCGAAGAGCTCGCCGCCTACAATGTCGACAAGGGTAGTTTCGACGTGATGTTCGAGGCCTCCGGCAATGAACGCGCGGTGCGTGCAGGGCTCGATGTCCTGAAGCCGCGCGGCGTGCTCGTGCAGCTCGGTCTCGGCGGCGATCTGTCGATCCCGCAGAACCTCATCGTCGCGAAAGAGATCGAGATGCGGGGCACTTTCCGTTTCCACGAGGAGTTTGGGATCGCCGTCGACCTGATCAATCGCCGCCGGGTGGATGTCAAACCGCTACTGACGGGCATCTATCCTCTCGACGAGGCGGTCGCGGCTTTCGACATCGCCGGTGACCGGAACAAATCCATGAAGGTTCAGATCGCGTTCTGAAGATCCTTCGGTTGCGCTGGAGGCGCATCGGCACATCATGAAATCACGTCGGCGCCAACCGCCGCCAAGGCGGCGTGTGCCACATCGAAATCCTGCTCGCCGGTTCCCGACCCGACGCCGATGCCGCCCGCAAGGCGTCTGCCGAAGCGGATCGGCAAGCCCCCGGGCAAATTGGTCACGCCGCCCTGCGATGCGATACCGGCTGAGAGCGCCGCTTCGAACGCCATGCCGCCAGTAGCGGCGTTTATTGACGCTGCGGTGCGCGCCTTCGCCTGCGCCGTACGCATGCTGAGGAACCGCGCGCCATCCATGCGCAGACTGGCGAGGACTTCGCCGCTCGCATTGACGACCACGAGACATTGCGACGACCATCGTGACGGCGCGCGCTGCTCCGGCTTTCAAGGCACCGTCATGCGTGAGGGTGATGGTCTCGCGAAACATCGCTGCTGGGCTGCCCTTCGCTGCGTTTGAATCGATGCAGGAACTCAGGTGCTTTCGCGCTCGACGACGCGATAGCTTGTGAGGACGATTTCTTCGCCGTGTCGTTTCTCGTCGCCTCGGATCACCTGGATCAATCTGCGGGCGGCCTGTTGCCCGATGCCGTAGCAGTCGACATTCACGGTGGTGATGCCGGGATGGCAAAAGGCGGCTACCTCGTAGTCGCCGAAGCCGGCAATGGCGATGTCCTGTGGGATCCGCATGCCCCGGCGCTTGCATTCCATCAGTGCGCCGAAGGCCGAAAGGTCCGAAACGCAGAGTACGGCTTGCGTGTCCGGCCAGCGCTCCAGCATGCTGACGACGGCTTGGCCTCCCTGCTCGATGGATATCGGCGGCACGCCAAAGGAAACGAGGCGCCCGGTTGGCAGGCCGAGCTCCTCAATGGCTCTGACAAAGCCTTCGCGCCGTTGGCTGCCGCGCGTGTCGCGCGAGGTCGTGCCACCGATGTAACCGAATTTATTGTAGCCTTTTCTGGCCAGCGTCTTGACGAGAAGCCCCATCGCCTCTTCGTTGGAGAATCCGACCACCTGATCGATGGGTTTCGCCGGCAACTCCCAGGTTTCGACTACAGGGATGCCCGCGTTTTTAAGAAGCCGGCGGGCGCGCTCCGTATGGGCGCCGCCGGTCAGAATGATGCCTTCGGGCCGCCGACGGAGCATCGCTTCGATCAGCTTTTCCTCCTTCTCGACCGTATAGTCGGTGTAGCCGAGCAGAAGCTGGAGTCCCGTGCTCTCCAGTTCATCCGTTATGCCGCGCGCCGTATCGGCGAAGTTGGAATTGTTGAGTGATGGAACCATCGCGGCAACAAATCCAGTCTTGCGCGAGGACAGGCTGCCGGCCGATTGGTCGAGCACGTAGCCGAGGTCGTTGACCGCGACCATGATCTTTTCCCGCGTGGCCTTGGAAACGAGGCTGCCCTCTTTCAGGGCGCGTGAAACCGTCATGGTGGACACACCTGCCCGCCGCGCCACGTCCACCATCGTCGGGGCGTGGCTCTCGCCCGGTCTCGATGAGGCGGCCTTGGCCATCATGCCGCTCCACCAGCCGGCAGCGATGTGCCCAAGCAAAACGCTGGACACTCGGGCACAAGCTCTCTGCGGCGTCCGGCATCGCTCATGAACCACCCGTTGGAATCAACTTCACGCCAGGCATGTTATCGATACCATATCAAAAGACAACAGCCACATACGTCCCAAGCATAAACATGGTCATGAGCACCGGTTTGGGCCGCGATCACACTTTGGCTCTACTGCCGACGACGATTGCCGAATGAGGTCCGCCCGACAGGACCGGACACCGTTTCTTCGATGCCGGCCGGGCGTGGGTGCGCCAGCTCTGTCAGCCAGCTCATAGCGAGCAAGTCGACGGTGTAGGCGACGGGATCAGGAGCAGCAGGGCAGGAACGCCCGCCATTGGGATGCCGGCACCACACGATAGACCGCCTTCATGTAGTTGGCGCTCCCGAGCAGATAGATCGCCGGTCCGCCAGTGAGGATCAGGACTTAGGTTAGGCCGTCTTGAGCGGATCATGGGAATGCGCCAGCACCAGATCGTTTCCGACGGCGGCGGCGATGACTCCGCCGACCAGGATCCCGTGGGCATAACGAGGCCTATCTGCCGAATTGTCCGAGCAGCCGGCGCACCATGCTCAGCCGTCGAACACATTGGGCTGATCTGTCCCCTGCCACCAATGAATCAGGGCGATCCGGTTCTTCGCCTTCGAATCCGGAACAGCCGTTCGAGCAAGGTCTTCACCGTCGCCGGCGAGATATCGAGATCCTTGGCGATCTGTTTGTTGGTCATGCCTTTGTTGACCAGCATCATGATCTCGGCCTGTCGGGGAGAAAGCCTGGGCGGCATGGGCGAACCTTCGAGCACCGCCGCGAGCCGCCGGCGTCTTCCGCACCCTTGCCCTTGGGCTTCCTGGCCTCGGGCATGCGGAAGTGGACCGTCTTCACCTTGCCCTCGCGGTCAAGATACATCGCTGTGTGGTCCGACTCCTTGGGCGTACTGTAGACGCGTTCGGCCTTGGGCGGCAGCTTCACCTCGCCCCAATTGTTGGTCTCGGCGATGACGCCCTTCTTGGGCAGGTTCTGCGTCATCCACTCCTGCTGGGCCCCCAGGAAGGCGTCCACGTTGGTGGTGTAGCGGCTGTCCTGGTCGGCCGGGGCGAACAGATCCTCGACCCAGGCGATGCCATAGGCCTCTCGCAGATCGTCGCCGAAGCTGGCGTCGCGCGCATACATGCGGGTCTTGGCGAGGCCGTTGGCGACAGCCCACCACGAGACCTGGGGATCGCCCTTGGTCGGCTTATGTGCCTTCCAGACCTCCTTCTGCTCCTCGAGCGAGGCGGCCGCGATGGTGCGGAGCTGGCGCTCGTCGGGCATGTCGCCCTTGGCCATATGATCCAGCATCGCCGGCAGCACATTGGCGAGCAGGCGCAGCTTCTTGATCTGGCGCACCGACTGGGCGAGCGCGATGCCGATCGCCTCTTCGGTCCAGCCGAGCGCCACGAGACGCTCGATGGCGCGCCACTGGTCAACGGGGTTAAGCTGCTCATGCGCGATCGTGGTGACCAGCGAACGCATGGCGCCGCCATCCTCGGCGCGGGGAACGACGAGAACGGCGACTTCCTCGAGGCCGGCGGTAGTCGCCTGCTTGACGCGACGGTGGCCCTCGTCGATGACGAAGCCGTTGCCGCCATCGGTTTCTGCGGCGACGACGGGCGGCTGCACGATGCCAACAGCCTTGATCGTCGCCAGCAGCAGCGCGTCGGCCTGCGGGCTGGACTTGGAACGGCGCGCCTTGTCGGGATTGTCCTTGAGCGAGCGCGGATCAACGAGTTTCAGTTCCATGGGAATGCTCCTTGGAGGGTTGCAGACGCGGCCTTTCACCGGTCCTTTCTCGTCTTCCTTCCGAAGACATCCCCCTGCCCGCGGAGCGGGCGGGCCGGTGCAACTGCCTGGTGAGCATCCCTGCCCGGCAGGACAAGCGGGGCTTTCAGCCCTGCGCCGGACGACGCGGCCGGGATTGCGAGGCTGGCGGTTGAGCGTCAGCGCCACCGGTCTGGCCGATCAGCGACGGGGTTTTCCTTGCCTCCATTTTCCTTTCCCCATGTTATCCAAATCTGCAGGGCGGAGCGCTCACGCCTGACGGAGCTTGAAATCCGCGTATATTATGGCAATATACATCGATGATCGAATGGGAACGGATTGCCGGCTTCGACTGGGATGCGGGCAATGCCCGCAAGAGCATCGACAAGCACGACGTCAGCCAGGCCGAGGCGGAACTGGTGTTCTTCGACGAGCCGTTGCTGACCGTTCCCGACGCAAAGCACAGCGCCATCGAGCAACGAATTCATGCTCTGGGGCGCACCGATGATGGAAGGCTGCTGCACATCACCTTCACGCTTCGGGACAAGGACACCAAGATCCGGGTGATTTCCGCCCGGGATATGAGCCGCAAGGAGCGAGGCTACTATGACCAAGACAGCTAAGCCGGTTCCGACCTTTGCATCGGAGGCCGAGGAGCGCGCCTTCTGGGAGTCCAACGACTCCAGTGAGCATGTCGATTGGAGCAAGGCAGAGCGGGTCCGCCTGCCCAACCTCAAGTCGTCGTCGACCTCGATCTCGTTGCGGCTGCCCAATAGCCTGCTCGAACGGATCAAGGTCGCGGCGAACAAGCGCGACGTGCCCTATCAGTCCCTTATCAAGACCTGGCTGTCCGAGAAGATTGACGCCTCTCGAGGCTAAGGAGGCCGGCCTTAAGCCGCCTCTACCTCTCCCGGGTAACGAGCGGCGGCAGGGTGCCGCAAGGTCGCGACGAATGAACGCCGGCGCAGTTCAACCCACGTGATGTCGTTCAAAGCTGGGGGGATCGATCTCCATCAAGCGGTCTGCGGCCTCGACCGCAGTTCGTATCCTGCTGCACAGCGCGAGATTTTCGGCCAGCATTTCTTCAGTGCGTTGGAGCGCGAGCTCGGTCCGGTGGATGCGCTGCCTGGCATTGGCAACTTCCGATGTCAAAATATCGATCGCCATCCCGTGGCCGTGGGGTTCCATAGTGTCCATGGATTTCTAATACATGGGGGGCGATATCGTTCCCTGATGTCGGGCGAAACGGCGGGCCGCAGAATAGCGCTATGGGCCGAATGACCAATGCACTCCCTGTCAAAACAGCGCCAGAAACAGGCGAACGGCTTCGGCCGCTCTACCTGCCACGGGCAGAGGCGATCACGGTCCAGAGGGTCATTGATCTGTTCAGGCACGACTACAGCGCAAGCGACGACACACTCAGGCGGCTGGTGATCAAGCACCGTCTTCACAATCAGACAATGCCCGGCGCTCCGTCGAGAATAAGCGCTCCCGGTTTGGCTATGGCGCTCGCCGGCGATGATGACGCACTTGCGCGGTTGAGGCGGGACGATCGCGAGCACCGCACAACTCGGTATTTCAAGCGGCTCGGCATCCCGCGACCCTGACCTGTTATCAAAAGTTATGGTCGCGGCGACTGTCCTAAGTAGATGTCGCGGCCCGACAGGGCCCCATACATGCCCATACGTGCGGAATTCCTCGACGAGGCCGCATGCGATTCTCTTGCCTCGAAACAGGGGCCGGAGATTAACGGGAATGAGGTTTATCGGTAGTCACCCCTGGGCCGTAATCGATTGCCTGTCGGATCGAGGCCGAGCAGCTTCAATTCCTCCAGATCGAACACTGAACTACTTGACCCGTTGCCTTCTCTCACGAACTCTTTCGAAAACACGCGATGAAGACCGAGTGCGCGCGATCCAGCTTCGCCCGTCGCAACGAAATCGGGAGGGCCGACATGCGTTTGCCAGACAAAGTTTGGTGGGGCAGGTTTCCACGTAACTTTGATCCGTAGGCCGCTTTGCCCGGAGCGGTGCTATGTCCACGTAGAGTGCAGATCCGCGGCTCCAGCCTTCTCGCGCAAGCATTCGGCGTCTCCGCATGATCGACGCAGGATGTTTGCTGCAAGAGTGTGCATGATGGACAGTGGTGGGGCACGCATTGACGATGTCAGGCGTTCAGGATTTTCGCTTCCTTGGCGGCGCTGAGAAATGCCACGCGCGCTACATCCGGTGAGCTGCCGCCGCCGAGAACCATCATGCTGCCATACGAGCCTGGATGCGGCGCGCGGTTTCTCCAATGGGCCAGCGGTAAAGCACCATTTCGGCGGCTTCGCGGGTGCTCGAAACACTGACTTTGTCCGAGGACAGCAAAACGGTCACGGGCTCTTCGAACGTGCCGACATCTCGTTCGCAGGTCATATGCTGGTCTCCTTTCGCAACCTCCCCAAGACTTTACGGGTGAACCATCCGTTCCGTTGCGTCACGTTTGTCCCGGTAGGCGAACATTGTGAGGATGGGCTTCGTCCACCCCCTCATGCCTCCTCTCATAACCGAGGGGTCAGTTCTTCATTTCGTCAGGGGGTCAGTTTCTCAATTCGGGCGACAGGCGTGTCGGAGCGGCTCTTGTGCTTGAGGCCGGCTCGCGAGGAGCTATGGTCGGAATTGGGTGACGCGGCCGATCAGGCGGCGCGTGATCCGGTGTCGCGGACTGTGCGACACCATTGGTGAATTTGACGCCGGCGATGTCTGAGCAGCTCAAGAGTAAGGCGACAGTATCGAGGTATCTGCACGGCGGGAGGCACGCGACGCTCGATGCGGATTTGCTGGAATGGATTATGCGGATGCAGCTTCGAGTTGCCGCGCCGGCTCCTGGTGCGGCGCAGCATCTGTTCCCGCGCCAACGCCGGCCGGTCATGTTCCTTTAGGCCGAGCGCGGTGGCTTCAGTAAAGGCGTCGACAAATGCCAGCAGGCGTGTGGTCCGGTCACGGTGACGCCGGCGCTCACGGCCGATAACGTGCAGGCCGCTGTTGAGCGCCAGCAGGTGGGGCCGCGGTCTTGCGGCGCTGCCGCAGCATGCGAGCGACTAGAAGGGTGCCGAGCCAGGGTTGATGCTGGAGTGGACTGATGTCTTCCCAGGCGTCCGAGAGCATCGCAGCAACACCACTTGATGAGATCGGTTATCGTGCTATATATGTAATCATCCTCACCAACCCAGCTGAGTGGAATATTATGGCACATACCAATGACACCATTGAGCTATCGGGATTTGGCGCGCTCACCGGAACTCCGAAGGAGGTTGGTGACCAACTTGATCGGCTGACTGCGGAGCAAGTCATAGCACTAACGTTCGAGCATGGGAGTGAACCCGCAGTTCGCGCCCTTGCGGACACGGTCGTCAGCATCGCGCCTCTGGTCCGTACCATCCTGATGAGTCGCCAACGTGAAGCCATTAACTTAATAATCGAGGCCCTGGTCCCTCAGGTGCCGCCCCCGCAATACATGCTTGTCGAGGCACGGATGACGGCCGAGGCGAGAAAGGCAGTGCTGGAGAGCGGCGATTGGCTGACCGCTCCCCAAATCGCCAAAATGGCTGGGTTCAGCACAAGCAACCCGAGTGCGCAGCCACACAAGTGGAAGAAAGAAGGCCAGATCTTTGCAGTTCGGCATCGGGGCGTAGACTATTTCCCTGGGTACGCTCTGGATTCCGCCGCTGGATATCGGCCTATCAAAGCGCTCGCTAAGGTTCTGGGCGTCTTACACGAGAAAAAGGACGACTGGGGGCTCGCCTATTGGTTTGCATCGGTCAATAGCTTCCTTGGGGGCAAGCGTCCGCAAGATGTGCTCCCTGCGCAACCCGAGCGCGTTCTTGCAGCCGCCGAGGATGAGTTGGTAGGCGCACTCCATGGCTAAATCAAAGATTGGACGGGGACCTGGGACTCCCGTTCCCGTTCCATCGCACGATTTGCAGGATATCATCACCCGAACGATATGGCCGGCGGACCAAGTTATCCATCGTATCCATTTGAATCTCTATGCCGGCGTCGAGTTCAATCCAGGCCTGAAAGGCAATGCCCGATTCAGCCCGATCAAGAATGCAAGTGGGCCCAATATCCCAACTCTGTACGGCGGCACGACCTTTGACTGCGCGGCGATGGAAACCGTCTTCCACGATGTGCCATTCGCGCCGGGCCTGAAGACCTACGACAAGGTGAAACTGGCGGATCAAGTCTATTCGCAGGTGGGGCCGCAGGGCGAATTGGTCTTGGCTGATCTGAGCGTCACAGCCCTGAGGAAACTCGGCATCAAGCGCAGCCACATCATCGTCACCGAGAAGGACCACTACCCAGCAACACGCCCCTGGGCTGAAGCCATTCACGCACAATGCCCAGATGCCCAGGGACTTTGCTGGATTTCTCGGCAGGACGACCGGGCTCTCGCCGTGATGCTGTTTGGCGATCGAATTCCGGCAAGGACGTTGGTGCAGTCCGGCGTGTCGCTCGATTTGACCGGGAATTCTGACGTCTATTCCGAATTGCTCGAACTCGCCGATCGTATTGGCGTAAAGATCGTAGGCATCAGCTTCTGATGGCGGGAACAGGAGATCATGGCAATTCTGGGGGCAGCAACGAGGTAGTCGCTGACCTCCCCAGCCGCGCCTTCCGGCAACCGTCTGATCAGAGTGTGCCGTTGCGGTCATGGCCGCGCCGAAGGCGGAGGGACTGTTGCGGGTAAAAGCCGTCCGTATGCGCCGTGCACCGTGCGCTGGCGGCTGTCGAGCTGTTCGACGTGATTCAATGGCGCGGTTTGCGCGGAAATTTTGCAGCCCTGGGGCCTGCAGAGCGCGATCAAACTGGCGGTGCGCGCCAGGCCCGTCCGCGGCCGCAAGAGCAGGAAGGCTGTGACCGCCGATATTCTGGCCGCCCTCTTGAAACATGCGCCGGTGACCGTCTCGTCGACGTCGGGGATCGCGCGATTCTCATCACGGCCTTCGCCTGCAGCGGCCGGCGTCGCAGCGAAATTTCTGCTCTTCGCGTCGAACAGCTGGTCGACGAAGACCCGGTTCCGGCCGATCCCAACGCTCCCGGCGGCGATAAATTGCCGTGCCTGTCGATACGGCTCGGCCGCACAGAGACGACGCAAGCCGACAGCGACGCTTTCGTGCTGCTCGTCGGCCGGCCTGTGCTGGTCTTGAAGGACTGGCTGGAACGCGCCAGGATCAGCGACCGCGTCGTGTTTGGCGGCATCGACCACTGGGGCAATCTCGAAGCGCGCGTCCTGACGCCGCAGGCCGTCAATCTGATCCTGAAGCGGCGCACCGCCGAGGCCGGGCGCTCGATCCGGAAGCCTTCTCCGCCCACAGCTTGCGCTCCGGCTATCTCACCGAAATCGCACGCCGCGGTATTCCGCTGCCCGAAGCCATGCAGCAGTCGCAGCATCGCTCCGCGCAGCAGGCCTCAAACTATTACAATGACGCGGAACGCACGCTCGCGCGGGCGGCGCGGATAATCGCCTGAGTCGCAATTCGATCCGACCCTTGCGGCGTTAGCTCCAGACAATTGGTTCCGAGGCAGCCGGCCTTCCGGATCGATCACCTTGACCTGGTGCGGGAGCCCCTCGCCCCAGCTCCATAGCACGAGGTTCTGATCGGATGTGCCGGCACCTGGGGCGAAGCTGGGCACGAGAATGCCGAACTTGCCTTCAGCAACCAAGCGGTCGTGGATGCTCCATGACGGCGGCCGTTTGCCATCGGCGAGAAAATCCATCCAGGCACAAGCCATATCTTCGAACTGGGCGTCGGCCTGGCCTTGCGCCGTCCTCAGATCGACAATGTCGCCCCCGAAACCGGCCAAATGCACGCACAACGTCCAGTTCTCTCGATCGGCCGCCCATTGGCGATCCCCGCGTCTCGACCGAGGATCGGGCGACCGACGCCCGACGAGGTCAAGGCGGCTGGCTGCCGACTCGCCCACCAGGAGCACGGCTCCGGCGCCTCGCCCTCCCGGCCGGTGCTGGCGAGGCTGATGCGCGAGATAGCCGTATGTGGGACACGCCGCTATGCGATATAGCGCCCAGAATCTCCAGGGTCGCCGCCGGCGATAGCCTGCCAAGACGGTCACCCACGCTTGCCGTGGGCACCCGTAATGGAAACGATGGCGGGCGCTACCGTGACGAACAGGATATAATGCTCACCGGCAGCAAGCTGGTTGAGGAAGGCCCCACCGTCATGAAGCCAATGAACGAAGAGCACCTTGCGGTCCTACGCAGGCACATGGTCGAGATGATTGCAATCCATACCGACCTTGCAAGCGAAGAACTCGGCAAGGCAGCGCTCGATGAGCGGGTGATGGCGGCGATGCGGCGAGTGCCGCGGCATCGCTTCGTGCCAGCCTCGGTTGCACCTTATGCCTACCAGGACATGCCGCTGCCGATCGGCTTCGATAAAACCGTCTCGCAGCCATTCATCGTCGCTCTCATGACCGATCTCCTCGCTCCCCAACCGCACGAGGCGGTCCTCGAGATCGGCACTGGCCTGGGCTATCAAACCGCAATCCTCGCGGAACTCGCCGGGCAGGTTTGGAGCGTAGAAATCATCGAGGAATTCGTAAGCCGTGCGGAGGCTCTCCTGCAGGAGCTAGGCTTATCCAATGTCGGCATTCGTGTCGGAGACGGGTCTCGCGGCTGGCCCGAGCACGCCCCATTCGACAAGATCCTGGTCACGGCGGCGGCTGAGCAGACACCGCCGGCTTTTCTGAAGCAACTCAAGCCGGGGGGACGGCTGGTTCTGCCTTTGGGATCTAAAGAAGCACAGTTTCTGACTGTCATCGACAAGGATGCGGCAGGGCAGCTCGAGACCCGGAAACTCATCCCGGTTCGGTTCGGCCGGCTCGAAACCGTCTAGTGAGGTGCGACAACTAACGCGACCGCGCTTTTCCGCCGTCAATCAGATGCCAGCCTTCCGCGTTTCTTCGCCCTTTGTGAACGCGAGAAACAACACGTCGCAGACTTGTGGCACGCTTATCCGCAGCGTGGCCTGAGTTAACTGCGACATACGGCGCCAGCATAGTCTGCTGAGGAAGCGCAGTCTTCGGCGGCCTCGCCTGCGGGCGAATGCCTGTCCGCGGGATTTCCTCACGACCGAGGCGCAAAATGATTCCGCGACATCTGTCATTATGCACGACGACACGCGCGTCGAGGAGGCCCGCCATACGGCCCTCGATACCACACTTCTGCAGGCCTTGGCGTGGATCGTCTCGCTCAAGCGGGGAGACTTAACCACCTGATGCTTGCAACACCTTGATCTAAACGCAGTTTACCTCATTCAAACAGACGAGGACATTAGGCCACCCCTCCCCTACGGTAAGAGGTCGTTCGGCCGACTTTATCCGGGAGAAACTATTGTAGTCGTATGGAAATAAAATCAAACTCGCCGATTCTTCATGCAGACACTATTGGAGTTCATGTGCTCGCATCCCATAGGGGGAACGTTGTCGAAGGACGAGTGGGGGAACAACGATTTTCTCGGTGTTACCGCAAAAACCTATAAACCCCATTCGGTGATATGCCGCCAGGAAGACGACAACGGCGAGATATTCATTGTAAAATCGGGTTGGGCTATACTTTATCACGCGCTGCCAGACGGAGAGCGGCAGATCATAGACACTCCCCTCAAGGGGGACGTTGTCGGTTACCGTGGTTTGGACGGACCCCGTCTTGCGTCGCTGGCGTCCATAACCGAACTAGCTGTCTATGAAATTTCCAGTAAGGAACTGGTCGAGGCGATCCTGTCGGACGGCCGAATCGGGAAGAAGATCGCCTCCTCGCTGGCGCGCCTGAACGCCATCCTTGCCGAACATCTGATAAATACCGGGCGGCGGAACGCGATGAGGCGTACCGCCCATTTCCTGCTCGAGTTGGAAGAGAGGCTCTCCATGGTTGAGCTGTCGGTTGATGGAAGATATGAGTGTCCTCTTGCCCAGCATGAACTGGCCGACATCCTCGGAATGACCACGGTTCACGTCAACCGAACGTTAAGGGAGCTCCGCAAGGCCGATCTCGTCTCTTTCAAGTCAGGCCATGTAGAGGTGATCAACCGCAAGAAGCTGGTCGAAACAGCCGGATTCGACAGCGAGTACCTCAGGTAGCGGCTATCTCTCTTTGAACGCCAGCGCATGGACGCCAAAATGAAAACGGTCGTTCCGTCGCCGGAACAGTTCGAGACGACATTTATGGAGGGCTGGTCGTGCGCAGGACGCCTGACGTCTCGACGACAGCGGTATCCGGCTCGAGGCGGTCGACGGTTGGGCCGAGCGGAACGCAACCCGTGCGTGCTGACCAAGTGTGACAAGGGAGATCATCGTGGCCGCGGCAACTCGGCCTATCGCGCGAGTGCGGCGTGCTGCCAAATTATGCGCAGAGGGCCGCTTACCAAGGCCTGCTCGATTAAAGTGGGGAGCCAATGCTGCCAGCACTGTCCCCCGACAATGTCAACGGCACTTTCGGCGGTTCTGGTCTGCCGATGAAATGTCGGAGGCACACGCTGATCCAGATTCGGCTGTCTGCTGGGCTGAAGATGGCTGGGTGTCCAATGCACGCGCCTTTCGCACAGAATCCAGCCCTTTGGGTCCAGCTTGGCATCGGTTCCCTGAAAATTACCAAAAAAGCAATCTATGTTAGAGACTGCTTATAAATAACCCCTACACTTACCCCACGCTGGGTATCACTGGGGGTTGGGGAACTGACAACGACGCAAATGGGGTAATCGAGTCTCGACCCTTCAAAACGCGCAGTACCAAACTTTCACTGCGAGAGAATGCGGAAATCATGTCGGCCAGCGCAAGACGGCTTGTGTGGGAAAGAGGGAGTATTGACATGGGTGCCACGGCAGGACTGCACAATTGTAATTCGGCCAGTCAGTCAGAAGTTCCGTCCGGCGGGCCGGGAATCGACCAAGGGCAGACAGGCAGGGAATGCCTCCTCATCTTGGACGGAAGGGCTCTGGACCGCGAGTGTCTCGCATCGGCTCTCGTGGACCACGAACTCGGCATGGATGTCGCCGCCTTGGGGTCCGTCGAGGAATGGCGCGTCAGAAAGAGATCGGCCCCTCCCCTTGCAGCCATACTCTTCAACCTTGGCAGTCGGAAGGTCACCGATCGTGGCATCGCTGACGAGATCAGGCATATTTCGTGCGAGTTCAGATCAGTCCCTGTGGTCGTCCTGGCCGACACCGAAGACCTTGCCCAAATACTGACCGCTCTCGAATGCGGTGCACGCGGTTACATTCCGACCTCTGTTGCAATCAATGTCTGCGTCGAGGCTATCAACCTTGCGGCAGCGGGCGGCATCTTCGTGCCGGCGAGCAGTGTCCTTGCTATGCGGCACCTGATAAATTCGGGCACCAGCGACACGCAGCCTTTGGCAGGCATGTTCACGCTTAGGCAGGCCGAGGTTGCGCAAGCGCTCCGGCGCGGCAAGGCGAACAAGATGATCGCCCACGAACTGAATTTACGCGAAAGCACGGTGAAGGTCCACATCCGCAATATCATGAAGAAACTAAAGGCGACCAACCGCACGGAAGTCGCCTGCAAGGTCAACGATCTTCTCGCAGAAGGAAACTCTGGCTGAGGAGTGAGCCCAAGCGTAACTTCCCAACTTGCGTGAGTCCCGCGGCCGCATTCTACTGCTGAAGGTCCAAGGGCGGAATCGGCAGCTGAACGGCTGTCTAGCCAGACGCGCTCAGCAGCCCGAATCCCGTTTCGAGGAGCCATTGCCTTGGTGGAGTAAGCTTCCTCGTCGATCTGGATAAGGACCGCCACCGGTTGGTCGCATTTCCAAACCAGGAGGCCGCATTCTCCGCCTTCAACCGTTCCTATCCGGGTTTCGCTGAACTACAAACCAGAAACAGTTTTTGTTTGGCCCATTTAATGAAAAATCCCTCAAAGTCAAAATGGCAGTAAATATCCGTCATTCTTATGATTTTTGTCAATCACGCAGAGTTTAAACTGTTTGAGGCGATCTAATTCGGAATCCACCGCTGTTGAGCCAGAGAGGACAACGGGTAAAAAACAACCGGACCTAAGTGATACGCCCCTGTGATAAAGTTTCCACCGCTTCTTCGGCCATCGCCCGGAATGATTTGAGCCCATGCGTCCTTGATCGGGAACGAGGCTTCGGAAAGTGCACCAGCCAAAACGAAGCTCTGTCGCAGGTCAGATAGGAGGACGATTGTCGAAAACGAGGTATGCATTTTTTGCTTCAAGTAGATCATGCCGATGGTGAGATTCCTGAGGTACCAGCGTATCGTTCCCCGGCGCGCCGTTGCCAGACGGTCGAGTAAGCATACCATGATTCATCGCCCAAACTGCAGCCTGTGTTCGGTTGCGGACTCGAATCTTTCTAAGTATGGCTTTGACGTGTACCTTCACCGTAGCTTCGGCAATGTTGATTTCGCGCGCGATGGCTTTGTTTGACTCCCCATGGATCAAACGGCGAAGAATACAGTTCTCGCGATTCGACAAAATTACCAATTCTTGATCTCTACTATCCAATTTACTTTCCACCTCTGGTAACTCATCAGCTATCGGTTCATCTTTCGAACCTTGTCTTATACCTTCAATAACCATCGAAGTTTCTGCAGGTAGTACCGTTTGCCCAAGCATAACCAATTCGAGGGCTTTGATGAAGGTGTCGTAAGCAGCGATCTTTGTCAGATACCCGTCAGCCCCCGCATGAAAGGCTGAGACTATATCGGTCGTGCGACAGTGATCAGCTAGCGCAACGACATGGCTGGCTGGGTAAATCGCCTTAAACTCAGCAATCTGCGCGAATTCAGCTTCCGCATCAGCACCGCCGATATCTATGATTAGCAAGATCGACCGGTGATGCGGTAGCGGCTTTTGCAGAAGATCGTTAACAGAAGCCGTAGAGAAAAGAACACGAAAATCTTCTTCATTCAGGATTCGACTAACACCTTCTCGAAGTAACTCGCTTGGCCCGACAAGCACGGTTATGAAAGATTGCCTTGTCATCATCGATTCTCACCCGGCGCGATTGGGATACACGCGCCGATTAGGTGCTCCACGCGCCAACCGCACAGTTTTCTTTTTTAACCTTACGCCAGGAAAACCGTACACCAAAATACCCTCTTTAGGCGTAAGGCAGCATCATCGAGGCGTATCCCGAATCTTCAACCTGGGGCTTTTGGTCAAGAACCCGAGCTCGTGGTTTGATCGACTCAGCCTATCGGGCAAAGGATTGCGCGGCCGCGAGGATTACCGGGCTTGGTTTCCCGCGGGCCGATGAAAAACATGAGACGGCCCGTTCCGCCATGGTTACCTCGATACGATTGCCAAGATTGAGAGCTTGGTCGATTCGCGTCTTAATTCATCTGACGCGTCAAGCCGTGCATCAGGTCGTCCACATAGCAGAATGACGGCGCAGAACCACGGCGAACCACGGCGCCGGGGATCCTGGAATGGACCAGTTGCACCTAAAGTCGTGCATTCCGGTTGCCGGGATCGCCGAGGCAGGAACCATCGAAGCGGCAAGCGACGGTCTCCGATTCTCGGTCGTGACGACTACACCGGGGCTGGTCTTGGAGCGGGTCGCCAAATATGGTTACGAGGCTCTCTTACCGGCGAGCGACTTACACAAGGCGACGTTGTTGGACTAATGGATTCCGTCCGCCTTGAAGCGGGCATGGTTCGCAGGTGTGAGGCTGCTATCTCGGAGGATGCGGCAGAGGCAATCGTCCTCGGTGGCGACCGCTTGCCGTGCAGGCAGTCGCATTGCGCTCGCGCTTTTCAATTCCGATCATCGAGCCTGTACCAATTGCTGTCAGATTGGCGGCAGCACGCCGCGCGGGCGCATATCAAAACTGTCGCCCAGACGGCACGGTCTCGCACATTTTGCTGCCGCCAAAAACCACATTGCGATAGCGGCTCACCGGGTCCTCAGGTCCTCCGGAGTTGGAAAAGGAGCTTGTTCCTCGCGGCGCAGCAATGATTGAGGATCTCGTCGTAGTCCTTGAATTTACGGTTGAAGAGCCCCTTGTCATGAATTGCCGCAGGTTTTCGACTGGCTTCAGTTCCAGTGAGCGCGCGGCACGAACATCAGAGTGACGTTGTCCGGCCGCGACGCTTGCGATCCGCATCAGGATCAGCACCGCATGCGCGCCGTTGTCGGCGCTCCGACTGATCTCGGCGAGGTGCTCCCGCATCGCCTCGGTATCGCAATAGGGCAAACGCCGCGCCCTTCCGGAGGCGGACGGGCCGCTGGTCGAACCAGTGGAGGAATTTCACACAGTAGCTTTGCCAATTGCTGCGAGTCCAGCAAGGCTCGGTAGGTATCTCCAGTTCGGCGATGTCGCGAAGGCGCTCACCGAATTGCGCCGCAAGCTACCGCCGCCGCGTGACGAGTGCGGGAAGCTGTTGCAGTTGCTCACGCCGATGGCAGCGTGCAGGTCGGTCGGTAGTTGCAGCCGATTCAGGATAGCCCTCGTAGATCGCCTGTTTCGAGCTGTGCCGAACCCGTGTCGGTGACGTTCATGCGTGCATGACCTTGTCTCCTGTCCTCGGGGGTAAGTTCACACGTGATCCGACATACGAGACGATGTTTGCAATTCGAGGTAGGCGCAAGCTTGAGCGCAACGCCAATCGCCCGGGAGAGTCTCAGTATAGCCTTGCCAAGGCCGTATTATGGTCATGAACGTTAGCATTATATCCCAATATGAAATTTCTGGTTGCATTATCAGAATTTCGTTAAGACGATAGATTGTCGTTTTATTGTACGTGGGTGTCTTTTGGGATACTTATAGAGATTACCATTTAACTGGAGAAACACATGAGATCGATGAGTCGCGACGAGGAAATACTGCGGACACACTCGGAACGGTTGAACAACTTACGCGCGACGGAGGCAGCCGAGTGACGACCGAAGCTCCCATTTCCACCGCTTCCGCGTCGACGGCAACGACGCAGCCGGCGCAGGGTCTTACCTACACCACCACACCGGTCCAATCGCAGTATGATGGCCAGGTGATTGAAAATCTAGACATCTACGTCACCAACGGGGATGCGGTCACGATCACGCACGACAATGTCATCCTGCGCAATTGTCTTATTCATCACGTCGAAGGTGACGGGGTGGTGGTATCGGGCGCAAACGGCGTCACGATCGAGAACACCGAAGTCATCAACGCCGACCCGCCGGCGGGAATCGACCCCGAGACGAGCCCGAACATCAACAACATTAATGCAGAGAACGCCCCGAACTTGACCGTTCATAACACCACAGTGCGGGAAGGCTCGACTGGCATCTATCTCGTGAACTCGCCCGGCGCGAGTCTTTCACACGTCGATGGCTATGACTTCCATGGCCCAATGCCGCGCGGTCAGTTCGTCCAGTTCAACAACTCGGGGAATAGTTCGCTAACCGACTTCTATGCCGTAAACGACGCCGGCAGTTCGCATCCGGAGGACATCGTCTCGGTATATGGCAGCCCGAATACGACGATCTCAAATGGGGTGATCGACGGTAACAACTCTCAGACCGGCGTGGCCGTTATGTTCGAGAACGGATCGACCGGCGGCAGGGTGGACCACGTTGACGCCATCCATCAGGGTAATGGCGCGTTCTCTTCCTACGCGAGCGATGTGACCTTCGACCACACGAGGTCGTTCGACGGCATAAATGAGGATCAAGGCCGCGGGCTCCCCTCGTCGAATGGACTGATCTGGAATGTAAGCTCCGGCGGGGTCAGCGTCCTGAACTCGAGCTACACCAACCCTGGCAATCCCAACAACACCATCTGGGACGCGTCAAAGGCGGTCGTAGCCGACGTGCACGAGGATCCCACCGCCACCCCAGCGGCACACGTCGACAACCAGTTCACCTGGGACTACGCAGGGGATAGCTCGACCGGCACTGTCACGGGCGCGAACGTCACCCCCCCAATCACTGGCTCGACCGGGACCGAGACTGGGTCTGGAACCGGGATTGTCGCTCCTTCCGGCGGCACCAGTGATGGCACCTTGTACGGCACCAGCGGCGCCGATGTATTGCATGGAACCAGCGGCCACACGATGATCGGCTATGGAGGCAACGACACTTACTATGTCGATAATGCCAACGAGAAGGCGGTTGAGGCAGTGGGCGGCGGCAACGACAGTGTGATCGCCTCGGTGAGCTATGCGCTTTCGGCCGGCTCGGAGATCGAGCATCTCGCCACCAACAACCCGTCCGGCACGCAGGCGATGAGCATCACCGGCAACGAGTTCGCCCAGACCATCGAGGGCAATGCCGGCAACAATGTCATCAACGGCGGACTCGGCGCCGACGTCTTGACCGGTTACGGAGGCCACGATGCCTTCTCGTTCAATACTGCTCTTGGAGCCGGCAATATCGACAAGATCACCGACTTCAAGCGCTCCCAGGACACTTTCCATCTCAGCGATACCGTTTTTGCCGGGCTTCAGTCGGGAGGGCTTCCGTTCAAAGCTTTCTTTGTTGGTGCAGCCGCGCATGACAGCTCCGATCATATCATCTACAACAGTGAAACCGGGGCTCTCTCTTTCGACAATGACGGGGCCGGCGGCGCGTCGCAAACACAGTTCGCCACCCTTTCCCCACATCTGTCGCTCACCGCAGCCTCGTTTTTTGTGACCTGAAGGACTACGCGGGGAACTAACATCCCGCGAGGGGCTGCCCTGGCAAATAGGACTGGATCACACTCCCTTTGCCGCCATGATCCCGAACCGAAGGTCAGCGTATCAAAAAGGGGAGCCCGGTTTCGGAGAAGATCACGCTCAATGGAGTTCCATCCCGATGTCATCGGGATGGAACGGACTCGAGTTGTGAGCTTTCCGTTGTTGTCGATGCGGACCGAACCGAGGAAACTAGAGTTACCAAGCTTCAGCACTCACCGGAGGGTACCAAATCAATATTCATAAGAATGCCCGTCTGACGCCGTGGCGTCGAGAGGAACTGGCTCTTTCGGCCATCGAGCGACATCTTTCCCAAGCCTTGCGGCGCAGGCCTATGGTGTGTCGAAGCGAGCCGGCCTGTGAAGCTGGTCGATGGCGTCGATGTGCCGGTGGTCAACCCAACCTGGCTTCGACGCGAGATCGGCGTCGTTTTGAAGAGAACGTGCTCTTCAACCGGTCCATTCGCGAGAACATCTCGCTCGCCGATCCGGCTATCCCCATGGAGCGGGCATCGCTCGCCGGCGTTTCACGATTTCATCCTGAGACTGCCCGAGGGCTATAACGTGTCGACTGCGTCATTGCCGGCCCCTGGGTCGCCGGCGTCGCGCGACATGGCTTCTCATCGAACGGACACTCTGATCCTCGAAGCAGCGGACGCCTCGGCACTGAGACAAGTTCGTGTAATTCCGAGGTTATCGATGCGGCATTACGATCCGGTCGGATCGCTAAAGGCTCAGATCTGCGTAGCGGGTCGGGAACAGCTCTATGGTCACTCCGAGCGAGCCGCCGATTCCACATATGCGCCGCGGCAAGCCTTATAGCCGCAGGAAACCCCAGGCAAACGCGTCCGGTTGCGCCGCGGGAGCACCCGTCTGTCGGCCAACCTACAATTGACCGGCTGGCGGGCTGTCCCTCTCCTAACCAGCAGGAAGGCAGATGCGCGGGCATCCAGAGCCCACAGCCCCGCCTTTTCCACGCCGGCCTACCCGATCGTACTTCGGCTCTCGTCGACATCTTGCGCATCGCGAGCCGTCGTAGCATGCCGTCAGGCCGCTTTGGGACGGCCGACGGTAGCGCCGGCGGCTCGGGATAGGCCCGCTGTTACGGTCATCGTGCACCGGTATCCCCGAGGAAGGGCTCGGTTAGTCCGTCAGCGCGGGCAAGCGCGGCGGCACTCTTCTTGCGTTGTCCAAGTTTCTGCGCATGGCCATTCAAACGGCCATTATGGGAGTCGGTGCGTACCTGGCTATTAACCAGGAAATCTCCGGGGGGCGTCCTGTTTGCGGCGTCACTCATTATGGTGCGGGCGCTTGCCCCGACGAGCTCATGCAATGGAAAAGTATCGTGTCCGCGCGCAGCGCCCATGTGCGCCTGGAAAGCATATTCCAGGAGAACCCGCCGATTGCCGGACGCCTGCCTCTGACGCCGGCCGTCCGGCGCGCCCTCCATCCCAGACGGGCTGCCGCCGTGCCGGCGCTACGTTCGGGCCGACGAGCGACGGCAGCAACTGGTCACGACTGCCGAGACAAGTCGCCAACCTCGCCGAAGCTGGCGAAAAGGTGCACGTTGCAGATGACGTGCTCAACCGACCGAGCGCGCACCGCGGTCCGGGAGCGTTGTCGGCTTTAAGGTACACACGATACGAGCCGTCGGTTCGCGCCGGGGAAACCTTGATGGAGATCATCCCTGATGACGACACTCTGACCGTCCGGCGAAGAGTCGCCGGTCGACATCAACAATGTTGCCGAGGGCCTTCCTGCCGAGATGCGACTGCCTTCGTTCAAGCCTCGCTCGACGCCGGTTGCGATCGGCGAGGTGGAGACCGTTGCCGGCGGACGCGCCCCATGAGGAAGTGACGCGTGAGCCCTACTACGAATTGAAAGGTTCCGTGTAGGTCTCTCAGTTCCCCGAACAGGTCCCGCGAAAAACTCAGGCCCGGTATGGAAAAACTCAGGCCCGGTATGCCGGCGGAAGTGATCGTTGCTAGCGGCGCGCTGACCGTGCTGTCCTACTTGAGCAACCTCTAACGGACGCGTTCAGTCTCGGCATGCGCTACTGACCTCCTTGCGGTCGACCCTTCCTTAGACGGGATCAGGATAGACCCCAGAGACGAGGAACGGTCAGAACGACCAAAGCAACCATTCTAAGGATTGTGCCCAGGAGGACCAGAGTGGACGTGGCCCGTGTCGCCCAATCCATTCCCGGGACGCGCGCCATGCGATGCGGCAATAGCTTGCGAGTTTAAGCTCGTGCCAAGCAACAGAGCAATCGATGGAGGTGTTACAACAGCAAAACGCCCGGCGTTCTTTAGAAATTCTCGACGCGCCTGTTCTTCCGGCACCTGGCTGTCTGTATTTCCTTTGGCAGACTTCCCGCTCTCCATCGAATGTACTCCTATCATTGTGTAACAACTCCAACGCTCTAACTTGACATATGCGTTTTGTGAAGACAAGCCGCCATCAAGATACAACCAGGAAATTAAGTATTACTACATTTTTGACCCGAGATCGCCGTCAAGGAGGATGCTGGTTGCGCGGCGTCCAAAGTCGAGCGGACCCCGTCGGCCCGAGCCATCGCCATGTAGGAGTCGCCACATACCCCACACCGAATTGCCGACCAGGCGCAATGGAACGCCGAGGACGGGATGGTACAAGGGGAAGACGCGCCGCCAGTGTTGAAAGCGAACCAAGGGACGCCGCACATATTGCGCCGGTGCTCTGACGCCAAAGAAGTGACTCAAGGCTAAGAGTTGAGTATCGAACGCATTCCGCGCATTCTGATCGGGCAAGGATGTTCGGAGCTCCGCCCAATCCAGCTTATGCTGTTCCGCCAGCCGTGCCAGATCATAAAGGTGGCGAAAGTCGGTCCTTCCGCGCCAGTAGTCCGCCTCCTTGATGAGATCATGCATGATCCAGTGGAGGGCCCTCGACTGTGGGGCGGGGATTTTCACCCTAAGGCCGTGACGGCGGGCAAGCCTCGGGGGCTGGCGGTCAATCTCCCGGTACGGCCGGAGCTCCAGGAGACCGACATCTTGCGGGCGCGCCATGCCACCAGCGACCGTCACTTCGGCGTAGCCAAGCTTGGCAAGACAAGCCCGGGCAGCCCCTTCTTTTGTCGTTTCCACAGCCAAGTCGAGATCGCTCATGATTCTGTCGGGAACCCTGCCGCTCGACGAAAGGAACAAGGGAACGGCCCCTTTGAGCAGGACCGGAACGACGCTCCCCTGATTGAGGGCAGCAACGGCTTCATTCAGCTGCCTGCGCAAGCGCAAATTGCGTTCCCGGTTGCAGCCGTAAATGAACTGAAGATACTGGCCCACTTCTTCGGGGAGCCGTTCAAGCTGGCCCGTGTGCGCAAGAGTGGCGCACAAGACGGGCGTAAGCAGAGTGTGGTTGGCGAGTGCAATCACCGCCAGCCAGTCGGCCGTTACCACCAGGCGCCCGTTAAGTCCCGCGATCAGGGACTCGAACGCGTCCCTGGTAGGCTTCATCGGCACGCCGCCTTCAGCAGTTCCAACCCGTCACCCAATTTGGCATAGGTCAGGCAAAAGCCCTCTGCCGATCGGATGACTTGGCAAAGAGCGTCGAACGCAGTGCTACTTAGCTCTTTATTCCGCGCAAAGGCGCCGTTCAGCAAGCCACCCAGGATCTCGCTCGGGTCAATCACGCGCAAGGAAGGTTTGGCATCCTGCGTCCGACAGAGCAAGACCACCCAGCCCACGGGCCGGGGAACGGGAGGGACATGATCCCTAGGCACAAGAAAACGCACACGCCTGCGATCGGGGCGCCGGTAAACCCGAGACCTGCCGAGTTCGGGGAAATATTGTCCGACAATGGACCATGATCCCGATTTGACTGAAGGCGCAAAAGCAAGGCCGATACCCTGTCCGGCCGAGTCGAGAAGTGTCACATCGTCTGCCGCGAAGCCAAACCCCGCGTGGACCAGCGCCAATGTCAGGGTCGTCTTGCCCGAGCCAGGGTTACCACAAAGGAGGAGCGTGCGGCCGTTCTTGAACAGCGCCGCCGCATGCAGGGCGAGTTCATATTCACTGTGCCCAAGCACTTCGGCCAGCAGTTGCCCTTTGATCATAATGGGTATCTCGTCTCGACCACAGGAATCAGTCCAGTGGCCATCCCGGAACAGGTGGATCCGCTGCCCACGCTCAACCAGATGGAACAGGACGTCGACGGCCCTGTTTCGAACTTCGAGATGCTGAAATACGGTCGCGGCCGGAAAGGCGACGGCAGCCGGATACAGTATGCGCACACACACGCCTGGAACAGCAACGACCTGGCAGATATGTTGATGAGCTGCGGTTGGGCACGGCGGTGGAGCATGCTGGATTAGGCCGAGCCGTTCCCAGTCTTGAAGGGCAGCCTCGACATAGCCATAGGCCTCTTGCCTATCAACGCCACGGGCTGCCATCTCGCCCAAGATAGCCTGGACCGGCACGCCTTCTTCAAGCGAGCGCCAGATATCCGCCGCAGTGTCATTGAGCGTAAAGACTACCCCCTGCGTTGAACTGAGCAGGATGTTTTGCCCTTTGATGCATGCAAGCCGACCTTGGGGAACTAACCTCGCCATAGCATACTCTACAAGGGGAGGCCCCGCAGTTCGGTCAGTGGTTCGGGTTTGTTGCGGGCTCACAGAAGCCGTCATCCTCGTTTGTCTGGGCGTGGAGATCGTTCGATTCGAGTGGAACTCACGACCACAGAGACACGATCTTCGTCAATCGTTCGACTCATGGCATTCCCCCTCCGCTCCCAAAGCGGTAACTTGCCAACGCGTTGCCGTGCGGGCACTTTTGCTTGAAGTCGCAGGTTATGCATTGAGCGGTCGCTGTTTTTCGTACTGATTATCGCTTGCACTCAGTTGTTCTGTAACAGCGCCTTTTGTAGTAGAGCCGCACCTCTCATGGTGTCGAGCCTCACCCAAAGTCGTATTCAATTGATAACGTCGAAGAAGAGGTCATCGCTTGGCAGTTAATCGATGGGTCGCGGCCAGCCGCCACTCCTTGCAAATCAATCACTTGCCACACGAATCGGCAAAGTTGGGCTAGACGGCGTTTCGCCCCGTCCAGATGCGGGGGATGGTCAGAAGCATGATCTTTACGTCGAGCCAGACCGACCAGTTGTTGACGTACCACATATCGTGTTCGACACGCTTGATCATCATGTAGACATCAGGCGTCGCGCCGCGCCAGCCATTTATTTGTGCCCAGCCGGTGACCCCCGGCTTCACCTTGTGCCGAGCCGGATAAAGAGAGATGATCTGGCTGTATTCGCTGTCATGCGCGAGCGCGTGCGGCCGTGGGCCTACCAACGACATGTCGCCCTTCAGCACGTTCCATAGCTGTGGAATCTCGTCGATACTGTACCTTCTCAATATGCGCCCAACGCGGGTGACGCGGGGATCGCCCCTGCAGGCTTGAGGGACAACGGGCCCGTCCTCCAGGATCGTCATCGTTCGGAACTTGTATATCTTGAACGTGCGGCCATTGAACCCGGCCCGACGCTGACAGAAGAGCACCGGCGCCCTGGATTCGAGCGCAATCAGCGCCGCTACAACGGCCAAAGGGGGCAGAAGAAATGGGAGGGCGACAGTGGTCAGCACAAGATCGACGAGCCGCTTCATCAGGAGCTGAGGCGCCGTCAGGGGCGCGCTTTGCAATTCTATCGCCCTCGTCCCCCCCAGGTTGACGACAGGTCGCTTCAAGAGTGCGCTAACGACGTGGTCCGGTAGGAGCCTTACGGGTACCGCGACCACGCAAAGGTGGGCCGTGATTTTCTCAATCAGGGATATGTCAGCCCAACTGACAGCAAGGACTATCTCGTCGACCGAACGCCGACGCACATGTTCAATGAGCTTATCCATACACTCAAGGAGCGAGCTCTCGCTGGATGCAGCAGGCAATGTAATCGTTTGGCAGACCTGGCATCCGGAAGCCTCGATTGCCTGGACAACGCCGCTTGGCACGCGCACGTCCGATTGCGTTACGATCACTACTTGCGGTTTGGCAAGCATGTCCGACCTGGTCAGCGAGGCAAACAGTCGTCCGGCGCCAAGGCGCACGAAGATGATGCCGCCAAGTCCCGTCACGAAGAACAGCATGAGGCCTTGGCGCGAAAACATGTCTCCCACCTTGAGTGCAAGCGCCACAACCGACAGGCAAAGAAAGACCGCCGTCCAGATCAGCGCGACCTCCTTGATCTGAGAGGCCAGCGACCGCAGCTCGGAACTCAGATACAGGCCGCGCGCATACGCGGAAGTCGAAAAAAGGGCGGCTACAACAACACCGAGCCCGAAGTTCCGGCCGTACTCGCCGAAATGTCCGAAACTCACAAGATCATATACCATTCCCGAGGCGATGCTGAGCAGCACGACGGACATTGCCTCGAGAAGCGGAAACGACTGCAGAAGAACATTGACCTTGAGGGGCGCGTTCCACCGCGGTGCGTTTGACGTGGCGCCCGCACGGGGGCCTTCATGAAGAAGTGCCATGACGTTCACCTGCGTTCGAAGCCGCATTCATCGACCAACATCGGACGACCCCCCTCCTCTGCTGAAAACCACCGGAGTGCCGAGCGTGACGTGGCACCCCTCGCCTGCGATCATTGCCCCTTCACGCGAAGTTCGATTGCGGTGGCTGCGGTAGCACGGGGAATGGCCAGAGAATGGCAGCGACACTGCGCGAATCCAATTCGGCATAAGCTCTAACCCCAAAGGGTAGAGCCGGCGGACACATCGACCTTCCTTGCCCACTTCCGGCGCCTGTTAGCCTTTCGAGTACCTCGAAATGATATGCTCTCGCGCGCAGGCCTGGAGCGGCGGACGCTCCAACGGAAGCGACCGGTTCGAAACTGCCGCTCTTCTCTTTTTTGGGCACCGCTGAGCGCCGAACCCGAAACCGGGTCTCATTTTAGGCCTGATCGTCTAGGCGAGCGCCATAGCATCGGCGGCGATCCGTCGCAGCTGGAGCTTGCGAACGTGGAGGCGTGGGAGCGGCTGCATGCCGATCGTGGCTAGGATGTGATCCCAACGGTAGACCCAATCGTGCATCTCCAGGCAACGGACCGTACTTGTCCGGCGCAACAATTCCGTACGGCAGGGGTTTGCGTCGAGTTCGCCAATTACGTCTGCGATATGGCTCGAGTCTGGTGATACCTCGATCACTGCGTCTGGCCAGTCGAAGTGCGCGCCGAATTCGGCGCATTGCGGCGCGGTCCCAAGCATGACGGCGCCCCCCGCGGCCCCTTCGAAAAGACGGGCAGGCAGCACCTGCTCGCCGGCAACCGTGACGGCCTTCGAGTTTGCAAGCGTCGCTGGACTGAAAGCCATGAAATAGCGCGTGCGCCTGATGATATTGGCGAGCAGCAAACGATGCTCATGCCACGCCTTCACCCGGGAATCTGTGCTTGCGAGCGTGTCGTAGAGATAGAAGAGGTCCCGCTCTTCGGCCAGCTTCAGAAGCTGTCGGTGTATCTTCGCGGCTCGGTTGCCGATCGAGTATACGTCGATTACGCGTTTGACCGGCGATAGGTACGGCGTTGCAATGAGGCCGTCGACGGCCGTGGCAAGGAAGGAACAGGGCGTGCGGGTGTATTGAGGCAGGCGAGGTATGCACGCGCTGTGCAACAGGAACACGTGGTCGAACTGGTCCAGGAGCTTCAGATATCGGCGGTCCTCTTCGAGAGTGCTCGACCAGAGCTCGAACAGATACGCGACAGCAACCTTGCATCGCCGGCGCCAGTCGTGGATCCGAGACAATTCTACAAGGCTTTGCGGACTCCAGGCGACGAAGAAGAAAAGGTCATAATCTTGCTTGAGCCGAACATGCTCAATGGTTGGCGCATTCATTAACCCCAGCCCTTTGCGAAAAGCGTTTGTCAGTCTGTTGAAGTCACGCTGGACGTTGTGAGGGTCGTGCTTTGGCAAAACGGCGTGAAAGCGTCTCGTTAGGTAGTTGTCGATGCCAGGGGCGATCAGATCGGCGTCCTCGCATTCGGCAACGATGCGGCAAAACTCATACGCCGACGCAAAGTGAGCCCGGTCCTTCGCATTGAATTCAGAGGCAACCAGTGTACGTCTCTTCAAGGAATTCTCCCGGCACTTGTCATTCGACTTTCAACTATTCGGCCGCCGCGGGTTGGCCCGGCGCATAGTGCTCCAGTGCCGGGAGGGGTTGCCGACCCAGGATCATGTCTGCTGCCTTTTCCGCGATCATAAAGACAGCGGCCGAAGTGTTGGCCGAGGGAACGGAGGGCATAATGGAAGCATCAACGACCCGCAGGCCCTCGAGGCCGTGGACCCGCAACTGGTCGTCCACGACAGAGTCAACACTAGCGGATGGGCCCATCCGGCACGATCCGCACAAATGATAGGCTGTCAGCCCGGTTTCGCGGGCAAACTGCAGCCGGTCGGCGTCGTCCGTTGTTTTCGGGCCGGGAAGCTCTTCCGTGCAGTTGTAGCGCCTGAGCTCGGGGGCCCGAAACAGCTGCTGCACAGTCTTCATGCCGTTGATGACGACCTGTCGGTCCTGATCATCGGCGAGATAGTTGGGCTGGATCAGCGGCGCTTGTGACGGATCTGCCGAGACCGCCCGAACATGTCCGACGCTCTTCGGCCGCAACTGATAATAGCCAAGCTTGATGACCGGCAACCGCCGCGCGCCGTGATCGGTATAATTGCCCAGGGCAAGGTCAAGCTGGATATCGGGGATGGAGTGAAGATCCCGTGAGTTGACGAACCCGTAGACGAGCGACGGGCTGACGGCGAGAAAGTTCGGGCGGCCCAGCATCCATTTCGCTGCCTCGCGCAGGAGGGCGAAGCCGTGTCCGCTGACCGTTTCGATGCCCTCCACCCGGGCGATCAGGTGGACTATGTAGTGGTCCTGAACATTTGCACCGACACCGGGGGATTCGTGCACAACCGGAATTCCAAGGCCGGAGAGCATACTCGCAGCACCCACGCCTGACAGCTGCAGCAGCTTTGGTGAGTTCGCCGCGCCAGCGGAGAGGATCACCTCTCGACGGGCCTTCACACAGCTCGTGGGATGACCCGGCCCTCCTCGTCCATATCGAACGCCGATGGCACGCTTTCCCTCGAACAGGACGGCCGTGGCCTGCGCGTTCGTGCGGACGTCCAAGTTCTTCTTTCTGGCGATCGGCCGTAGGAAAGCCCGCGCTGCGCTCACGCGCCATCCGTTATCGATATAGCGCTGATAGTAGCCCACACCGGCCTGGCTTGCTGCATTGTAGTCGGGATTACGCGGGATGCCGGCATTGAGCGCGGCCTCGATGAATGCATCACATAGTGGATGTCGCCAATCGCAATCTGTAACTGGAAGCAGTCCGTCCGTCCCGCGGTAGAAGGGATCGCATGCCCCAAGCCTCCGCTCGGTTCTCTTGAAATAGGACAGCACGTCGGCGTAGCCCCAGCCTCGATTGCCCTGGTGGGCCCACTCGTCAAAGTCCGCAGCCGCGCCGCGGTTGTAGTTCATTCCGTTAATTGCGGTCGAACCGCCTAGTGTCTTGCCCTGCGACATCGGAATAGAACGGTTGGCCGTCCCCGGACTAGGCTCCGTGTCGAACTGCCAGGCATATTTCGGATTCGACGATGTCTTGTAGAGTCCCGCCGGAATGTGCAGAAGGATGCTGCTGTCGGCCGGGCCCGCCTCGAGCAGGCAGACCATATTGGTCCCGTCAGCCGCCAGACGATTGGCCAAGACGCAGCCTCCCGCCCCGGCTCCGACGATCACATAGTCAAAGACGTCCGCTTCAACCGACATCGCCTCGCGCTCCGCTTATTACCAGCTTCAGAGAATGGCAGGGAATCCGGCCGATGGCACTTTGCCCATCGGAGTTAAGCCTTATGAAGGGCTTTCGCGGCGGCCAGAATGGAGAGATGGTGTGGGGAGTGCTGTGCGTGCATAAGCCTGCCGCCGATGTGCATTCTTCAGGAACCTGCGCCGCTGGCGCACAGGGGAAAAATGGGGATGCCTGACGACAACCTGACCGAAGAAGCCGCCTTGCCGACAGGTAGGGTTTATCTGCATCTCGTTGGCCACCTCGACGTCTTCGCACAAGCCGAGTCGACGTTTGGCACCCGAACTGGGCGGGCTGGTAGATCTCATGTTGCGCGGCCGGCAGTCTCTTGAACCCCGGCGCCTTAATCGGCGCCGTCTGCTCGCCGGGCTGCTGGCGCTGCCTGCCTCGGGTGCCGTCGGTGCAGCGGTGCCTCTGGCCCAAGGGCGATCGGGCGATAAATGGTTCGGGGGTGCCGTCTCCCTTGCGCGTCCAAGCGGTCCCGTGCGCACGCGCGCGGATGGGCAGATCATTGAAAATCTTGACATTTACGCCCCCTATGGCAACGGGATCACGGTACTCCATCAGGGCGTCATCATCCGCAGCTGCCGCATTCGTCATGCCATGGGCAGCGGAATATACGCCCGCGGAGCCGCCGGAATACGCTTGCAGGATCTCGAGATCGATCGTGTCGGCGTTCCCCCCTCGGGGACCGAACCAAGTCAGAACCGCAACAACATAGAGCTGGAAAGCTGCCCCGATGCGATCATCATCCGTGTCAAGGCGTCCCGCGGCTCCTCCAATATCTATGTCTTCGACTGTCCAGGCACCCAGATGAGCTTCCTCGAACTCCACGACGCGCGCGGGCCGTTCCCCCGCGGACAGAATGTGCAGTTCGACCGCTCTCCGGATACGAGCCTGGAAGAATTCTCAGCCGAAAACGGTCCCACCTCCTGGACCGAGGACAATATTTCCGCCTTTCACTCGGACCGCTGTACAATTCGACGCGGACTCGTCTTCTACAATAACAGCCCCACAGGCGTTGGCGTCATGCTGGAGGGGAGCTTCAATTGCCGGGTCGATGACGTCGATGCCGTTCAACAGGGCAACGGCGCCTTCTCCGCCGTTCCGCAGGGTAAGGTCGGCAGTGGCGGTTGCGCGTTCAACCGCTGCCGGAGCCGGGACACCTACAATGAGCCACGGGACGGCAGGGACGCCCCGACATCCAACGGCCTGTCGTTCCATACCCGGATATCAGAAGGCGCTGAAAAGCACAGTGTTAGGGACTGCTGCGTCTACGCGCTCGCCAATCCCCGCAACATCATCTGGCAAAGGGCGGCCGTGCGTGCCGGTTGGTCCATCGAGCGCAAGCCATTTGATCCCAGACGGCCATTGCGGCTTGCCTTCAACTGGCAGTGAGCAGAGATCCGATGAGGCCCTATCGACGACAACGCCAAAAGAGAAGCAGGTCTGACAGCATTGACCGCGACGGCGACATCCCAAGCGTCCAGAGAGGCGCTGATGCAAGAATCATGCGTCCCGTCGTCGTGCTCGTATCGATAGGTGTGTCGACGATGCGAAGACCGACATGCTTGCTGCCAAGCCTTTCGATGAGCGCCAGCACTTCGCGGGTTGTGCGCGCAACACGGTACGGCTTCGTGACCGCAATCACGTCTCCTTTCCTGACACATGCGATCGCCCTCTCCAGCTCCGGCGTCGAACCGAATATGCCAGTCTTCTCGCAGAAGAACTTCTCGGCTCCCAAGCGGGCAAGATAAAGCTTTTGCGCCTCCAGCCTGGCAGCGGGTTCGAAGGTGTTGATACGACAGTAGCCGATGATCATCGCAATCCCCAATCGTAAGAAGCTTTCAGCGAGGGTCCAAGGTGCCCGACGAAGTCGCTGACGATCTGCGAGCCTGAATGCCGCCGCGGCTCGGCAGTCCCTTTGTCATCTCCCATGTCCGTAGAGATCCGCGAGCTCGAGATATTGCTTTGCGACTCGCTGTGCATCGAACCGTCCCACCCACTGGCCGGCACCTGCCGACAAACGCGACCAAAGGTCATCATCGTCCAGCACAGCCTTCAGCGCTGCGGCCATCGCCTCGGCCTGTGGTTCGACCACTGTCCCATTCACGCCATCCGCGAGCAGATCCCGGCTGAGCCTTGAAGACCCGACAATGGGCGTGCCGGTGGCGATCGCCTCCATCACCGTTGCCGAGGCGACAGGGACCGTATAGCGCGTGGGGAAAGCGGCGACGCGAACGCGGCTGTGTAGTTCGCGAACGCGTGCTCCCTCTGCCATCCCGAGAAGGACCACGTGCCCCCGTATCGCTTCAGGAAGAGCGTCGACCGCCTTCGTCACCGGTCGTGTGATGTCACCCGTCAGGTAGAGCCGTACGGAAGGATCGTTGAGGGCGCCGAATGCCCGGATCGTCGCCTCTGGCACCTTGTAGGGCGATGTGCCGGCATGGAGGATTGCCCGCTCGCGCTCTGCCAGCCCACGAGACGCATATGACTGGCGATCGATGCATTTGGGAATTTTCAGGATTTGGTCGCTTGGCAGCCCAAGATCTCGCACCAGTTCCTCCTGAAGCTCGGTCGTGGAGGCGACGACGTAGTGGCAGCGCCGCATGCTCGCGCGTCGAATGGCTCGCCGTACTGCCGCAAGCGCCCCTTTCCGCCTCTCGAGATCGTGAACGACCTGGACGATCGTGCCACGCAACGGTAGCGGCACCGTCTCGCTGTGGATGACAAGGTCCGGCCGGAACCGATTGATGATACCGATCGCCCGCAGCCATGCCGCGACTGAGGCCGGTCCGGTCAACGGCGAGCGGCTCAATCCGATTATCGGCAACTCGAGGCGAGGCGAAAGAAGTCGCTGGAATTTCGCGCTTTCGAAGGTGCCGACCACGATCTGCACCTGGTGCCCCAGTTCGAGCAACGCCTGGGCAAGTGCCACAATGAAGATGCTGACACCATCAGGTGAATCCAAAGGTTCGCGCCGGGTCAAGACAATGCGCATTCGATCGAACCGTGACAACAGGTGTCTGCGGGCGGCCGCAGCCTCCAGTGGCACCGTGTTTCAGCAATGGAAGCAAAAGAGGACCTCGCCGAAGTATGCGAGGCGGCAGGATCTATCCTCAGGCAAATGGGAAGTACCCCGGCCCGCACTGCGCTTGTTGACGCGTGAAGCTTGGTCTGCCCTATAGGCAGCCCTGGTCGGTTCCTGCCAGCCCATGTTCCGGCCCACCTCACGACACTGCCGCTAAGGCCCGGATCGGGCGCCTGACCAGGGGTTCATAGATGGCCATCAGCCGATTGAAGTTTGCTTCGGGCGTGTACCGCTCCTGATAGGCGGCATAGGCCCGGCCTGCCACTTCCTGCAAGGCAGATCGGTTTGAAAGCGCCCAGCGCACCTGATCGGCCAACGCGCCGGCATTGCCGACAGGAACGACAAGGCCGGTGACGTCTGGCTCAACGACCCCCTTGATCCACGGCAAATCCGAGCAGATGACCGGCAGCCGGCTTGCGAAGGCCTCGATGACGGTCATGGGAAACAATTCATAGCCTTTCGACGGAAAGAGCAGGAATGCTGCAGCCTGCATCTCCTTCAGCACCGTCTCGCGCGACTGACGCCCGAGATATTCCACGCGCTCGCCCGCAGACTGCTCGACGAGCGAAGCCAACGGGCCGTCGCCGATGATCCGCAGCGGGTAGTCGATCTCCTTCCACGCCTCGAGCAGCGTGGCCACTCCCTTGTGGTGCTCATCCAGTCGTCCCACGAACAGCCCTCCATTGCGACGAAGGTCACCGAAGATCGGCGGCCTGGCAACCGCATTCGGCTTGACGACGATGCGTTCGGCCGGCAGGCCGCCTTCCACAAGCTTGTGCCTGGCCCAGTCGGTAAGGGCAATGAAGCGGTCGACCTTGCGGGACCAGGTGCCGGCTCGCTTGTGAAACTCGACCATTGCGGCGACGGCGAGCGTGCCCGCCAGGGAATTCCTGTAGACCTTCTTCGGAACAGTCCACCAGCAGGCGTGGCGGAGACTTCGCTCCCGAAGCCTCTCATCGGGATAAAGCAAGGCGCTGGGACAGAGAATCCTGAAATTGTGCAAGGTCATCACTGATGGCACGCCGGCCTCGCGGCACGCATCCAGGATGGAGGGGCTCAGGAGAGGAAAGAAATTGTGGATATGGACGATATCCGGTGAAAATTCCGCCAATTTTCGGGACAGAGTCCGCCGTGAATGAGGGTTGTAGATGACCCCCACGGCGCTAGAAATCTTCCGCGCGACCGACACGATATCGTCATTCGTGGCGGAGAACAGCTCGACGTCGACCCCATTCTGCTTGAGGCACGCGAGCTCCTCCCGAACCACGCTGTCCTCTCCGGCCCTTATCTGGTAGAAATTATGAACCATTAAGACGCGCATCGCAGTCCGCCACGTCCGAATCTCAATTCGGCATCCCGGACGCCCGTGGCGACGACGCGACGGCTCCGGAAAAGTCGACCTTTGGCAAAACGACCTCCACAACGTCGCCGGGCGCAAGCCCGAGATCTTCGCTGCCGGGGAGCGTCTCGGCGCCCTGCTCTCGCTTTCTATGCACTGTTATCTCGGGCCGACCCGCGGCTATCAGCAAGGTGGATTGCGCTTGACCTGTAAGCGCCAGCTTCTGCGCGGTACCCTCAAGACGCGCCGAGATCTGGGCCAGATTCATATAGGCCTCCTGTAGCTCTCCCAAGGCCGCGATTCGTCGTTCACTGTCGATCTTGTTCATCTGTCTGACATATTCGCCGCGCTGGCGCTCGATGTTCGATGCCTGGACGATCGTATCGAGCAGTTGGGTTGATGACATAAGCGCCGCTCGACGGGCTTCAGATAGGCGCGTGGTCGCCGCCAGGCCCTTCTGAAACAGCGTCCTGACTCTCTCGTAATCTTCGGTGTCGGCCTGGCTTCCCTCTTCGTCCTTCTTCTTCTTTTCAGACAGGAGCCCCAGTTGCAGGTTAGCCTCCTCGACAAAACGTCGCAGAAGCTCCTTGTCCTTTTCACTGTCTGACAGACGAGCTTCGATATGCGCTGTTGCCGTTTGCTTCAATCGTTCGGCGAGCGCCTCAGGCACCGGTGCGTTCTCGACATGTTCGACTTCTTCGCCGAGTTCGGTGCGAAGGCGCCAAATGCGAACCTGTTCCGTTGCGAATTGCGCCCATAGGGCTTTGTACTCGGAACGGAAATCGGCCGCTTCCATGAGCGGATTGGCGATGCGAACCTGGGCAGCGCTGTAGCCACCGGCAACCGCCACAGACTGTCGGACGGTCATACCCGGCCGGAAGATGTACTCTCCCGGCCTGGCCACATCACCATAAACATAGATGGGCCGGTATTCGGCAAGGGAAACGAAGACCTGGTCCGTCTGGATCAGCTGCGTTATTTCACGGCCGTCCTCGGTCCCCCGCCGATAGGGCTTGCTGGCGAGACTGCCGGCGATTATTTCCTGCGCTTGTTGAACGGAAAGGCCGCTGATTTGAACCGCTCCAACCAGCGCCAAGTTCACCTCGCCGTCCACTCCGATCAGCAATCGCTGCCTGAAATCCGGAATACCAGGGACCGATACTTCCAGCGTATCTCCGGGCTTTAGCTTGTAGTCGGCAAGTGTCGCTGTCGGAATCAGAGCGATGGCGCCAGCAAACGAAGCGAGGCGGGTCGAAGCCATGGTCATCGACAGCGCCGACAACAAGGATCTCAACAGCTTCATGGGTCCCCCAAGGTCCCCCAACGGGTTGCCCCCGTATCTCTACGGGCGGCTTATTACGGGTTTCTCCGGCGCGGGCGAACCTGCGCAGTGGATGGCCCTATGCTACCAGAAGAGGCATAGCCGAGGCCGAGGCAAAATGGCTGGCTCGCTGGCTCTTTCGAGGCACTCCTGATGGACCGGCACGGCGCCGCCGCATGAGCGGGCACATCAGTGGACGGCTCCCCTGCTCCTGCCGCGCCAAAATCGTACAACGCGATCCCTTCTACCGAGACCGATAGCCTGCCCTATGTCGGGAGGGCCGCATCCATGTTCGTTCCGATGTATGAACAAGCGTAATGCTGCGTTCGATCCGGTTCAACTGGAGGAAGTTCCACAGCCAAGGCCGGAACGCTGGCGCGAAGCGCAATCAAATAGCCGTATGAGAAAGCAATTCCCACAATCTGTAGAGGGCTCTCCAGGGCCGGATTGACGAACATGGCGAGGAAAATCGTGATGAAGACCGTGGACGCATGATTGCGAACACCGCGTGGCAGTCGATTTGGCGGGAAGGCCACCAAAATGGCAGACACGATCAAAATAAAACCAATGACCCCCGTCCGCAATATGGCTTGAAAGAACGAATTGTGAATTCCTGTCGAGAGTACCTCAAGCATTCTGGCATGCGTAATATTATGGGTGTCGGGAAGAAAGGTAATATCCTCGAATCCGGGAAACTCGTATCGCCATCGGACAGATTCCCTCCCAAATCCGATGCCAAACCCGTATGTATCCGCAACGGATACGAGTGCGTCCGAAATGAACGCGAGTCGGATCCCAGAGTTCGGGTCCAGAGCAAAGGTTTGAGGTATGAAGTTGAGCCCGACGGCATAAGCCGAAGTCAGTGCGGTCGCCAAAGCTGCGGCCATCAACCGGCCGGGCACGCCAATCAGAATGACGATCGTCGTGACCGCAAGCACCTTGAACTGAGCCAAGGGGCTGGCGAGGGCTATTCCCAAAAGGAGCAAAATGCCGCCGTATCGGCGCCAGTCGTTCGTCAGAAAGATACCGCCTGCAATGAAAAACACGGCAATGACCATGTTGTTGATCAGCGCACCATAAAGAATCACTATCGCGGCTTGCCCAGATGCGCGCGGATATTGCACGTCCTGCTGAAACATCACCGCCGGCGCGACAACGAGAGACAGGAACAGGAAAACGGGTGCACCAAAAAAGGCATTGCCGCTCATCAGCCTGCGGCGGAAATAGGCCTTGGACGCCCATGCGACGGCGAAGAATCCAACAATCGGGACGATTTGCCTTGTGACTGCTTCTTGAAGGAAGTGAACCTGCCAGGAATCCGGCATCAGCCTGTATCTGGACAGCAGGGCAATGAAGAGGCAGAAGGCGGTGTAGACCGCGAGCAGACGAGGCGGCACCGTCTGCCGCAGCAAGGCATAGGCCAGACAGACACCGACCGGGACCACTATGAAGAAAAGGCCAAGCAGGCGCAGGGATATTGCGAGGGCGCAGGCCAGCCAAATGCCCGAAAGAAAGAGGGTGTAGTCGAGCACGTCAGGGGAATGGCTGGAAACGAGGTCGACCGGCTTTGAACCCTTCCTGCGTGACAATGTCGCTGGCGAGGTCATGGCCTGTATTCCCGGTTAGGACTGAAAGCCGCACGGTTCATCCTGGTCAAAATTACTGCCGAGAGTTTCTCTGCAGGGATGATGCGCAGGATTCCCTTGAGGTGATCCGCGAAAGTGCGGCGTGCCTGCAGCACCAAAAGGACCTCGTTGATGACGCCCATGGTAGCTTCCAGATCAGCGATGCGGTCGGTGCTGTGAAAATCAACCACTATGCAACTGTATTCTTGCTGCAGATGCTGGAGTGCAGCGGAGATGGAGAGCGAGGCATTCAACTCGGAGATTGACCCCATGGGCCTGAGAACCAGAACTTCCAGCCCTCCCTGATGCGCGGGAATGATGGCAAACGCCCTTGCGAGCTTGCGACCTGGCTCCGCGTTCACCATTGGCTGGTCCATCGATGGCTTTTGCCAATTGGCATCAATGAGCAGTGTCTTTTGCCCGGTCGCCGCAATGAGCCTTGCGAGATGAACCGCCACCGTGGAGCTTCCGGACTTGGCGAGGGGTGAAGCAACGCCGATTACAAATCCGCCTTGGCGGCCCTGAACTCCGCGCATACGGCTGGCAATTTTGCTCAGCGAGCTGTGAAGCTCGGGAGCGTCCTTTAAGTAGACGGGCTGCAAAGACTGCTCGCATGGCCCCACAACATTCCACCTGCGGCGGGGAATTCTGCGTATCCCTACAATCCGATCAAGGCCGGTCGACCTGTGCACATCCTCGACCGTTATCAGGCGGTGGTTCATTGCTTGCCTGATCAATGCGTGACCAACGCCGGCAACCCCACCGGCCATAACGGAGAGGGCTACCATCAGGACGGGTGGCGGCCAACTGCGTTGGCGAGGCGGTTCGGCCGCCGTGATGACCCTTGCGCTCGGGATCAGCGACGAGGCGCTAAAATCGGAGAGGGTCCGCTGCAGAAGGGCATTGTAAAGCGAGCGATAAACCTCGGCCGCGCTCTGCTGCTCGCGGAAAAGGACTCTTGCCCTCTCCGCAGATTCAGGGTCCGATTGGAGTTCCTTCAGTGATTCGGTCACAAAAGCCTTTTCCCGAAGTTCCGCCAGCCGCTTGTGCAGATCAGATGCTTCTTCCGCGCCAGCCGCCTGCCTGCGCTCGCGCTGATTTCCGATGTAACCGTCGGCGATCGCGTTCGCGAGCATGGCGGAGAACTGAGGATCGGAAGAGGTGACCCCGATCTCGACGGCGCTGGAGGAACCCATCTGAAGAACGGAAAACGCGCGCCTCACAAGGACCATCGCCTCATCCCGAATATTTGGCTCCGCCGTCGGCAGTTCGGTGCCGAAGTGAGACGCCAATTGGCCCTGCACATAGCTGGATATCCGGGTGCGCAAGCTGTCGTCCGTCACAAACTCTTCGTCTTCCGCTAAGCCAGTGTGGTCAACAACGCGTCCGACGACTTCGTCCGACTGAATGACCTGTATCTGGCTCTCTACATAGACCCTCTCATCCGCCTGAGCTTCGCCCGGTTGCGGAGCGGGCGGAGATGAAAGGAGGATCGTCGCATAAGCGCTGTAATATCCAGGCGAAAGGACTGTATATGCGCCGCCGACACCAAGGCTTACAACCATCCAGAGGAGGCAAAGGCGCCAACTGCTTCGAATAAATCTCAAGATGTCTTTCACGGTCAGCTCGTCGCGATCCTTTGGAGGTATCTGCTGGTGAGGCGACCCGGACGGCTGAACGACGAAGTGATCGGTGGCTAACATACAGACTCTCCTACGACCGGAAACGATCGGCCTCGTGCTCCAACGGCGCGGATTGGGGCGCCGGGGGATGCGCTCGCACCCGGCCTGCGTCGCAAGCCGCCGCCGCCGTGCGAAGGACTGCCGCTCCGCCAATGATGAAGAAGCCGGCTGAAACCACCAGCACGACGACTTCCTTCGCCACCATCGCGTAAACAATGGCTTGCTCCGCCATGACGAAAGACAAAGAATATGCGGCCACCAGGAATACTAGCAGTCCGGATGCATTAAGGGCTGCCCATTCATTTTCATATCCGTAACTAAACATAAATACATTTGATGTGAATGTATTTATATTCATTAGAAAT
The DNA here is from genome assembly GCF_040320845.1 of Mesorhizobium sp. M0601. Classification (NCBI taxonomy): domain Bacteria; kingdom Pseudomonadati; phylum Pseudomonadota; class Alphaproteobacteria; order Hyphomicrobiales; family Phyllobacteriaceae; genus Mesorhizobium; species Mesorhizobium sp. M0601. The sequence goes on from NZ_JAMYQK010000033.1 coordinate 48,463, forward strand.
GGTATGATTGCCATCGCACGCACTATAGGTGTCGCTCCTGAAAATTTATCTCCAAACAGAATCAAAATTATGTATGGAGCAATAAAGAACATTCCAATACTCATCGCCGCCCCGCCTGCTACGGTGAATAGTGATCTCCTTATCAATCGAACCCCGGCAGCCGGATCGACATGAGCGTAGTATGAAACCCTCGGTAAGAAAGTATCCATAAGCAACTTGAAAAATACTCTCGAGGCTAGCAGAAACTTTTCGGCGACAGAATATTGCCCGGCTGCGACATAGCCTGCGAAATGCTGGACAAGGGCAACAGGGAGGGTGACGAGGGCAGTCTCCACGGCTATGAAAAGGCATCCCCTCCAGCCATTGCGCAGCTGCATTCCAATTGTCGAAAGCGTGACGGACCTGAAGCCGCCGAACCCAATGGGAAGGATGAAAGGTAAGCAGATGACGCCACTGACGACGGGAACTGCGCTCTGGATGGCAACGGCGAGTGCGACCTGGTCAGGTGATGCGACCAGGGCGACGAAACAGACGAGCGCCAGAACGCGAGCAACAACCACCGCGACGGCCGCCTGCCAGGCGCGTTCAAGGCCGACGAAGAGCCATGCCGGAAAAATAATGCCGCCGGCGGCCGAGAGCATCGCGCACAGGAATGTCGGCCTACTGAGCGCCAGCACGTCGCCGGCCAGCACAAGGCCCACGAGGCATACGGCAATGAACAGCACTGCCTTGGTGGCCATGACCTGAGCAACCAGGGACGCGATCGCCGCCGGCTCGTATCGGAGGGAAGCTACCCTGCGCTGCGCCGTCCAATGAAATCCATAGGCCACGACGACGGCAGCGAGTTGTCCGATGGCGAGCGCATACGCGTAGCGCCCGAAACTCATGGGTCCGAGGACACGCCCGGCATAGGGCAAGATGATCAGCGGCTGCAGGACGTCGGTGACATGCAGGACAGCCAGACTGGCGGCCTGTTTGCTCAGAGTCATGGTAGCCTCCAGTCAGGTGCCTGTCGAGGCAATGCAAACCACCCAGTCCAGATATGGCAGCGCCGCCTCCCAGAAGCAGCGCCAAAGAACAGCCGGCCGTGAAGAAGTTGGCGCAGATCGGCAATACGGCGGTCCAAGTGTGTTCACTGGTTCCGCCTCCCTCTAACCGTCACGAAGTCTGCGCCTGGGAAGCAGCGTTGCCTGCAACAAAGCCAGGATGAACAGGCTGTTCGTCACGAGATACCTGCTCGCCAGCCGGCGGGGATCCTGGAAGAGCCGGTGCAGCCATTCCAGCCCGCTCTTCTGCATCCATTGCGGCGCCCGTTTGACGTCTCCGGCGTGGAAATCGAAAGCTGCTCCTACCCCCAACATGACTGCATTGATCCGGCCGCGATGCGCCTGCATCCAGCTTTCCTGCTTGGGACATCCGAGCCCCACCCACATGATCCTCGCACCGGACTGATTGATCATTCCGACCACTGCCTCATCCTCCTCGGCCGACAGAGGGCGGGGCGGAGGTGAGTAAGAGCCCACGATGTTTATGCCGGCAAACTCGGTTCGAATGCACTGTTCGAGACGCTGGAGGGTGCCGGGGCTGCCGCCGTACAGGAACATTGCCGAGCCCAGTTCCGATGCCCTCCGGCAACAAATCCACATCAGGTCCGGTCCGGCGATGCGCGGCTGATCCGCGTGTCCCTGCCGTCTCAGCATCCAGGCCACCGGCGCTCCATCGGGCGCGACAAGATCGGCGCTATCCATCGCTTCGGCATGGGCGCGATTGCGGCGGGCGGTGACGACACTGTGGGCATTGCACAGGAAAACCGTTCGGCTCTCCCGCCGCAGGGCCCAGTCGAAGACGCAGTTGACTGCCTGCGCCAAGCCCAGGGCGTGCACGGGTACCCCAAGCACTTGCTCGCGCACCACTCCCTGATCGATCGCGAACTCTGTCATGCCACCCTCGATTGCTGCAATGGTGAGCAATCATCACAGCGTGCGGGTACTTCGAGTTCAATTGCTATTCCGAACGGGAAGCTGGCGGGCGGCGCTCATCGGAGGTACTTAAAAGGAATATCCTGTCCGAACCGGTGTGGTGCACCCCGATTCTGAGACACGAAAAGGGTAACAGTTCTCCATTCGTTAAGGAGAGCTGATGAGGAGAGAAGACCCGGGGCGGCAATTCAGTGGCGAATACAAGCGAGCGGCGGTGCAACGCATGGCTGCGGGCGCCAATGTGAGCAAGGTTGGCGCGGGAGCTCGGCATCTTTCGCAAGGGTCTCTATCACTGGCAGAAGCAGTTTCGTGCAGGCGGGCCAGCAGCTCTGCGCGGTCGCGTGGGTCCGCCGCGAGCGGTACGCCGGGTGGGTGAGGCGCACGACCCGGGCGGTGCAGCGCCGGCATTGCCGTCGAAAGCGCTTGACGAGCCTTCGAAGGCATCAGCTCGGATCGGCCAACTGGAGCGTCTCGTCGGGTATCCGGTTCAAAGCGTTACCCATCTATCAACTTGTCCTCTCCGTGCTGCCGAAAGAGCGCATGGAAGGAGCGCCGTCGCGCCGTCGAGCAGGAGGTAAAGCCCCATCACCGCGGGTTTGCCTACGGCATTGTTGTCGGGCGACACCGTGATGATCTTGACGCCGATATGGCCATGTGCCGACGTGTCGGCTGTATGGAGAACAAGGGATATTCCTTTTAAGTACCTCCGATGAGCGCCGCCCGCCAGCTTCCCGTTCGGAATAGCAATTGAACTCGAAGTGCTCGCACGCTGTGATGATTGCTCACCATTGCAGCAATCGAGGGTGGCATGACAGAGCTCGCGATCGATCAGGGAGTGACGGCATGTCGCAAATCTTCGCGGGATGATGCCCTCTGGTTGCACCCTAAAGAATTCACGCAGGAATATCTGGCATCGCTTTGCATCGCATTGGCGCAGATCGATACGGACGCCGTGCAGGAGGCGATACAGTTGCTGCGCGCCGTACGCGATGCGGGCGGCACAGTCTTCGTCGCCGGCAACGGCGGCAGCGCAGCGACCGCCTCCCACTGGGTCAATGACCTCGGTAAGGCCACGAAACGCTCGGGAAGGCAGCCAATCCGGGTCATAGGCCTGACAGACAACGTCTCCTGGATGACGGCACTCGGCAATGACGAAGGCTACGAGCGTATCTTTGCCGGCCAGATGGAGAACTTCGCCAAGCCGGGTGACGTACTCATAGTGATTTCAGCCAGCGGGAACTCGCTTAATCTCGTGCGGGCAGTCGAACTCGCTCGCGAAAGGAAGGTAGCCACCATCGGCATTGTCGGTTTTGACGGCGGCACGCTTAAAGAGCTCGTCGATCAGCCAGTATGGGTGCGGTCCGAAAAAGGCACCTACGAACTCGTCGAGGACGTCCACGCCGCGATCTGTCATGCCATCACGCGATACCTCATCGCCGACCGACCGGAGCGCGGTCAATGAATATTGTCCTGCCGAGCTCTCCCTGCCTGCAAAAGGCAGATGTCGAAGGCCGCGGCTACAGCCGGCCGCGTCAGGCGGTCATCCTGGCCGGCGGGCGTGGCACGCGCATGCGGCCGATCACACTCGATCGCCCGAAACCAATGGTGCCGGTGCTCGGCCGCCCTTTTTTGGAATACCAGATCGAACAGCTGCGGCAGGAGGGGTTCGAAAGGGTTCTTCTTCTACTCGGGTATTTGCCCCATGTGGTGATGGACCATTTCGGCGACGGCAGCAGGTTCGGGCTCAGTATCGAATATGCCGTCACCCGTCCCGACGACCTCACCAGCAGCCGGGTATCCAATGCCCGTCACCTCATAGATCCGTGCTTCCTGCTGCTGTATTGCGACAATTACTGGCCGATGCGCATGGAGCGGCTGTGGCAACGCTTCTGTGCGGCCGGCAAGCCTGGAATGATTACGGTCTACAGCAACAAGGACGGCTATTCACGCGGCAGCGTGATCCTTGATGCGAACGACAATGTGACCGTCTTCGACCGGCTCCGCACCACGCCCGGGCTGCAGGGAGTCGAGATCAGCTATGCCATACTAACCGATCTCGCCCTCGAACTCCTGCCCGACGAGGACACCCTCTTCGAGGAGGCCATCTACACGCCGCTCGCGAGGCAGCATCGCCTCGCCGGCTTCGTGAGCGAGCACCGCTATTACAGCGTGGGCTCGATCGAGCGTCTACCCGCGACGGAGCGCTTTATGAGCCGCGAAAAAACCATGCTCGTAGACAGGGACGGCGTACTCAACTGCAGACCGCCACGGGCTCAATATGTGTGTTCATGGGACCAGTGGGAGTGGGTTCCGGGTGCAAAGCAGGCGTTGGCCCTTCTGAACGAGGCTGGTTACCGCATGATCATCATCTCCAACCAGGCAGGGATAGCGCGCGGAGCGATGACCGCCGCTGATCTCGAGGCGCTTCACCAGCGCATGTGCGCCGAGTGCGAGGCCGTCGGCGGCAAGATCGCGGAGATCTACCACTGCCCACACGGCTGGGACGACGGCTGCGACTGCCGCAAGCCCAAACCCGGTATGCTGTATCAGGCACAGCGCGATTTTGATCTCGACCTCACACGCACACTCTTTGTCGGCGATGACGATCGTGACCGTCAAGCGGCCGAAGCCGCGGACTGCCTATATGCGCAAGTAAGCGAGCGATGCTCGCTTCTGGACCTCACCCGTCAACTCCTTTCGAAGCGGAGCGAGGGCAGACATGAATGAACCAACACGCGTTCTCGTCACCGGACACAATGGATATCTCGGTTCTGTCATGGTGCCCGTGTTGCAGGCGGCGGGCTATGAGGTGGTCGGGCTGGATATGGGATATTTTCGTGCGTGCACCTTGGGAGCCGACAATACCGGTGTGCCCGAGATCACAAAGGATCTACGCGCCATCGAACCCCCGGATCTGCAGGGCTTTGACGCGGTAATCCATCTGGCGGCACTCTCGAACGACCCGATCGGAAATCTCAACGCGCATTGGACGAGGCAGATCAATGCGGAAGGAACAGTTCGTCTGGCCACGATGGCCAAGGCGGCGGGCATCCGGCGGTTCCTATTTTCCTCCTCTTGCATCATGTATGGCATGTCGGAAGCCGCCGTCGTCGACGAAACCGCCCCGCTGGCGCCGCAAACAGAATACGCAAGATCGAAGGTTGTTGCCGAAGAAGCGCTGCGCGCGCTGGCGGACGACGGGTTCTCGCCCGTCTATTGCCGCAACGGCACCGTCTATGGTCTGTCGCCGCGAATGCGCTTCGACACCGTGCTGAACAATTTCGTGGGCAGCGCCTTCACCACTGGACGTGTCGAAGTGCACAGCGATGGCACGCCATGGCGGCCCGTGGTTCATGTCCAGGACGTCGCGCGCTATTTCAAATTGATGCTGGAGGCGCCGCTACAGGACATCCACAATGAGGCGTTCAACATGGGTGTTGAAAGCCTCAATCTTCAGGTGCGCGAGATAGCGGAGATCGCCGTTGAGGCCGTCGCCGGCGCGCAGCTCACAATGACACCGAAGCCGGGCGCGGATCAAAGGACCTACAAGGCGGACTTCAGCAAGTTCTCACGGACTTTCCCGGATTTCGAGTTTCAGTGGACAGCGCGAAAGGGAGCACAGGACCTTTACGAGGCGTTCCGCTCGATCGCACTTAGATTTGAAGACTTTACCGACAAGCGCTTCACGCGGCTGCGCTGGCTCGATCATTTGCTCAAGGCGGGGACGCTCGATGGTCAGCTGCGCTGGCGAACCGCACAGCCGCGTGTTGCCTAATTTTCATTCCGTCGATTTTCAAGGGGGAAAAATATGGAACAGCTAGACGGGACCAAAGCGGTGGAGCGCCGCTCAGGACTGGACCTTCCGACCATCATCGATCGCGCTGCACAGCGTCTACCGTCTCTCGTCCTGACGCGCACTCCTTTGCGCGTCAGTTTTGCTGGCGGCGGTACCGATCTGCCCGATTTCTACAATCTCGATTGCGGCGCGGTCTTCAGCGCGGCAGTAGACAAGTACATCTATGTCACCGTCAAGCGTCACAGCGAGATCTTTAATGAACCCATCCGCTTGAACTATTCACAGACCGAGCAGGTAAACACCATAGGGGAGATCAAGAACAACATCGCTCGCGAATGCCTGCGTTTCCTGGAGATCGAACCGCCGATTTACATCTCGACGGTCGGAGACATGCCTGCCTCGACGGGCATGGGGGGGTCGAGCTCGTTCACGGTGGGACTGCTCAACGCCCTGCATGCATTCCGGGGAGAACGTGTCACCCCTGGCCAACTGGCCGAAGAGGCATGTCACATCGAGATGGACATCCTCAAGGAGCCGATTGGCAAGCAGGACCAGTATGCCGCCGCGTTCGGGGGCATGAACCTGTTCCGCTTCCAGCCGGGCGGCGCGGTAACGGTCGAGCCGCAGCGGGTGCGCAATGGCGCCATCGAACATCTCTTCAGCAACCTGATGATGTTCTGGACGTCGCATCAGCGGCCGGCCAGTTCCGTGCTGGCAGAGCAGAAGGCGAAAACGTCAAGCAATCTCGATACGCTCAGGCGGATGCGGGACGACGCCTTCATGCTTCAGGAGATCTTTGCGGAGCCCGTCATCGACGTAGAGCGCTTCGGTGCCGTCCTTCACGCAGGGTGGGAGATGAAGCGGAGTTTGGCGTCCCGCGTGAGCAACGCGACAATCAATGGCCACTACGATCTCGCCAGGGACGCAGGTGCGGAAGGCGGCAAGCTGTGCGGCGCCGGCGGCGGCGGATTCCTTATGTTCGCGGTCAAGCCGGAACGTCGGGAAAGTGTAAGACGCGCACTCTCACACCTAGCCTATGTGCCTATCGGCTATGAAGTCCACGGCTCGCGCCTCTTGCATCCGGCGCAAGTCTGATGGCCGTCCTTCGATCGCACAAGAGGACCGCCGGCGCGAGCCACCCTGAGCAGAGATCGTCGGAGATGCAACCCGACGTGACACTCATTTGACCAATGGATCTACGATGCTTTTCACAAAGACCGATATTCCCGGCGCCACCCTGGTGGAACTGCAGAAATTCGAAGACGAGCGGGGCTTTTTCGCACGCGGCTGGTGTTCGCGGGAGTTTGCCGAGCAGGGGCTTCCGGATCGTGTCGTGCAGGTGAATATTTCATACAACAGGCACAAGCATACACTGCGCGGCTTCCATTACCAGCTGGCTCCCCAGTGCGAGGACAAGATGCTTCGCTGCATCCGGGGCAGCCTGTACGACGTGCTGATCGACCTGCGTCCCCGATCGCCCACCTATAAGCAGCACCTCACGGTGGAACTGTCAGCGGCGAACCAACGGATGCTGGTCATCCCGAAGGGCTGCGCGAACGCCTTTCTCACCATGGAGGACCACTCCGAGGCGACATATCTCGTCTCCGAATTCTACACACCGGCGGCCGAGCGTGGTGTTCGCTGGAACGATCCTGCTTTCGCAGTGAAGTGGCCGGTGGATGCGCCGGCGCTGATTTCTGAAAAGGACCGAAGCTGGCCCGATTATGACCGCTAACCTTTCGCCGCCCGACCTTTCGGGGAGCAGCACAGGGGAGACGTAAATGTTCATTGTCGACAGGGAGTTGGAGAGGCTCGAGGCTCAGGGGCGGCCAATTCGCGTGGGTATGGTGGGGGCCGGCTTCATGGCCCGAGGCGTCGCGCTGCAGATGCTGCGGTATGTCCCAGGCATGCAGCTCGCGGCGATTTCCAACAGGCACGTGGAAAAGGCGCGAGATGCCTATGCCGCCGCAGGTGAAGACGATGTGACTGAGGCGACCAGCACCAAAGCGCTTGAGGATCTCGTGGCGCGCGGTCGCCGCTCGATCACGGCCGACCCGATGCACATTTGCGAGGCCGACGACATCGACGTCGTCGTCGAGGCGACAGGCGCGATCGAGTTCGCTGCCCACGTCACAATGCGGGCGATCCGGCACGGCAAGCATGTTGCCCTGATGAACGCCGAACTCGACGGCACGATCGGACCGATCCTGAAAGTGTATGCCGACCGGGCAGGAGTGGTCCTCACCAATGTGGAGGGGGATCAGCCCGGCGTTATCATGAACCTCTACCGTTGGGTCAGGGGCCTGGGCATACGTCCGGTGCTTTGCGGGAACATCAAGGGCCTGCACGATCCCTACCGAAATCCGACGACTCAGGAGGGTTTTGCCAAGAAGTGGGGGATGAAGGCCCCAATGGTCACCTCCTTCGCGGACGGCACGAAGATCTCGTTCGAGAACGCCATCGTCGCCAACGCCACAGGCATGCGGGTGGCGAAGCGCGGCATGTACGGGCCTGTGGTTGAGCCTGGTACCCCGATCCAGGGGGCGGTCGGGTGGTATCCGCTCAATCAGCTCCTCGAGGGGCCGGGGATAGTTGATTATTGTGTCGGCGCCATGCCCAACCCCGGCATCTTCGTTCTTGGCACCACAGAGGATGCCGTCGAGAAGCACTATCTCTCACTCTACAAGATGGGCCCCGGACCGCTCTACTGTTTCTATTGGCCCTATCATCTGTGTCATTTCGAGGTGCCCTCCACGGTGGCGAGGGCCGCGATATTCCGCGATGCTGCGATTGCGCCCCTGGGCGCGCCGACCGTTGATGTGGTGGCCGCCGCCAAGCGGGACCTTAGTGCCGGAGAGATCCTCGATGGCCTTGGACATTACATGACCTACGGGCTCTGCGAGAACGCGCGAACGGTGCACGCCGAGCGGCTTGTGCCGATCGGGCTCGCCGAGGGCTGCCGGCTGCTGCGCGACGTGAAGCGGGACGAGGTGCTCGGCTATGACGACATCGAGCTTCCGATCGGGCGGCTTTGCGACACACTGCGCCGAGAGCAGGATCTTGCCTTCTTCGGCCGCTCTGCAGCCTCCCTGCGCTGCGAGGTTTCTGCAACCGCCTAGTTAGCGGGACTCCAGTTGTTCCGCCGCCCGAAGCCTAGAGTTGAGATGGCCGAACCGATGTCCGATTTTCATTGCCTGACACAGGCCGCCGCGCTTTGCCTCCTCTTTGTGGGTACGACTTTCCTGGCCCTTAACCCGGATTGGATCGACAGGCCCCTCGCAACGGCCGTCAACACCGTAGCGAGCAATCAGCCCTTCGCCAGCCGGCTCGCTTTCGGTGCCGTCTACCCAACAACCGAGGGCGCTATAGTTGTGTCCTTGCTTTGGTATTGCTGGTTCGCCCAGGACGGTCCGGAGTCGAGGGCAAGGCTGGTGAGCGGCGTCTGCGCAGCTGTCCTCGCGGCGCTCGTCGCGCATTTCCTGCAGGGCGCTCTGCCGACGACGCCAAAGCCGATTTTTGACTCCGCACTTGGACTTCATATCCCGGACGTTTTGGGCGACGCTGCCGTTCTGCGCTCAGCGCCGTTCGCCGGCACCCCCGGGTTCCCCAGCGAGCGAGCGGTTCTGTTCGCGGGTCTAGCGATCGCCATTCTTCTCGTTCGCTTCGAACTCGGACTCCTCGCCCTGGCCTGCACCTTGGTGGTAGAGCTTGCGCGAGTCTACTTGGGGCTGCATTACCCGACCAATGCTCTGGGTAGCCTCGCCTTGGCCGCCACCCTGGTATGGGTAGCACAAACGCACCCGAGCCTTGAACTCGGCGCCCTGGTTCTCCGGTGGGAGCGCGGCGCCCCATCAAGCTTCTATCTGTGCAGCTTTCTGGCCTCATACCTTGTTGTTGCGTTCCAGGCGTTGCGCGAACTTGCCAAAGGGCTTCTGCAATAGGAACTGGTGTGAAGCCGCCAGCGACATGACGTGCATCGCCGCGCTGAAGCGTCATCTTGGCCGGACAACAACAATCATGCTGAAGGTGTTCGCAACAGCGGCGGATTACGTCAATGAAGCGGATTAGGCATCCGGCAAGCTGGATAAGGCCGCTCTACGGCTTCCACTGGCCCTACTACCTCTGCCATTTTGAGGTACCCAGCACACTGCGCGCGCCGCGCTGTTCGACAAGCCCGATCTCTTCGCTCGGCGAACCCAAGGTCAATTTCGTTGCAACCCGCCAAGACCGATTCGAACTGCCGGCCCTTCCTGCGTTCAGCTCCGCAACGAACAGGATTGCCACTTCTTTGGCTCCGCAGGAGCCGGCACGGCCTCGGGGACGAGGCGACTCGTGAGCCGGCGCTCACACCGGGCGGCTCCTACTTCCTACGCGGTAGGGCAACGACGTTGGCCGAGCCCAAGGCGATGCTCCCGTAGCATCTGTTACGAACGCCGAGCGACGGGATTACCTCCTTTTGTTGGAGCGCCTGCCACAATGACACTCTGGTCGCGGGAGGGAATCGATATAAAATTCACAGGTCGATAGCCGCTCCGCGTTAGGCCAGACTGAACCCCATCTGGCGCTGTTGTCTATTTTGGACACAGTGAGGACGGCGGACACAGTGAGGACGGCGCAGTCAAGCGGAACAGCTACTAGGAATAAGCCAAAGGCAACCATTGATGTACAATCCAGATGGGCTCCGGTATTGTAAGCGAGTTGTAAGAGCGGCCTTAGGATTCGATCATCTTCTCCGGCCCGAATGCTCTATTCCTACACAAAAACTCGGCTCCGCATATGGAGGTTGGGTCGTTGCGGTCGAGCCTCTTCTAGCTGCTCCCTCCCCTATTGTTCTTTCCTTTGGCTTAGGGGACGATATTTCATTTGATCTGGAAGTCAGCAAAGTATTCGGTGCAAAGGTCTTTGGGTTTGATCCGACTCCGGCCAGTCTTGACTGGATTGCCGCTCAGGAATTACCCCCCACTGTGCGGATCTACCCCTTGGGAATATCTAATTTCGACGGGGAGCAAACGTTTGCTGTGTCCGAAGATGACACACGCAGCAATTTTTCCACGAAGTTGGTTACAGGCAAGAGCATTGTCTGCAACGTGAGGCGTTATTCTACTATCCTGGATATGCTCGGACTGGCAACTGTCGATGTGCTGAAACTCGACGTCGAGGGGGCAGAGCACGACGTCCTTCCAGAGGTGCTTGGATCTGATGTCCTACCGAGACAGATTCTCGTCGAGTTTCACCACTGGTGGCACCGCACTCCCGTGGAGCAAACCTACCGAACAGTGGAAGCGATAAAGGGCCAGGGTTACACCCTGTTCCATGTTTCTCCTGCGGGCCACGAATTGTCATTTTTGCTGACGCGATAGCAAGCCTTACGAGAACTTTCGACAAGCCGCCGTCGGTGGCGGGATCGTCGGCAACAACCTGACGCCACGCTTGCCAGGTGACCCGAGAACCGTTTCTCGGCAGGCATCGCCCGCGCCGCACTGATCAGCCGACCCACATGTTCGGCATTGCCGACCGCAGCATGGCCGGCATGCAGCTCCCGGAGAAGCGGTGGCGCAAGCGCTTGTGAAGTGACGGCTCGCGGCAGGGCGGCTACGTCCATGCCATAGGAGCATAGGCTGAAGAGGCTCGCCAAGCAGAAAGGGGACGCACGGGAAGTAGCTGTGACGGGCATTGAGCGGTGGGGATTACCTCTTTTGCTGGCGTGCCTCCCACAAAGACACTCTGGCAGAACAAGGCACTTTCGCCTTTCGTTAGAGGAGTGTGGGGCAGACCGTCGGTCGACGAGGCCACCACAGCCCTCAAGGATTGGATGGGACCCGATGACAGATCGCATTGCGCTCATAACTGGTGTGACCGGTCAGGACGGTGCCTACCTTGCCAGACTGCTGCTGGAGAACGGCTATACTGTCCACGGACTGAAACGCAGATCCTCCTCCTTCAATACCGAACGCATCGACGACATCTACGTCGATCCGCACGAACCGGACGCACGCTTTTTTCTCCACTACGCCGACCTGACCGATGCGACCAATCTCATTCGCATCGTTCAGGAGACGCGCCCTACCGAAATCTACAATCTGGCGGCCCAAAGCCATGTCCAGGTAAGCTTCGAGACGCCTGAATATACCGGCAACGCCGATGCCCTTGGCACACTCAGGCTGCTTGAAGCCATCCGCATCCTGAAGATGGGAGAGCGGGTGCGCTTTTATCAGGCATCAACCTCCGAGCTGTTCGGCAAAGTCCAGGAGGTGCCCCAGACGGAGAAGACGCCGTTCTACCCGCGCTCTCCCTATGCGGCGGCCAAACTCTATGCCTATTGGATCACGATCAACTACCGTGAAGCGTACGGAATGTTCGCTTCCAATGGCATACTGTTTAATCATGAAGGCCCCACGCGCGGCGAAACGTTTGTGACCCGCAAGATCACACGTGCGGTTGCAGGTATCGAGCGAGGCTTTCAGTCCGCCCTCTATCTTGGAAATCTGGATGCGAAACGCGACTGGGGGCATGCTCGCGACTATGTGGAGGGCATGTGGCGGATTCTTCAGCACGCCGAGCCAGACGACTTCGTCCTCGCCACGGGCGAAACCCACTCGGTTCGAGAGTTCGTAGAGCGTGCCTTTCGGGCAGTCGGCCGCGTCATCGTCTGGGAAGGTAAGGGGGTGAACGAGATCGGCCGGGATGGCAAGACAGGAGAAATCCTCGTCCGAATCGACCCACGCCATTTCCGTCCAACGGAGGTCGATCTCCTGATGGGAAATCCGGCGAAAGCCCGCTCAAAGCTCGGCTGGTCGCCTAAGACGACGTTCAGCGACCTCGTGGCGGAAATGGTGGCGGCCGATCTGAAACGTCTGGAGCGAGAGCGCTGGCATAGGGACAGTAGCGTCTAGAAAGCGCCACCGGTCATGAACAACACTTACCGGCTCCGTGATGTGCGTCTTGGCAGCATCAATATCGTCGCAAACGCGACCGGCAAGATCGTGCCAAGCGGGCGCACCAGCCTTTAGAGAGGGGCGTTGTCCGCGCTACCCACGTGCGCGATGGACAGAGCGTGAAGGCTGGCGACCTTCTGTTCGATTTCGACCCGACCATGACGCCGACGAGGAGCGCCAGCAAAACGATCTCCGTTCGGACCGAACTCAACACGCCGCTGCGCGCGGAGCCGCAGACGATCCGCTTGCCGCCTTCGCGGCCGTTCCGGAAAATCGACTTGGCACGCCGGGAGTTGCCGGTCAGCGTCCCTTGTTGACGTTCTCCGACTCCAGAAAAGCGCTTGGTTCACCTCGCTTTGGGAGTATTTCGGCCTAGGCGTGCCTGCAACTTCACGAAAGATAGACGCCGCCAATTCTAGACCTATGGGCCTGCGCCTTTGGCAGCGTGGGCGGCAGCCGCTCTCGTCCTGTCCACGAATGACATCTCTCATTCCGGCGAGATCTGCCATCGGCGGTTGAACGCCAGTTCCGCGTGAGGTATCGATCTCGCGGGCGTGCGTTCGGGTACTCGCCGTTTGCGTCGGTCCAATGAGAGCGCGGCCTAATCCGTCATTCCTTCTCTGAACAGACGACGTTTCGCTGACTCCTTGAAAGCCGTGAGAAGGCGAGCCAGCCTCCGAAATGCCTTTCGTCGCCATTCTCGCGGAACCGGAACTTGAACGCGGTCACCGGCATGTTGCAGCCCAGCCCACCCTTGTCGTCAGCCCGAGCAGCACGCACGAGACATCCTTTCGGTCGCCGACAGGCATGCTCCTATTGGACTAGGGGTGCCAATCGGGGCGTTAGGGCTACCCCAATTCATGAAGGAGCCTCCCGCCCGGCAGCGTGCTACGTCTGTCCGCGCAAGAGCCGAGCAAAATGCGTGACCCAGGACACAGTCGGACAAGCCAGGCCGAACGCATTCGGCTTCGTCGCGAGATGTTCGGGGCTGTCGATGCCGTGCTGCGCCGCAATCCAGAGGTCGGAGCCTACAACCAGAAATTTTGAGGGGACTGGATCATGCCGGAGCGGATCGTCAGTTTTGTGATGAGCGGGGGCGTCGGCTCGCGGCTGTGGCCGCTGTCGCGCGAAGACAATCCCAAGCAATTCCACGACCTTTCGGGCGACGGCTCGATGCTTGCGAAGACTGTCCGACGCCTCAAGGCGCGCTCGGACGGCGAGACGCCGATCTATCTGATAGCCTCCGAACGGCATGCCGACCGCGTTATCTCGGACATCGGTCCGCTCGGCCTGAACGGGGGCAGACCGATTTTCGAGCCCGTCGGCCGCAATACCGCCGCTGCGGTGGCCATAGCCACGTTGCAGACGATCTCCGAATATGGCGGTGACGCGCTTGTGCTCGTGGTGCCCTCCGACCATCAGATATCGACCGAAATGCAGTTCTGGCAAACCGTCGAGGCTGGCATGCCTGCCGCCGATTCAGGAAGCATTGTCGTATTCGGCATCAGGCCGACCCATCCCGAAACCGGGTACGGCTACATCGAGGTTACGGCAAATGGTGACGGCGGGGCCGCCGTTTCACATTTTGTCGAAAAGCCCAATGCCGAGACGGCCGGCAAATATGTGGCTTCGGGAAGATTCTACTGGAACGCCGGCATCTTCCTGTTTCGTGCCGACACGATGCGGAAGGCATTTCTCGAGTTCCGGCCAGACATCTGGGACAGCGCGGAACGGGCCCATAAGGCTGCACGGACCGACGTCTTGGGCATCTACCTGCCCCAGGGCTTCTATTCGGCTGTCCCGTCGACGTCGATCGACTACGCAGTCATGGAGCATGCACGCGGTATTGCGATGGTTACGGCTTCCTTCCGCTGGAACGACCTTGGATCGTGGCAATCGCTGCTCGAAGCCAGCCCGACGGACCGCGACGGCAATGTCATAATGGGCGACGTTGTCGCCATGGATTGCGGCAACTCCTATCTCAGAAGCCAGGGCAGACTGCTGACAGTCATTGGGATGAAGGATGTGGCGGTGGTGACGACACCGGACGCGGTATTCGTCGCTCCTGTCAGCCACAGCCAGAACGCGAAGAAAGTCGTCGAACAACTCGAGAAGAGCGGACGCCTTGAAACGAAGTTCACGGGGTCGGACGACCGGGTCATCATCAGCGGGTCATGGCGCAAGCGGGTCGAGCACTGGCTCTTCAACGAAACCCTGCCGCTGTGGTCCACTGCAGGTGTCGACGATGCGTATGGCGGCTTCCACGAGGCGCTCGGTTTCGATGCAAGGCCGTTGGGCAAACCCAAGCGCATGCGGACGATGGCGCGCCAGATTTACGCGTTCGCGGTGGCCAAAGAACGCGGCTGGGCTGGACCGGCCGACAAGCTCATCGACCAAGGCATCAAATTTATCGCCAAACACGGCCGCACCGAACGCGGTGGCTGGGTGCGCACCCTTAATGCCAATGGCAGCGTGGCTGACCCGACGGAGGACGCCTACGACCATTCCTGCGTGCTCCTGGCGCTCGCCCATGCTCACCGATGCGGCCAGCAGGATGCCCTGCAGCTGGCACAAGAGACGTTCCATTTCATCGACACCCATCTCGAGGACGTCAGCCTGAACGGTTTCCTCGAGACCCCCGGCTGGAAGGGGGTGCGGTTCTCGAACCCGCACATGCACATGCTGGAATCCTTCCTTGCCTGGCATCGCGTCACCGGCGAGCGTGCATATCTCCGTCGGGCGGCACGTGTCGTCGATCTCTTCCGGTGCCATTTCTTCGATCAGGAGAGCTGGACGCTTGGGGAACATTTCGATGTCGATTGGCTACCGTTGCCGGGAGAGGAGGGACAGTGGACCGAACCAGGGCACCATTTCGAATGGGCCTCGCTCCTCATCGATTTCGCGCGGGCAAGCGGGCAGAAAGACTTGGCAGCCTATGCAAGGAAGCTCTATTCGTCGGCGATCGCCAGCGGATTGAACCGGGCCACGGGCCTGGCTTATGCAGCCGTGTCGCGGCAGGGAATTCCCTTCGACCGGCTCTCCCGCAGCTGGCCGCAATGCGAAGCCGTCAAGGCGGCCGTCGCCCTGGACGGCATCGGCGGGCCTGATCTGAAACCTGAGATCGAAGCACGTGTCGCCCGCCTCTTCAAATGGCATATCGATCCCGCACCGCTAGGCTTGTGGATCGACAGAATTGACGAGCGCGGAAGGTCACTGGCGACGGAGGTGCCCGCGAGCATTTTCTACCACCTCGTGACGGCCTTGATGCAGTATCTGGACAAGACCGCAGGGCAAGTCGAACCTTTCCCGCTGCCAGCTTTGGATGTGAGCAAAAGCGTTGCGATGCAGGGTTACGGCTGACCCAACCGTCCGCCATAGCTCCGTGTTGGTCAAACGACCAATAACGAAAGTAGTACAAGATCGGGAGGAATACCCATGAAAGTGACAATCCTGGGAAACTGTCCGCCCCATGCCTACAACGGATTGATGCAAAGTTCAGACCGAGAAGCTGCAATCAAGGCGGTTTTGGAAAGCGTTGGTAGCAAGGTATCCGGTATGATGTTTACTCGCGGCGCCTACGATATTGTCATCAATGCTGAGGTTCCGGACCAGGCCGATGGGATGGACCTAGCATTGGCGGTCCGGGCAAGCGGCTGGATAAACGAGCTAGTTGTCCTCGAAGAACTCGACATGAAGGCGGCGCTCGCAGCCGCCAAAAAGGCTGCCGGCGTTTACAAGCCCGTCGGCTGATTGGACAAACTGGCTGTACATTTGAAGGCAGCACGGTTCCGATTGAACGCGCCGTGCTGCCAAGTCTCAAGGAAAGACACGCTGCGGTTTCGGAAAGCCGAAGCAGGCGCGGCATTGGTTCTGCTTCAATACCGCGCCGACAGCGAACCCGCCCGGCTCAGGGGGTCAGAAACGGAGGTCATGCCGAGTTAATTTTGGAATGTACACCCTAGAAGGTGCGCTTAACGGATCGGCGAGGTCCGGTTTTGTAGAGGTTTCTTGTCGGAGCGCTTCTTTTCTAATCGGAGCGCGACAAGGCAATCGAGATCACCTTGTCCGTATCTGTTTCAGGCAGCTCGAACAGCATTGGCAAGAATTGGCCGCTCGGGCGGCGTTCTCATGATCACCGTCCCTAAGCGAGCTCGGGCTTTGCGACTTTCCAGGATACCTATGGTCCTGACGCAGCGGGTGGAGCTAGCCGTCACTTCTCTACACCCTGTGCGCCGCCACCAATCTCGCGTAGAAGGGCCCTGACCGAACCCGGCCCTGCGAGGCAAGAAACTCCATGCGAATAGTGTTGCCTGTCCTGTTGCTCGGCGCCGCCCTCGCCAGCCTGTCGCCCCCCAAGGCCGCGGCGAGCGATTGCGGCGATGCCACCGCGCTGGTGCTGCAGGCCTATCCCAAGGCCCGAAAGAGCGCCGACGGCACCTCGTTCACGCTTGAACCTCATACCAGCATCACCTCAACGCTCCCGGAGAGCGAAGCGCCATTTGGCCTGGTCTGCAAGATTTGGCCCGCCCATGTCGACCTGCTGTTGGTGGCTGTGCCGCTGATTGACAGGGCTAACGGCGACCACCTGCATGTCGGCGATATCGAGCTTCTGGTCGTCGACAGGAATACGCTGCGTGTTCGCCAGCGCCTGCTCCAGCCCGGTCTGATGACCGATGACGCGATTGTCATCGAGAAGGTGGAATTCGACACCGGCCGCTATGCACTGGCCTCTGAGGTAACCGCCTTCGGCCTGAGCATCGAACTGGCACACCATTCGCTGACCGCTCCCTTCACTGAAACCGACCTGCGGCTCTATGCTCTCACCGGCGATACGCTACGCGTGGTGCTCGACGGCCTCGTGGTGGCCGGCTCTGGCGGCGATAGCGATGGTAGTTGCGCCGGATACTTTCATTCCAGCCAAGTCAGCCTGGTGATAAGCCCGGCGAGCCATCATGGCTATCACGATATCACCGCGGTTGAGCGGTCGAATACCGATAATCCCTCCCCCGACCAGAATGGCGAATGCCAGTCCCATCCCGCCAAGTCTGTGAAGCGGACCTACCGGCTGCGCTATGACGGCAACCGCTATGCGGTTCCCGCGGCACTCAAGCTGATGGGGTTGTGAGGCGGCCGCACACGTCCCTGCCTTGGTTCGTCAATGTCATCAATTCCAGTTGAACGGGTATCGACCGTTAATTCTCTCGTGGTAGGAGGCGCTCAAGGGGGCTCTTCTCAAAGGAGCTGATGATTTGTGGTGGTCAAGATTCAAAAGGGGTTTTGCCGGAACGTGGGACGACAGACTTGACGGGCTATTCTCCGCAAAGGTCGACTACGCCGGAAAATCCATTCTCGATGTTGGCTGCAATATGGGTGTTGTCGCCTATGAGATATCCAAGCTGAAACCCAGTTCGATCCACGGGATCGACGTTGCGAAGCCGCATATCGAGACTGCAAAGATGTTGTTGAGTGGCTCCCCGGTACATGCCCGGTTCGATCGCCTAAACCTCGGCAGCCGACGCCTCGGCAATATCCTCCTACCGAAATACGATATCGTCCTGCTGCTGGCCGTCTACCAGCACATGCAGCGCAACATCGGCCCGGGCAAGGCGCGAAGGGTGCTTTCCAATATTGTCAGGCGCACCTCGAACGTCGTTGCCCGCGTTCCGCCTGGAACGGATGGCGAATTCATCGAAACGCTTTCTGACGAGGGGTTCCAGGTCAAGAGCACCCACACATCGCCTCTTGGTAGTCATGTGCTCGTGCTTGAGAAACCTGCCTTCGGAAATCCGCAGCCATAGAGATTTCGCATCGCCAGTGGCAATCTGCCCCACTAACATCCCATGTGTCAGCAGCGGCGCCGACCCGCTGCTGGCTGCAACTCGGCCCGGAGCGCCCATTCGCCGGGAGAAGCATCTCGCGGCTGCGGTATGCTCTGCCACTGCCTTAACAGAATGGATGCGCCCGTTGGCGTAGATGACGAATACCAATTTGGCCGTCACGGCGAGAGCACCGGCCGTCCCGCCTGCGGTCGGCGCGCCGCCGGTGTCGAAATTCAGCCATGTGCGTTATCAGCTCGCAGGCGCCCGTCCAGCGCTCTGGCTCAGGGCGCCGGGCGAGTGAACAGGGTTCGGAATAGCTCCTCAGCACGCCGCAGTCCTTCATCTGTCAGAACCACCGACTTCGCCTTGCTTGCCGGATTCGCGATCAGCCCCTTCTCGTGCAAGCGATCCAGAGCATTCCAATCCAACTCCTTCCAGGCGCGCCTCTCTTCATGCAGCGTCAGCCAAAGCAGGCCCATAACGGCATCGTCGATCTTGTTGGTGTCGATCTCCATGCAAGCAGTTTAACACGCGGAAGCGCCGCTGCCACGATCCACACCGTAGGGTTATTCCTCGCCCAACGGTTCGCCTGAAAACAAGTGCCTCACTCAGGCGTCGCATCCGCGACGTCGTCATTGGGGCGACGACGAGCCGGGACGGCATTGGAGTTCATCATGATGCCTAAGCGGCCGTGGCAGCGTTGCCGCTGGCAATGAAATGCGAATTGGCGAAATCCTCGTCTTCGCCCAGGTTGCGCTTACCGTGGGCGAGCGGCGCACCATTCAGGTGCGCGTCATACTGCCGGCAGCGCGCAGCACCCGCGTCACCCGCCGCGGTGCCCATTCCATAGTGTGGCCGAAACGCGGACACGTTTCACGGGACACTTTCTTTTCCGACGCGCTCTCCGGCCGCAGAAGTCTCAACCTTGCCAGACACGAATTTTGAGCCCTGAGCGGTTATCGCGGAGCGCATTCCACCGACTTTGCGACATCCCTTCACTGATTCATTGTCCGTCTAGCGCCAGAATGCAAATCGCTGTGAGGGTCGGGGCTTCGCAACAACCGCTCAAGGTCGTTCCGACATTGCAGGGCTGACGTGTTTTCATCGAGCCAAGACTGACTCTGGTACCGTGCCGGGAATGAGCTATAGTTCACATACTAAGACGGCCGGGCGCTTGCACAATGGCTGGACTGGGTGAACAGATTGCGCGTCAGCAGCGCACCATGGGACCGCTCCTGGTGGCGGCAGTGGTCATCGGCCTTATCGGTCTGCCCGTCGCAGCCTGGCTCGACCTCCGAGACCTGTCGGAACGGATGCTGCGCAGGCAAGCGAGCGAAATCAGCCGCATCATCGACGAAATGCGCGGATTCTACGGCAGCGACGTCGTGGGACGCGTGCTGCAAGCTAACGGCGCCGTAACTGCGACGCACAACTACCGGGACGTGCCAGGCGCGATCCCTATTCCAGCAACCCTCTCGATCGAACTCGGCAAGCGCATCAGCGCTCACGACGGCTCGGTCAAATATCGGTTCGTCTCGGATCTGCCTTTCAAAGGTCGCGCGCCCCACCAGCTCGATGCGTTCGAGCGGAATGCAATCCTGGCTTTGCGCGCCAACCCGAAGGAGCCGATCATCGAGGTCTCGGGCTCACTGTTTGACCGGCAGGTCCGCGCCGCGGCCCCTGTCATAATGGGACAAGTGTGCGTGACCTGCCATAACTCACACCCGGACAGCCCCAAGACGGACTGGAAGGTAGGGGATGTCCGAGGGATCCAGGAGATATCAGTCAATCAGCCTATCGCTGCGAACGTGCTGACCTTCAAGTATCTGCTCCTATATTTCGGTTTCGCGGCGGCGGCGGGCCTGACGTTCATTCTCCTGCAGCGTCGGCAGTCCGCGTTGATTCAGGGCATCAACAAGGAGCTTTCGGAGGCAAACGACTTCCTGGCCGCGATTTCATTGAAGATCGCCAAATACCTTTCGCCTCAAATCTACAAAAGCATTTTCAGCGGCCAGAAGGACGTCACCATCGCGACCGAGCGCAAGAAGCTCACGATCTTTTTCTCCGACGTCAAGGATTTCACCGCGATCGTGGAACGGCTCCAGCCCGAGGACCTGACGCTTCTCCTCAACGAGTACTTCACCGAGATGTCGACGATCGCGCTCAAACACGGCGGCACCGTCGACAAGTTCATCGGCGACGCGCTTCTTGTGTTCTTCGGAGACCCCGAGACGCAAGGCGTCGAGGAAGACGCGAGAGCCTGCTTGCGCATGGCTGTCGACATGCAGCGTCGGCTGGAGCAGTTGAACAGGGTGTGGCATGACCGCGGAGTTGAACGGCCCTTCCGAGCTCGCATGGGCATCAACACGGGCTATTGCAACGTTGGGAACTTCGGTTCCGATGATCGGATGGACTACACGATCATTGGAGCCGAGGCGAACTTGGCGGCCCGGCTGCAGTCGATTGCCGAGCCCGGCGGCATCTGCCTCAGCTATGAGACTTACGCGCTCGTGCGCGACCTTGTCCGGGCGCGTCCGTTAGCCCCGATTGCCATGAAGGGGATCAGCCGGGAGGTTGTCCCCTACGAAGTCGAGGGCCTCCTGGGTGAACTCGCCCAGCGCCCTCAGGTCATCAGCGAGCATGCGACTGGTCTCGACTTGTTCCTCGATGTTGAGGCAATCGACGAGAACGGGGTGGAGCGGGCGAAGAAACGACTTTCGGAGGCGCTCCTGGCCTTAGCCATCCGAAGCAAGCCCGCCGCATTTTAGGTTCTTGAACGTGATCGCCTCGGCCCTGACGGCGCTGATGACCAGCGAGGATGCTGCGCGCGAACTCCTGGCCGGGACCCGGCGGGCTGAACGGTGTTTGAACCGGACTTTACTTGGCTGGCCACGGTCCAGATTGAAGTTGATGAACATCAGTCATTCTCGTACAGGCTGTCGCGAAACGCCTTGTCGGCCGGCCTGCCGTGATCAGGCTTGCCCCGGGCTCGCAGATCACGGCAGAACCTGGCGCCGATCTCTACCAGGGACGCTCTAGCCTGTTCGCGCTCAAGCTCATGCTTGAGCGCGGCATGGACAGCCTCTGTCAGACCAGTCCTCTTAAGTGCGGCGAGCCGGCGGGCCAGTGCGTCGGTCTCGGGATTTTTGATGTGGAACGCCATCACTGCCTCGTATAGCCGTTCAAGTGTATCGGTATACAGCAATTTGGATACACCGTGTGAAGGCCCCGCAGCATCGACCGGACACGAAGCAATCGGCCACGCCGACCCAACTGTCGGCTGGATGGGATCGTACCGCTGTGTTTACAGATCTCGAGCAGTATCTGAGGTCGCTTGCATAAGTCACTTGCAACACCCGCACTTTCGTACGGGTCTGCAACTGCGCAATCACCGTCTAGCCAAATCCAGCAGCCTTGCCGCTTGCGATAAAATGCGGGTTGGCGAAATCCTCGTCGTCACTCTGGTTGCGCTTGCCGTAGGCGAGCGGCTCACCATCCAGCGTGCGCGTCATGCCGCCGGCGGCGCGTAGCACCGCGTCACCCGCGGCCGTATCCCACTCCATGGTGCGGCCGAAGCGCGGATAGACGTCCGCCTCGGCACCGGCGACAAGGCAGAATTTCAGCGACGAGCCGACCGAGACGATCTCGGCGGCGCCAAGCGCGCGGATATAGGCATCGGTTTCCGGCGTGTTGTGGGAGCGGCTGGCAACGACGGTCAGCGGCACCATACCAGCCCTTGCCGAAATCGGCTGGCGATCGACGATTTCATAGTCCTCATTGATCTCGATCGTTTCCGCTTTGCCCGGCCGGCCGGAAAAGAAGCGGCCGGTGCAAGGCGCGAAGACGACGCCGATCTCAGGCACGCCATGGCGAACCAGCGCGATGTTGACAGTGAAATCGGTCCGCCGGTTGACGAACTCCTTGGTGCCGTCGAGCGGATCGATCAGGAAAAAGGCGTCGCCGAGATCCGGTGCCA
Source organism: Mesorhizobium sp. M0601 (assembly GCF_040320845.1). Classification (NCBI taxonomy): domain Bacteria; kingdom Pseudomonadati; phylum Pseudomonadota; class Alphaproteobacteria; order Hyphomicrobiales; family Phyllobacteriaceae; genus Mesorhizobium; species Mesorhizobium sp. M0601. The sequence goes on from NZ_JAMYQK010000033.1 coordinate 70,968, forward strand.
TGATGCCGGCCGAAGCTTCTTCCTCGGCCACGCATGGAATCGCCGGAAATGCGGCGCGCAGCCCGGCAAGGATGATCTTTTCGCTCTCGCGGTCAGCCTCCGTCACCGGCGAACTGTCCGACTTGCTGTCGACCGCACAGCCGGCACGAAAGACACGCATCACCTCGCGCCCCGCCGCCAAGGCAAGGTGCTCGAAGACGGCGAGCATCGCTTCGTCGTCAGATACCGCCGCCGCTGTCATATTGGTCTTCGGCAATGTCCCGCTCGTTCAGCCAGTGTTCCAGGGCGTCCACCATCTCCTCGGCCGATTTGCCGAGTGTCTTGAGATGAATTTCGGGCTTTTCCGGCACCTCATAGGGTGAATCGACGCCGGTGAAGTTCTTGATCTCGCCGTTCAACGCCCGCGCATAGAGACCCTTCGGATCGCGCCTGGCGCATTCCTCGAAGGGGGTATCGACAAACACCTCGACGAATTCGCCGTCGGCCATCAGTTCGCGCGCCATGCGCCGCTCGGCGCTGAACGGCGAGATGAATGACACGATGACGATCAGCCCGGCGTCGGCCATCAGGCGTGCCACTTCGGCGACGCGGCGAATGTTTTCGACACGATCGGCGTCGGTGAAACCGAGATCGCGGTTGAGGCCGTGACGGACGTTGTCGCCATCCAGAATGTAGGTATGGCGCCCGGTGGCGAACAGCTTTTTTTCTAACAGATTGGCGATGGTCGACTTGCCCGAGCCCGAAAGCCCGGTGAACCAGAACACGGCCGGCCGCTGGTTCTTCATATCGGCGCGGGCGCGCTTGCCGACATCGAGCGACTGCCAGTGGATGTTTTCGGCGCGGCGCAGCGAATGCAGGATCATGCCGGCGCCGACCGTGGCGTTGGTGATGCGGTCGATCAGGATGAAGGCGCCGGTGGTGCGGTTTTCGGCAAACGGATCGAAGACGATCGGCGACCGCGTCGAGATGTTGCAGATGCCGACTTCGTTCATTTCAAGCGACTTGGCTGCCTCATGGGCAAAGTCGTTGACGTTGACGCGGTATTTCAGGTCGGTGACGGTGGCGCTGGTCTGGTCGGTCTCGGTGCGCAGGATGTAGGAGCGGCCGGGCAGCAGCGCATGTTCGTCGAACCAGACGATGTTGGCGGCGAACTGATCGGCGACCTGCGGCCGCGCCGCCGACGATACCAGCATATTGCCGCGCGAGACTTCCACCTCGTCGTCGAGGACAAGGGTGATGGCCTGGCCGGCGATAGCCTGCTGAAGATCGCCGCCATGCGAGACGACGCGCCTGACACGTGAGGACTTGCCGGATTTGACGACGACCACCTCGTCGCCCGGCGCAACCGACCCGGAGGCTATAGTGCCCGCGAAACCGCGGAAGTCGAGATTGGGGCGGTTCACGTATTGGACGGGAAACCGGAACGGCAATTCGACCGCGGCCTCGTCGACCGAGACGGTTTCGAGATGTTCGATCAGCGTCGGGCCGGAATACCAGTCCGTCCTATCGGAACGGCCGGTAACATTGTCACCGTAGCGAGCCGACATCGGAATGGGCACGATCGTCTCGAAGCCGAGCTCACGTGAGAACTGCGCGTAATCGGCGACGATCCGCTCAAAAACCGCCTCGTCGAAACCGACAAGATCGATCTTGTTGACGGCGAGCACAATGTGGCGGATGCCAAGCAGCGAGGCAATGATCGAATGTCGTCTGGTCTGGCGCAACACGCCCTGGCGGGCATCGATCAGCACGATGGCGAGATCCGCGGTCGATGCACCCGTCGCCATGTTACGAGTGTATTGTTCGTGGCCGGGCGTGTCGGCGACGATGAACTTGCGCTTTGGCGTGGCGAAGAAGCGATAGGCGACGTCGATGGTAATGCCTTGCTCGCGCTCGGCCTCGAGGCCGTCGACCAGCAGCGCGAAGTCGACGTCATCGCCGGTGGTGCCGTGCTTGCGCGAATCGCGCTCGAGCGTGGCCAGCTGGTCCTCGAAAATCTGCTTGGTGTCGGAAAGCAGGCGCCCGATCAGCGTCGACTTGCCGTCGTCGACCGAGCCGCAGGTCAGGAAGCGCAGCAGCGACTTTCGTTCCTGCGCCGCCAGATAGTCGCGGACGCCGTCGGTCGGGGCGAGGCTCTTGGCCATGATGTGGCGCATACTCAGAAATACCCCTCGCGCTTCTTCTTTTCCATCGAGCCGGCTTCATCACGGTCGATCAGGCGACCTTGCCGCTCGGAAGTGCGCGCCGTGAGCATTTCGCCGACTATCGCCTCCAGAGTGTCGGCCTCCGAGTCGATCGCGCCGGTCAGCGGATAGCAGCCGAGCGTGCGGAACCGCACCATCCGGTTCTCCACTGTTTCGCCGGGCCGCAGCTGCATGCGCTCATCATCCCTCAGGATAAGCATGCCATCGCGCTCGACGACCGGCCGCTCCTTGGCCAGATACAGCGGCACGATCGGGATGTCTTCCTGAAGAATGTACTGCCAGATGTCGAGCTCGGTCCAGTTCGACAACGGGAACACCCTGATCGATTCACCGGCAGCGATGCGGGTGTTGAAAATCTTCCACATCTCCGGCCGCTGGTTCTTCGGATCCCAGACATGCTGGGCGTTGCGGAACGAAAAGATGCGCTCCTTGGCGCGCGACTTCTCCTCGTCGCGTCGCGCGCCGCCGAAGGCAGCGTCAAACCCGTATTTGTCGAGCGCCTGCCGCAGCGCCACCGTCTTCATCACATGAGTATGGGTGTTGGAGCCGTGATCGAACGGATTGATGTTGTCGCGCACGCCGTCTTCATTGACATGGACCAAGAGGTCGAATCCGAGCTTTTGCTGCATCTGGTCGCGAAAGGCGATCATCTCGCGGAATTTCCAGGTCGTGTCGACATGGAGAAAGGGAAAGGGCGGCTTGGCGGGATAGAACGCCTTCATCGCCAGATGCATGAGCACGGACGAATCCTTGCCGACCGAATAGAGCATGACCGGCTTGGCAAACGCCGCGGCCACCTCGCGAAAAATATGGATGGATTCGGCCTCAAGCCGCTGAAGGTGCGTAAGTGCGATGTTCATGGACTGTAAGCGTTCTTTCGTACCGATCCACGGAAGGGCCTGCATCGGAGGCGACCTTCAGCCGCCCGATTCAAACTGCACCTCCGGACAATCTATTCTCGTGCGGGCGTTCTAGCAGATCGTTCCTGCGCAGAACAATGCAAGACAGGCTTGCGGCCGAATGGTTCGGGAATGAATTTTCCACCCAGCATGCTAATTCGAGAAATTCCTGCCCAAGGAGCCCTTGTGTCTATGAGGGCCCGGAAAATATTGCCTGGGCCGCGGAAAGGCCGCTGCATTTTGTCATGATGTATTCCATCGGCCAACCGCCTTGCCTGTACGCATCCGGTGAAGACCGCAGACGTGCGCATCCGGCAGCCAGGAGAACCTGAGCACCGGAGTGCTGGGGTCAAGCTTTCTTT
>NZ_JAMYQK010000034.1:0-72799 GCF_040320845.1 Mesorhizobium sp. M0601
ATCCACTGCGCCAGGTCGCGTTTGACCTCGGCAAGGTCGCGCCGGTCGTAGAACCATCTGAGCTCCATCAGGCAATCGTCGTCGATCTTGCGCGGCACGTAGTCGAGCGCGTTTCTGAGGAAGTGCACGTAGCAGCGCTGCCAGACCGCCTCGGGCAGCACTTCGCGGATTGCCGCCGGCGAGCCCGCTTGAGCTCTGTCACGAACTCGCGCCGCTGTAGAGCGGGATTGAGATAATTGCTTTCGGTTATCCCGGTAAGCCTCATGGGAGCCGGTCTAGGGCCTCCGCAACTTTTACTCTCAGTTGTGCTTCGTCAACATAGAATCTAGGATTCTCTCTAATCAAGCTGATATCGGAAGTGTATGAGTCAATGTCAGCAAAGATCTCATCTATCACCTTAAACTCCTGCTCTGGGATGGCTCGCGTCTCATCCTTAAATTTCTTTAAGTAAATTTCTACCAACTTAGGAGCATCTATTTCCCTTGCGAGAAAGGTTTCAACCAACGCACGATATTCGCCAGATACGCTGCTCATAGTCCGCCTCCCAGTTTTCCGGTCGTCAAGACATATTCTAACTGCTTGGGACTGAGCTTCCATCCAGACAGGAGATTTCCTGAACTATCGCGAATGACATTCAAGCCGGTTTGCGGGTCGACGAAGTGCGTTACTGATTGCCCTTGATAAGCTCCTTGGATGGCAACGCTTTCAACTCGCCCTCTGCTCAGTCTAATTTCTCGATTGGTCATGGCACTCCCCTTCCACGGGAATAGGTAGTCGAAACGTCACCAGCGTGCCATGGCAGCTCGCCCCTCAGAGCAAGCCCCGTTCTCTCTCCAAAACTTTTTGCAGAACCTTCAGCACACTATCGCGACAGTGCCCCCGAGATCCGCATCGAGGGTGTCCGCGATCAAGCCTGCGGCGGCACCTGCGCCGCAGTGGTAGAAACACGAAACTATATGGTCAGGTTTCGAATATACAGGAGGTAAAATAGAAAAACTGTTAGCAATATCGAAATAACCGTCCAAATAGTAAACCAAATTATTCTCGCAATACGACTCTTTCGACGCTGTATCCATCGAGCGAACTTTACCATCAAGTAATCTAGGATGACGTCCAAATGTCGCCTCCAACGGCCATTCGCTTCGGATTTTGGCCTTCGCCCGACTAATTCTAATAAGTCAGTTGGGGCCAAGCCCATTCACTCAACAATATTCCTATCTCTATATCGTGGCGGGACAGCACCCCCTCTGGCGGAGCAACGGAGCAGTCTCACTGCCTTGCAACGGTCAACGCTATTCTCCCCCTCCCGCATCGACCACGAATCCGCCTATAGTGCCCCATGCCGATCCGCCAGCTTTCCGAAACGATGATCAACCAGATCGCCGCCGGCGAAGTCATCGAACGTCCGGCAAGCGTGGTCAAGGAACTGGTCGAGAACGCGCTGGATGCAGGCGCTACCAGAGTCGAGATCGTCACCGCCGGCGGCGGGCTGAACCTGATCCGCGTCAGTGACGACGGCTCGGGCATTCCGGAAAAGGAACTGGCGCTGGCGATTGCGCGCCATTGCACCTCCAAGCTCGCCGACAACATTCACGACATCCGCTCGCTCGGCTTTCGCGGCGAGGCCTTGCCCTCGATCGGCTCGGTGGCACGGCTGTCGATCCGCTCGCGCACCGCGTCCAGTGAAAACGCCGCCGAGATCGGCATCGAGGGCGGCCGCGTCTCCGCGGTCAGGCCGGCGGCGGCCAATCGCGGAACCACGGTCGAGGTGCGCGACCTGTTCTTCGCCACGCCCGCAAGGCTCAAATTCATGAAGGGCGAGCGCGCCGAAAGCACGGCCATCGGCGACGTGGTCAAGCGCATCGCCATCGCCTTTCCCGCCGTGCGCTTCACCCTGGCCGGCCCGGACCGCTCGACGCTGGAACTGCCGGCGACCGACGACAGCCCGGAAGGCCGGCTGCGCCGGGTGGCGCAGGTGATGGGCGCCGACTTTCCGGACAATGCGATCGCCATCGACGCGATGCGGGACGGCGTGCATCTCGCCGGCCATGTCTCGGTCCCCTCCTTCACCCGCGCCAACGCGCTGCAGCAATACGCTTATGTCAACGGCCGCCCGGTGCGTGACAAACTGATCGCCGGCGCCATTCGCGGCGCCTTCGCCGACGTGCTGCCGCGCGACCGCCATGCCGTCACCGTGCTGTTCCTGGCGCTCGATCCGGCGATCGTCGACGTCAACGTCCATCCGGCCAAGGCAGACGTGCGCTTCCGCGACCCGGGGCTGGTGCGCGGGCTGATCGTCGGCGCCATTCGCGAAGCGCTGGCCAATGCCGGCATCCGCCCCGCCACCACAGGGGCCGCCGGCATGATGGCGGCGTTCCGGCCAGGCGCCGCATCCTATGCGCATGGTGGCCCGGCCAACGGTCACCGCAGCTACGAGGCCGCCTATCGGGCATCGGGCTTTGCCGGGTTCGATCCTGCCCGTTCGCCGCAGCGGCCGCTCAATATGGGCGACGGGTTCGGCGAGGACGAGCAGGCGGCCTTCGACGCCGGGCCGCTGCACAGCGCCGATGCGCGCGCCGGGCAAAACGAAGCGGCGGAAACGCTGCTCGGCACGGCGCTGGGCGCGGCGCGCGCGCAAGTGCACGAGAATTATATCGTCGCCCAGACCAGGGATTCGCTGGTCATCGTCGACCAGCACGCGGCACATGAGCGGCTGGTCTACGAGGCCTTGAAGAACGCCCTCCACTCACGCTCGGTGCCGTCGCAGATGCTGCTGTTGCCCGAGATTGTCGATCTGTCGGAAGAGGATGCCGAGCGGCTTGCCAGGCATTCCGAGACGCTGGCCCGCTTCGGCCTCGGCATCGAGCGCTTCGGCCCCGGTGCCGTCGCGGTGCGCGAGACGCCGTCGATGCTCGGCGAGACCAACGTCCAGCAGCTGGTGCGCGATCTCGCCGACGAGATCGCCGACAACGACACGGTCGACACGCTGAAGGAGCGGCTGGACAGAATAGCCGCGACCATGGCCTGCCACGGCTCGGTACGTTCCGGCCGCCTGCTCAAACCGGAAGAGATGAACGCGCTGCTGCGGCAGATGGAGGCGACGCCGGGCTCCGGCACCTGCAACCATGGCCGCCCGACCTACATCGAGCTCAAGCTGGCGGATATCGAGAGGCTGTTTGGGAGGCGGTGAGAAGGTCGCTCGCGCTGGCGCTGTCTATAACTCGCTAGCAAGGCTGGTTCCACAGGCGGCTTTAATCATCATCTGGGGGTTCGAACTTCTGACGGACAAACTTCCCCTCGATTCTCAAAAACGCACTTCCACAAGGCGCCTCTAAACAAGAGGTAATGAGCGGGTCGTAATTCGCAATTGTATTGACATCGTACAACCCGGAATTGTTGGGGTCGTTGATGTATTCGTCAGATTCATCGCCTGCAAAAAAGCACCATCCGCTATCAACCGGATGATCTGGCGTTTCGCGGTAAAGATAGCCTACTTGCGCGCCATCCACGGTGATGCGGTCGGTCGCAATACAGCTGCCGTAACCAACTGCTATTGGGCGAAACGTCGAACCATCCCTGAAAAACGTCTTAGGCATTCAAAGCTCACTGGTGGCAACCGTACTTCTAGTTAAATCAGCCGCGTACGCCACCAGCAGTCAAGCACTAAAGCTCTCATCTCTTCAAATTCACCACAATGACGCCGCCCAGCGCCAGCGCCCCGCCGATTATGCCGAGCAGCGTCGGCACCTCGCCCAGCCAGAAGAAGCCGATCAGCGTCGCCATCGGCGACACCAGATAGAGGAAGGTCGAGGCACGCGCCGCGGGCAGTCGGGAAAGTGCTGTCGCCCACGCGGCATAGGCGATCAGGCTGGGCACGATGCCGAGAAAGATGACGGCGCCGAGCCCGGCGGTGTCGGCGACCGCCGCCTGTGCCAGACCGCTCGACAGGAACGGCGACAGGCAGAGCGCGCCAAGCACCATATTCGAGGCCGAGATCGTCAGCGGGTGGTGGCTACCAAACAGCGGCTTCTGGACGATGGTGTTGACCGCCGAGCACAGCGCCGAGCCGAGGACAAGCAGCGCACCGCTGTTGAAATGCAGCCCTTGCCCCTCGCCCATGGCGATGATCCCGATACCGGCGAAGGACAGGAATGTGCCGGCCCAGGCCAGGCCCGAGAAGCGTTCGCCGAGCAGCGCCATGGCCATGATGGCGGTGAAGATCGGGCTGACATTGATGATGAAGCCGGCCGCACCGGCCGAAACGGTCAGCTCGCCGAAATTGAGCATCACCGTGTAGAGCGCGACGAAGACGGCACCACCGAAGACAAAGCGCCAGAGTTCATCGAGCCTGGGCAGCGCCGGCCGCTTGACCGCGAGGAAGATCGCCGCCGGAACCGCGGCGATGGCAAAGCGCAGCGCGCCAAGTTCCAGCGGCCCGAAAGCGGCAAGGCCGGCGCGGATCGCCGGAAAGGCGGAGGCCCAGCCGACCACCGTCAGCGCCACCGCGATGGCAGCCGTGGCATCCATGCGCTGTGTCGTATTCAACGTGCCGGTGTAAGCGCTCATCTGGGTGTCCTCGCGATCCAATGCCATGAAGTAGAGAAACGCTATTGCGGGTCGGTTGACAAACGAACAAATCGAGGATCACCTGTGACTATGGATCACAGCTTAGACCCGATGCTGCCGCTCGAAACGCTGCGCGCCTTCGACGCCGCGGCTCGGACCGGCAGCTTTTCGGCGGCGGCCGAGAAGCTCAACATCACTCACGGCGCCGTCAGCCGGCAGATCGCCAAGCTCGAGGGTTGGCTCGGGCTGAAAGTCTTCGATCGCGGCGCCCGCGGCGTCTCGCTGACGGTCGAGGGCAATCGCCTGCATCTGCGCACCACCGAAGCCTTTGCCCTGATCGCCAGCAATTCGGATCGCTGGGTCGAGCCGCGCGGCACGGCGGTGGTGCGGCTGACCTCGATCCCCTCGGTCAGCGGGCTGTGGCTGATGCCGCGCATGGCGGCGCTGGAGAACCACCCGTCCAAGCTGCGTATCGTGCTCGACGTCGACATCCGCCAAGGCGATCTTGCCGACGAGGGCATCGACCTGTCGATCCGCTGCGGGCGCGGTCGCATTCCGGGCCGGATCTCGGTGCAGCTTTTCGAAGAATATGTGTTCCCGGTCGCCTCGCCGGGACTGGCCAGGGAGATCGGTCGCGGAGATCCCGCCCGACTGCTCGAATTTCCGGTGATCAATGATTCCGACGCTTCAGCCTGGCGCGCCTGGTTTGCGGCGCAGGAGATGGACTATCGGCCGCGGCCGCACGACCGCCGTTTCGAGGACTACAACCTCGTGCTCGACGCCGCCGCGCACGGGCTCGGTATTGCGCTGGCACGTCCGCCGTTGACGGTGGACCAATTGAAATCGGGCCGCATCGTCGCCGTAGACGAGCGCAGTGCGCTAAGCCCGATATCTTACTGGCTCGACCGGCCGCTGGGGCGCCCGCGCGCCGCCGCCGCCGAACTCGCCCGGCGCATCGCGGTCCAGGCCGGGCTGCCAGCGGAGAAGATCGAAGAGTTCCTTGAGGTAGAGAGCTAGGAGCGACGGACAAGCGCTGATCTCCCCCCTTGTGGGCCCTTGTGGGGGAGATGCCCGGCAGGGCAGAGAGGGGCGCGAAGGATCGCTAGCTCGCTAACTTTGAGACCAGCCGAGAACAAGCTGAGGACGCAATCGCAATCGATTGAGAGGTCCGCGGGACAGCGCCCCCCTCTGTCCTGCCGAACATCTCCCCCACAAGGGGGGAGATCGGCCGTCATCAACGTCAAGCTTGACCTCGCCGCAATTTGTGGCGATGACATCGTCATGAATTTCGGCACCACCCCATGATGAACCGTTTCGAAGGACCCGGCGGCAAGGAAGCCCGCATCCGCTATCTCGACGGCGACTTCCAGGTGACCAGCCCCGGCGCCTTCGTACGCTGCGCGGTGACCGGCGAGAGCATCCCGCTCGACGAGCTTAAATACTGGAGTGTCGCCAGGCAGGAACCCTATGTGAACGCCGCTGCCTCGCTGCGCCGCGAGATCGAAGCGCATCCGGAACTGCGCCGCCGACGCTAGTCCAGCGCAAATGGAAGCAGCCCCGTTGCGATCCTGCGCCCTCTGCCGCGGCGTCAGGCCGGCAACACCGAAACCTTAGAGGCCATGAAATAAAAAACCCGCCTACGTTCGAGGGCGGGTCACCGGCGAATCATCACCATAGTTAAATTACTAGCATAGCTGCCGGCACAAAGCAAGAACAAAATACGTTCGACCGGCGGAAAGCTGCAAATTCCAGTCCCGCATTGCCTCGGTGCTCAAGCTTCTGGTCAGCCTTTAAGCCGGCGCTGCCGCCAGGCATCCAGCGTCTCGTCGATGATCCGTTGCGGCACATGGTCGAGCTCGAAGACGGTGTCGATCTCAAGCACATCGAGCCCGTCGAGGAATTCCGGCGGTGCCGCGCCGTGACGCAGGCGGGCAGCGTCCTTGGCGGTGGTAATGAGGCCAAGCCCGGCTTTACGCGCCGTCGCCGCCAATTCGGCAAGTTCGTCCTCCCCATAGAAATGATGGTCAGGAAACGATTTGGTCAGCGCAAGCTCGCCGCCGGCCTCGCGGACAGTGTCGAAAAACCTGTCGGGATGGCCAATGCCGGCGAACGCCAGGAAACGCCTGCCGGCCAGCGTCACCTTGCTGCTCGGGGCAGTGTGCGCCTCGAAGATCGGCCTGCCGGCGCGCGCTGCCTGGCGCACGACTGTGTCGGCCGCGGTGCCCTCGCCCATCTTCAGCAAGGCGCTGGTGAAGACCAATTGGTCGACGATCTTTGCCCGCAGCGGCCCGCCGGGGATGACGCGGCCATTGCCGATGCCATGTCGCGCGTCGACGACGACGAGCGCATAGTCGATGTGGATGCGCGCGCTCTGAAAACCGTCATCCATGATCAGGAAATCGCAGCCGAGCTTCTCCAGCAGAAGCCTGGCGCCGGCGGCCCGGTTCGGCGTCACCGCGACCGGGGCGTGTTCGGCCAGAAGCAGCGGCTCGTCGCCGACATGCTTGGCGGCATCGTGGTGCGGATCGACGATATGCGGCTGCGCGAAGGAGCCGCCATGGCCACGCGACAGGAAACCCGGATTAAGCTGCATGCGCCTGGCCTGCTCGGCCAGCGCGATCGCCACCGGCGTCTTGCCGGTGCCGCCGACGGTGAAGTTGCCGACGCAGAGCACCGGCGCCTCGACCTTTTCACGCGGCGCGTGCCGCATGCGGCGACCGGCGACAAGCGCATAGACGGCGGAGAGCGGCGACAGCGCCGTGACCCGCCAGTCCGGCTCTTCCCACCAGAAGGGCGGCGCTTCCGAGGTCACGTCAGCGCCCGTTCGCGCCCTTCAGGCGCGACTTGACGACCAGCGGCTGGATATAGGGCTCGAGCGACCTGAGCGTATGCGCCAGCGCACCGCGCATCTCGTCGACCGTCGCCGCACCCGCCGCCATCATCTCATGGCGGGCCGCCTCGTTGGTCAAAAGGAAATTAACGGCGCCGGCCAGCATATCGCGGTCGCGCACCAGCTTGGCGCCGCCGCTATCGAGCAGGCGCTGATAGGCCTCGCGAAAATTCTGGACGTTGCGGCCGGCAAGCACCGCTGTCTCCAGCATGGCTGGTTCCAGCGGGTTCTGGCCGCCCTCGGAAGTCAGCGAACGGCCGACAAAGGCAATTTCCGTCAGCCTCAGATAAAGCCCCATCTCGCCGATCGTGTCGCCGAGCAGAATATCGGTGTCGGCGGTGATCCTGTCGCCCTTGCTGCGCTGCGCCAGCTTCAGGCCCATGCCGGAAATCTGGGCGGCCAGCTGCCCGGCGCGATCGGGATGGCGCGGCACGATGATCGTTAAAAGCCCGTGGTGGCGCTTGTGCAGCATGGCGTGAACTTCGGCGGCGACCGCCTCTTCGCCGTCATGGGTCGAGATCGCCGCCCAGGTCGGGCGGCCGCCGATCTGGCGTTTCAGCGCCGCCAGTGCCCGCTCGTCGGCCGGCGGCGGCGCGGTGTCGACCTTGAGATTGCCGGATACAGTGACCGGCCGGGCGCCGAGCGAAAGGAAGCGCTCGCCATCGAGATCCGATTGGGCAACGACATGGGCGAGATTTTCGAACAATGCTTCGGCAATGTTGGCGCGCTTCTTCCAGGACTTGAAAGAGCGGTCGGACAGCCTGCCGTTGACCAGAACCTGCGGCACGCGGCGGGCGCCGAGTTCCAGGATGGTCATCGGCCAGATCTCCGATTCGGCGATGATCGCCAGGTCCGGCTGCCAATGATCGAGGAAGCGACTGACCGCCGGCTTGAGGTCGAGCGGCACATATTGGTGGATGATGCGGTCGCCCAGCCGTTCTTCGGCGACCTGCGCCGAGGTGACCGTGCCCGTGGTCAGCACGATGTTGACGCCGTAATCGAGAATGCTCTCGACCAGCGGCACGACGGCGATGGTCTCGCCGACGCTGGCTGCATGGATCCAGATCACCGGGCCTTCGGGGCGCTCGCGTCCGGCGACGCCGTAGCGTTCGCGCCGGCGAATGCGATCCTCCTTGCCTCTGGAAGTGCGCCAGGCGACATAAGGCCCGGCCAACGGGTAGGCGGCCGCCCCCGCGAAACGGTATGCGGTCAGGAAGGCGCGCGCCCAGCGCACACTCATTTCGAACCGTCCACAAGGCGATAGGCCTCGGCGGTCGCGGCATTAAGCGAGGCCGTGACCTCCTGGCGCTTGCGTTCCATTTCGGCGGCGTCGGCGTTGGCCGGCACGAAGACAGGCGTGCCGACGACGATCGAGGAGCGGCCGAAGGGCAGGTTGATCGTCGTCTTGTCCCAGCTGCCCTCGATCACCTTGCGGCGGCTGGTGGCTATCGCGGCAGGCAGGATCGGCCGGCCGGACAGCCGCGCCAGAAGGACGACGCCGAGCCCCGCATCGCGCGGCGTGCCGTGGGGAATATCAGCAATCATGGCGACATTCTTGCCGGTGGCGAGCGACTTTTTGAGGGCGATCAGCGCCTTGGCCCCGCCCTTGTCGAGATGCCTTGCGCTTTCGCGCCCGCCAGAGCCGCGCACCGCCTCGATGCCGAATTTCTCGACCATCAGCGCGTTGAGCTCGGCATCGGCGCTGCGCGATACCATGGCAACCAGCGGCCGTCCCTTGGGATAGTAGGCCGGGGTCAGCAGGTGCTGGCCGTGCCAGAGCGCGATGATGCCAGGCTCGAGCTGCGCATAGGCGCCGCCGGAAAACTTGGCCGATCCGTCGACCATGCGGTTGGTCAAGCGGACAAGGCGGACGAAATACGCAAACAGCGCGGCAAGCGCATTCTTGACGAATCGCGACTGCGCCAGCGGTTCGCGGATCTTGCGCCAGAACGTCTTCGGCTTGCGACGTCTGACCGCCGACCGCGGGGCTGATCGCTTGACCGCTTCATGGTTCATCGATCTCAACCGACAGCCTTGTTTTCGGGGTCGAGGAGGCGGTGCAGGTGAACGACGAAATAGCGCATATGGGCATTGTCGACGCTAGCTTGCGCCTTGGCCTTCCAGACGGCGTGCGCCGATTGGTAATCCGGATAAATGCCGACAATATCGAGCGCGTCGAGATCGCGGAATTCGGTGCCGCCCAGCTTCTTGAGTTCGCCGCCGAACACCAGGTGCAAAAGCTGCTTCTTTCCGTCTTCAGCGGCCATGTCGATCCTTCACATATCGTGAGTTTGGGACAGGTCTAGACCAAAGCCGCCGACTTTGGAACTATTGATAGTGGTCAATTGTCCAGCCCGGCGATGACGCCGGCGAGCACGGCGAGGAGTTCGCCGCTGCCGGCGGCGAGCGGTCCGTGACGGATCACTTCGCCGGCATAGAGCGGCGCGCGGCCATGCCGATCGAGCAAGGCGCCGCCTGCCTCGCGCAGGATGAGATCGGCCGCGGCGATGTCCCAGTCATGTGCGTTGGCCTTGACGAAGGTGGCATCGAGCTGGCCGCCGGCGATCATCGCCAGCCGGTAGGCGAGCGAAGGAATATAGGGCACGCGCTTCAGCCGTTTGTGCCATTTCGCCGGCATCAGGTCGATCATCGCCTTCGGTCCGGCGATTTCGGCCGTTTCCGCCGGCGGACGCACGCTGATGCGCCTGCCGTTCAGGAACGCGCCCTCGCCCGGCAGCGCCCAATAGATTTCGCCCTTCGCCGGGCAGTCGAGTACGCCGGCAAGCGTTCGGCCGTTCTCGACCACAGCGACGCTGACGCACCATGTGGGCAGGCCCTCGAGGAAGCCGCGCGTGCCGTCGATCGGATCGACGACGAAGGTGCGGCGCGCGACAAGCCTTACCGGGTCGTCGACGGTTTCCTCCGACAGCCAGCCATAATCCGGCCGGGCCGCCAGCAAGGTCTCGCGCAGATATTTGTCGGCGGCGTGATCGGCTTCGCTGACCGGCGAGGTGCCGCCCTTCATCCACACTTGCGGATTGTTGTTGAAGTATTGCATGGCGATGAGCCCCGCCTCGCGGGCGGCATCGCGCAACAGCTGCAGGTCTTCAGTAGCGCCGGCTGAGACGGCCGGGTCAAGCTCCGGCAAGGGTCATTCCTTCGATCAAAAGCGTGGGCGCGGCGGTGCCGAAATTGCGGTCGAGATCGCTCGCCGGAACCATGTTGAGGAACATCGTCTTCAGATTGGAGGCGATGGTCACCTCGGCGACGGGATAGGCCAGCTCGCCATTTTCGATCCAGAAGCCGGAAGCGCCGCGGCTATATTCGCCGGTCACCATGTCGACGCCCTGGCCGAACACTTCGGTGACGTAGAAGCCGGTCTTGAGCGACTTGATCAGCTCTTCCGGCGTATTTTCCCCGGGCTCGATGGCGAGATTGGTCGACGACGGCGAGACCGACGAGCCGCTGCGCGAGCCGCGCCCATTGGTGACGAGGCCAAGTTCCCGAGCCGCCGAAGTCGACAGGAACCAGTGGTTGAGCACGCCCTTGTCGACCATGAACAGTTTTTCGCCCTCGACGCCTTCGCCGTCGAACGGGCGCGAGGCCTGTCCACGGCGCCGGAGCGGCTCGTCGGTGACGGTGATTGCGGCCGAAGCCACCTTCTTGCCCATCATGTCGCGGAGAAAGCTGGTCTTGCGCGCCACCGCGGCGCCATTGATGGCACCGGCAAGGTGGCCGGCAATGCCGCGCGCCACACGCGGATCGAACACCACGTCGACAGGCCCGGTCGCCGCCTTGCGCGCGCCAATGCGGCGTACAGCGCGCTCACCGGCCTTGCGGCCGATGTCTTCCGGCGCGTCGAGATCGGAAAAATGCTGGCGCGAGGAGAATTCGTAGTCGCGCTCCATGCCGGTGCCCTCGCCGGCGATCACGCTGGTCGAGCGCGAAAAACGCGAGGCGACGTAGTGGCCGACGAAGCCGTGCGAGGTGGCGAGCACCAGGCCGCCAAGCCCGGCACTGGCGCCACTGCCGGCCGAATTGGTGACGCCCTTGACGGCAAGCGCCGCCGCTTCGGCGGCAAGCGCTGCTTCCTTCAACTGGTCCGCCGACACCTCGGTGGCGTCGAACAGATCGAGGTCGCGCGGTTTCTTGACCAGCAAGGCCGAGTCGGCGAGGCCCTGATAGGGATCCTCGGGGGACACCTTGGCCATGGCGACCGCGCGCTCGGCCAGCATATTGGGGTCGGATGCCGCTGTTGCCGAAACGCTGGCTACCCGCTTGCCGACGAAGACGCGCAGCGAGACGTCCTCGCTCTCGGACGCCTCTGTGCCTTCGACCTTGCCAAGCCGCACCGACACGCCGGTCGAGCGGCCGCGTACCGCAACGGCATCGGCGGCATCGGCGCCGGCCCGTTTGGCAGCCTCGACCAGGGCCGCGACGCGATCGGTCAGTTTCGCTGCGTCGAGCGTATCGGTCATGCGCATGATCCTGTTATTTCCGGCCGGCTGAAGGGCAGCCGCTGCTGCACCATCTATTGTCCCGATGCCGCTTCTGCAATGGGAGAAGCGGACAATCAGGAGGCATCTAGCCCCAGGTCAGCGCGACCGATCCAGAGATGGTGCGTCCTTCCAGACGCACAAAGGACGGCTTAGATCCGAGGTGGCCGTGACCGAAAGCCGCGACGGCGGCACCGCTGCCGGCGACGAGTCGAAGATGCGGCGTGTGCGACCGTCAGCCTGTAGAGTTGGGATCGGCTGGATCCACCCACGGGCGGCCCAACCGTGTCACCATCGCCGCGTACCCGACGGCACCTGCCGCCCAAAGGAAGATGCCAAGCTCTTTGACAGCGTCTTCGGCGATGTCGACCGCCGAACCCGGGCTAGGAAACAGCTCTCCCAGCTGGTCGATCGCTGCTGACATCGCGAGTAGGAAGCCTGCGGCCACAAATACGATCGAGCCGTCGAATGTCTTCCGTCGCAGCCGAAAGAACCAGAACAACCCGGCGACGGCGTAGGCAATCATCGTAACAATCTCTGGTATCGCGACAAACGGCAGCACGTCCTCATGGATCAACAACAGGTCATCGAGGCCCATGACCAAGGTAAGGCCGCCGAGAAACGTGCAATCCCATCGGTGCGTGAGCAGACCAGCAAACAGGGTCGCCGCGCCGGTGCCGATCCACAGTGAAGCACCTAGGGACGAAATCCACCCCGTATAGAAGCCGACATCGGCGGCTGCAGATGGATCTCGATAGAAGATTGTAGCGTCCAGACCAAGAGTTTGCGCGACGAACAGCGCGGCCAAGAGCATCACAACATTAATCGCCACGGCCGCAAGTATGACCAAGCGCCAGGACATTGTCCATTCGCTGCTATGTTTTGCGTTCAGCGCGTTTTTGTCTGGCATTGTGCCGAAGGCCATTCTGAGTACGACGGCCGATAGCTCCGCGGCGCCGAGAACCCCGCCAGCACTATGCCGGCCCACCATGATCGTGGCAACACACGGAACGGTTGCAGCGTCTCGCACATGACGAGGTCGTCGCGGTGCAGTTCCTGGCCAGCGCCAACCAACGCACCATGCCGCTCGAAATGTTCATCGGCTTGCGCGAAAAGCTCTCCCCGGCAATAGCGCCGCCACGCTGATGATGGGGCTGTCGATAATCCTCCTGGTCGTCGCCAATCTTCTGGCTCGACGGAGCCGGCGGCGGCCTGGACCGACCATCTGATCCTGGCTTTCAAGCCGGGCGAGATCGGCTTGTCCAACCTTCCTCAGGGACCAGCCACCGGCGTCCAGATCACGTCGTCGATCCTGAGCGCGCCGGTGGCGAGCATCACCAGCCGGTCGAAGCCGAGCGCCGCGCCGCTCGCCTGCGGCATGATGGCGAGCGCGGCGAGGAAATCCTCGTCGATCGGGTAGCGTTCGCCATAGACGCGCTGCTTCTCATCCATTTCGGCGGCAAAGCGCCGGCGCTGCTCGGCCGGATCGGTCAATTCGCCAAAGGCGTTGGCGAGCTCGACGCCGCAGCAATAGAGCTCGAAGCGCTCGGCGGTGCGTGGATCGTCGGCGCTCGGCCTGGCCAGTGCCGCCTCCGAGATCGGATATCCGAAAAGAATGGTAGCGCGCCCCTGCCCCAGCGCTGGCTCGATTTTTTCGACCATCACCCGGCTGAACAGGTCGGCCCAATTGTCGTCGGGCGCGGTCCGCAATCCGGCCTGGACCAGGGCGGCATGCAACCGCGCGCGGTCGGTGCTGCCATCGGCTGCAACCGTCGCCAGCAGATCGATGCCGGCATGGCGCATGAAAGCTTCGGCGACGCTCAACCGTTCCGGCCCGGCGAACGGATCGGCCTCACGGCCGCGGAAGCTAAAACGCTTCGCTCCGGCCCGTTCGGCCGCCAGCGCTACGAGCTCGGCGCAATCGCGCATCAGGCTCTCATAGGTCTCGCCGACGCGGTACCATTCGAGCATGGTGAACTCAGGATGGTGCAAGGGGCCGCGCTCGCGGTTGCGCCAGACAGCCCCGAGGCTGAAGATGCGCTCCTCGCCGGCGGCAAGCAGCTTCTTGCAGGCGAATTCCGGCGACGTGTGGAGGTAGAGCGGCTGGCGCTGCCCGTCCGGCCCGATCGCCTCGGTGGCAAAGGCCGACAGGTGCGCTTCATTGCCGGGCGAGACCTGCAGGGCCGATGTCTCCACCTCGACGAAGTCGCGGCGGGCGAACCAGTCGCGCATCCCGGCGGCAATGGCATTGCGCAGGATCAGCCGCGGCCGGCGGTCGGCGTGGACATGCGGCGTCCACCACGGCGAGGCGGCGGTCATCGGCTTCAGGGGAATTGCACAGAGGGCTGGCGATTGCGGCCAAGATGCGCTAGGCCGCACGCAACGGCCTCTCCAGCCGATTTGCGCCAACAAATTTTATCAGGATGGAAACCCGTGAAGGTCATCGCCAGCTCCTTACGCAAAGGCAACGTCGTCGAAAAGGACGGCAAGCTTTATGTGATCCTCTTTGCCGAAAACATTCATCCTGGCAAGGGTACGCCGGTCACCCAGCTCGACATGCGGCGTATCTCCGACGGGGTAAAGGTTTCCGAGCGTTACCGCACCACCGAGCAGGTCGAGCGCGCCTATGTCGAGGAGCGCGAGCACACGTTCCTCTACCGTGACGGCGAAGGCTTTCACTTCATGAATCCGGAGACTTACGACCAGGTCGCGGTGCCGGAAAGCGTGGTCGGCGACATGGCGCCCTATCTGGTGGAAGGCATGCCGGTGCAGATCTCGCAATACAACAACATCGCCATCTCGCTGGTACTGCCGCAGCGCGCCACTTTCGAGGTGGTCGAGACCGAGCCGGTGACCAAGGGCCAGACGGCGTCCTCGTCCTACAAGCCGGCAACGCTGTCCAACGGCGTGCGTACCCTGGTGCCGCCACACATCAGCGCCGGCACCCGCGTGGTGGTGATGACCGCCGATGGCGCCTATGTCGAGCGCGCGAAAGATTAAGGCGCGAAGTCTGACACGCCTCGCCGAAGGCGTCGCGGCGGCCGGTCATCGTCTACCGCTTTGTGCCAGGGGTTTTCGAGCATTGGGACGCTGAACGCGGACCGAAGCGTCAACGCCCTGCCAGTTCTTTCCTATTGCACGACGCCAGCGGGCAATCTCTGAGCCTCGAGCAACGCCGACCGTCCCTTTCGCCAGGTGCCAGGTGGAATGCCGACGAACTTTTTGAAGGCGCGATTGAAGGCGGCTTCCGACTCGTAGCCGACCTCGGCACCCGCTTGCGCGATGCTCATTTCAGGGCGTTCGAGCAAGCGTCCTGCCAGTTGTAGACGCCAGCGAGCAAGATAGTGCATGGGCGAGACCTCGACATAGTGGGTAAAGCGGCTCGCAAACGCCGTGCGCGAGAGCCCTACTTCGCGGGCGAGCCGGTCCAATGTCCATTCCTCCCTGGGGCGAGCGTGGATGAGCCGGAGCGCCTCGCCGACATGTGGATCCCGTAGGCCTGACAGCCAGCCGCGCGAATCGTCGGGCAGGGTCTCGAGATGGCGGCGGATGATCTCGACAAACATCAGCTCGCTCAGCTTGGCGAGTATCGTCTCACAGCCCGCCCGCCCACTGCCACCTTCTGCCAGCGCCAGCCGAAAAAGGTCGATAACCCAGCTGCTTCCATCGGCGGGCTTGCGGGCGCACAGGATGGCCGGCAATGCGGCCAGGAGAGGATTGAAGGGACGTGCATCGCAGCCAAGATACCCGCAAATGAACCGGGTCCGCTCGTCTCCGCCGCCACCATGGATCACCGCGAACGGCAGGCTCTCGTCAATCGGCCGATAATACATCGCCATATTGGGCTCGCCCCGTGCCCCGGGCGAGGAGCTCAAGACGTTCGGAACACCACCGGGGAAGACAACGACATCACCGGCGTTCACGAGCACCGGGGGCACCGAATCGTCTCCCAGCGCGGCCCAGCACGAGCCCGACATCACGGCATGAAAAGAAATGATGTGCTCTGCCTCCGGCATGATGGCGGCGGCAATGTCGGCCGTGCCCGGCGACTCGCCGACCCAGGGAGAGCTGGCGTCAACGTCGAAATAGATCGCACCGGTGAGGCGAACGGCTCGGAGCACATCGGAAAGGACATCCATGCACTACACCTCCGGAAACGATCGGCTACTCCCTTTGACAACGAGTTTTTCCGCCAGGCATCTCGAACTATCCGGCAATATGGCCGCCCGAGCAACTATCCATCCGGTCTAATCCTACTCTGAACGATCGGGCAACAGAAATGGACGATGTGACATTTGCGGGAACAGCGGACGGGATTAGCGTTTCATCGGCCGGCCGACAGGTCCAATAACAGGGAGGAATGTCATGAACGATGAAGACATCACCAAATTCGCAGCAAGCCTGCGAGGCGAAGTCATCCGCGCCGGCGACGCCCGCTATGACGAGGCCCGCAAGCTCTACAACGGCATGATCGACAAGCGGCCGCTGATCATCGCCCGCTGTGTCGACGTCGCCGACGTAATCACAGCGGTGAATTTCGGCCGCGACAACAATTTGCTGGTTGCGGTACGTGGCGGCGGCCATAATGGACCAGGATTGGGGAGCTGCGACGACGGTCTGGTGATCGACCTGTCGGCGATGAACGGCGTGCGCGTCGATCCGGATGCCCGCACGGCGCGGGTAGGCCCGGGCTGCACTCAGGGCGACCTCGACCATGCCACCCATGCCTTTGGCCTGGCCGTACCGGCGGGCATCATCTCGACCACCGGGGTCGCCGGACTGACGCTGAGCGGCGGCCATGGCTATCTGACGCGCAAATATGGCCTGACCATCGATAACCTGGTCGAGGCCGATGTCGTGCTTGCCGACGGAAGCTTCGTCACCGCCAGCAAGGAGCGGAACCCCAACCTGTTCTGGGCGCTTCGCGGCGGCGGCGGCAATTTCGGCATCGTCACCAGCTTTGTGTTCAGGCTCCACCGGGTCAGCATGGTCTTTGCGGGGCCGATCGCATGGGATCAGCGCCACGCCCGCACCATCATGCAGCATTATCGCGAGTTCCTGCCGAACGCGCCCGAAGAACTCGGGATCTTTCTCGGGCTCAAGACCGTCCTCTCGAGCGCACCCTTCCCGGAAGAGTTTTGGGGAAAGCGGATGTGTCTGCTGATGTGCTGCTACAACGGCCCGGAGGAAAAGGGCAGAGAGGCGCTGGCCCCGCTGCTCGATGCGCTGCCCGCGCCCTGGTTCAACTGGATGGGAACGATGCCCTATCCCGCGGTGCAGAGCATGTTCGATGGGCTCTACCCGAAGGGAATGCAGTGGTACTGGCGGGGCGATTTCGTCAAGACGCTGTCCGACGAGGCGATCGACGCCCATCTCGAGCAGGCGGCGAAGACGCCGGGCGAGCTATCGCTCATGCATCTCTACCCGATCGATGGTGCGGTCCATCGCGTCGGCAAAGACGAGACACCCTGGAATTACCGTGATGCGACCTGGTCGATGGTCATCGCCGGGATCGATCCGGACCCACAGAAAGCGGGGCCGGTGACGCGCTGGACCAAGGCCTACTGGGAGGCCGTGCATCCGTTCGATCTGGGTGGCGCCTACCTGAACTTCATGATGGACGACGAGGGCGATGCAAGGCTCAAGGCGGCTTATGGCGACAACTATGAGCGCCTGGCTACGCTGAAGAAGAAATACGACCCGAACAACCTCTTCCGGGTCAACCAAAACATTCGACCGGCTGCTTGACGGCGGCTCTTGTCAGGCCGGCAAGCGTACCGGCCGGCCCAGCTAAGGCTCGGCCGGTACGATAGCTTGCCGGTCAGGACGCTCTGATCCAGACCAGCATCTCGCCGGAATCGTGGTGTCCCGGGCGAAATACGGCATGGTGACTTTTGCTGCCTCGACCGCCGGTGATTTTTCAAACGCCTCTTTCCTGTCAACAGCCGACAGCGTGACGACGCCGCCGGGCACGTTCGAGAGCTGACTACATTTGAAACCAGGCCAGACGACCGCCGAATGGCGTCCAATGAGCCATGCCGGGCTGCTTTTCAGGCTACCCCGCGTTTCTGATCGTGGTGGGCCGCGTACTGTCCATGCACAAGTCCGGACCTGTTTGGCGACACCCCATCATTGACTGGATCGTTCGCACATGATCGACAAAATGACCCGGAAATGACCGAGATACAAAGCTTTCCTTCAGTTGTGCATCAATAAGCCGCGACAATTTTTTAGCAATCTTTAGGCAAATTCTCAGGTTTATCGACAAACAGCAGACAATTCGGCAGCAGACAATTCGGCACAACGGTCTTTACTGGATTTATGTGGATGGCAATGCATCCCTACTTGACACCGGGACAAGCTGAAGAGCTATGCTGAACATCGGTCGCAAGTTTGCGCGGAGGGAATCTGTTCATGGATTTCATCGAGAGTTGGTTTGGTATTTCCCCTGACGGCGGCGACGGATCGACCGAAGCTCTCTACATACTTGCCGTTGTCGCAATATTGGCGCTCGCATTCCACAAGCACATCGTGCAGTTCGCGCGCGGTTTCTTCGCGCGGAAATAGCCCGCGTACCGTTCGAGCCCAGCTTTATTCGTCTGACCAGAGTACAAACGGCACCAGTCGTCTGACACTCCAATACACTGTTGCCGCGCGAATCCCGTTGTTATCAGAGCGTTGCCCTGCGTTAGCTTCAGAGGGGAAGTCGATGCGAGGAATAGCGGCAATCCTGCGAGCACTGTTCTCCGCCTGGATTCCGGCACTGATCGAGATGGCTCGCCGTTTCTGTCGCCGGTGGCGGCTAGGGGGTGACCGCCGGGTCGACCAGAAAGGATCCCGGGCGCATTGCGTACCGATCGATCACCCTGCTTTCTGCCGGCCTGACCCGCTGATCTACGATCAGTATTATCTGATCGGTCTTGGTCTCGCGGTCACCTGGGATAATCCCGATATCGAGCTACGCCAGGGTGGTGTGCCCGTTCCCGCCGGCAGGTTGCAGGCGGATACCGACTACGAGGTGCGGGTTCGCGTCTGGAACGCCTCCCCGGATGCCGTCGTCGTCAAGATGCCGGTCCATCTGTCCTATCTGTCGTTTGGCATCGGAACCGTGTCGAATCCGATCGCCACCAGGCCGGTCTCGGTCGGGGTGATCGGATCCGCCAGCCAGCCTGGGTTCGTCTCCTTCGACTGGCATACGCCGCGGCAAGCAGGTCACTATTGCCTGCAAGCTTTGCTCGACCCGGCCGATGACGCCAATTTCGCCAACAATCTCGGGCAAGAAAATACCGATGTCGGACTTGCCCAGTCGCCAGCAACATTTCAATTCGAGTTGCGCAACGCTACCCGTCGGCCGCATCGGTACCGGTTCACCGTCGATGCCTACACCATTCCGCCGCTCGGCCCCTGTCGCGACGACCGGCAGCCAACGGAAGGGACCGCCAAGGCGGAGCAAAAGCGCCGGCTGGCGGCACACTTGCCGTCGGCTCATCCCCTGCCGCCGGGCTGGAAGGTCGAGATTTCGCCTGACCTGCCGTCGCTGGCGCCGGGCGAACAGGTGACGATCACGGCGGTCGCTACGCCGCCGGACGGCTGGACCGGCCGGCAAGCCCTCAATCTGAATGCGTTTGACGAGGGTGACCGCGCCAGCGGCGGCGTCACCTTGACCGTCCTCAGCAGCTTGGAGCCGTGATGGCCACCGACGACAAATCCTGGACCAAGTGCACGACCGCCGACGAGGTGATTTCGGTCAACCAGTACATCAGCGCGGCGATTACCAGCGGCATATTCGCAGCCGTGATGGTCGTGGTGGTGGTCGCAATGGGCGAACCGTGGTGCATACCGATCGCGCTGGTGGTGACTGAGATTGTGTGGATTCTCGCTTATTGCGACTGGTGGCTCAACAAACGGCTGGTTTGCCTGGGCGAGCCGGTGAGTATCGTCGGCATGGTCATCAGCATCGAGCCGCCGTCGGAAAAGACCTGGCCAGGAAGCCTGGACTCCGACTACAGCCTCAATTTGCTGCTGCCGAACAACCCGGTGGGCGTCTCCCAGGCCGTTGCCGCCGCCAGTGCCCCGTTCGGCTATCTGATGGCCGAAAACGCAATCACCTCCTCGCACGGCTTTCTGTTCACGGGGAACCCGGCGGAGGACAAGGTGACCGGAGTAAAGTCAGAGGCGCTGCATGTGGAGTTCGAAGGGGCATCGATCCATGACCTGCAGACCGTCAACATCCTCGCCCTGATCGCCGCCCTGGCAGCGCTGGCGCTATGCATGTCGGGCGTCGGCGCGGTCGTCGCCTACGTATTGGCGCTTCTCGCCTTGCTCGCTTCGCTGCTCGGCGCGGCCTTCAGCAGTTCGGACACCGCCAGTCCGAGCGATGCCGGCTTGCCGAGCATCGAGACCAACAAGGGCGACGGAACCGGAGCGACAATCCTGGGGGTGACCGGCCGGTGGGTCTATGATGCCGGACACATCCACGACAGCTTTCATGAAGGCCACAACGAACTGCATCCGGTCCAACAGGCCCAGATTCTGGGACGGCCATGGGACGGCGACTGGCCCGACGATATCGACGAAATCGTTCGAGGCTACCAGGACGGCTACGCGCAGTCCCAGGATCCGCTCACCAAGGCGCAACAGGCCCGGCCCGGCTCCCGGTGGTCGGTCCATCCCTATGTTGACGGCTGCAACGACACCGTCCGGCCAGATCAGGCTCCGCACTAAGCCAGTCAAGCTGTTGTACACGACAGTTCGAATCCTGATACCGCGCTGGTTTACTCGGCCCTTGAGAATCCTTCAGCCTTCGGCAACATGGCGGCAAGGCTGAGAGCATGAGGATGAGCAAGGTCATTTCCGCCGCATCACGGCGTTCGCCGCGCAAGACACCGATGGCGCTGACCGAGGCGCTGGTCGCCCGCACCTTGCGTGCGGTCGAGGATGCCGGGCCGACGCCGGGCATGGTCTACATGACCGATGCCGATTACGCGCGCATTCGCAACGAGGTGCTGGCCGGCGCGCCGGGCGGGCCGGTGAAGCTGTTCGCCTATGGCTCGCTGCTGTGGAAGCCGGCCGGCGAGGTCAGGGGTGGCGAACGGGCCGTGGCGACGGGCTGGCACCGTTCGTTCTGTTTTACGGTGCAGCGCTTCAGGGGCACCATCGAGCAGCCCGGCCTGATGATGGCGCTCGACCGCGGCGGCCAGTGTCAGGGCATGGTATTCGAGATCGCCGAGCCCGTGGGGGCCAATCTCGAAACGCTGCTGCGCCGTGAGATGACCATCCTGCCGGCCGTCAACGTGCCGCGCTGGCTGCAGGTCAGGACGGGCGACGGCACGGGCCAAGCGCTTGGTTTCGTTGTCGATCCCGCCAATCCGCGCTATGCCGGCAAGCTCGAAAAGCGAGCGATAGCGGCGACCCTGGCCACGGCCGTCGGCCATTGGGGTTCGGGCGCCGAATATCTGTTCGAGACCATTCGCCATCTCGACGCCTGCGGCATCCGCGACCGCAATCTCTGGCAGTTGCAGGAACTTGTGGCCGAGGAGATCGGTCGGGCGCTGCGATCGGGCTTCATTCGTCCCTGAGCCAGACCAGCATCTCGCCGGGCTCCCAGGCGAAATCGATGTTGTGCAGGTCGACGAGATGTCCCGCGTGCTCGCCGATGGCAGTATCGAGCATCGTGTGTCCTTCCTTCGGTTCTATGCCAGTGTGTTCGCCCATGCGCCGACAAAGGGCGGCAGCATGATGCACGTCTGCTGCTCGACAGCCTCGTTGCGCAGCCGCTCGGCGAGGGTATCGACTTCCACCTCGGCGGCGGTTGCGGTACCGACTGCCTCGGCCATCGGCAACAGGCTGCGCAACGTGCCGGCAATGTAGTCGTAGATCGGCGAGTCGGGTCCGCTGCCGGCGAGGCCGGCGGAGTTCATCCGCGGCGCCGGCAGCCCTGCGCCGGCGAACACCATGGGCAGCCTGCCACCCATGTCGACCTCGAAACCCGCGCGCTCGATCGTGTCGATGATCCAGCCGCGGCATTTGCCGAACAGCGGCGCCTCTGGAAAACTGCGGGTGAGCGGCATCGCCATTTCCTGGACGGCGACGATGCCGCCAGGCCGCAGGAAACCGGCAAGCCTGCGCAGGGTTGCGGCCGGGTCGGGCAGATACATCAGGACAAGCCTGCCGATCACCGCATCGAAGCTCCCGTCGGGCGAGAATGTATCAAGCTCGGCCGTCGTGAAACGTGTCCAGTAACACTGGCCGGATTCAGTGGCGCGCCGCTCGGCAATGTCCACAGCCTCTGCCGAGCGATCGACACCGAGCACGCTTCCCGCCGGTCCGACCAGCCTTCCGGCCAGCAAGGAGACATCGCCTACGCCGCAGCCAATGTCGAGCACGCGCATACCGGGTCCTATGCCCGCACTGCGCAGGACATGCTCGGTAAGGTCGTGAATGAGCGCTCCCTGCAGCTCCAGGCGCTTGAATTCGCTTTGCGTGTAACCCAACGCATAGGGACGCGGATCCATGGGGCTCTGATCACGGCCGGTCTTCGGCGCATGTTCGGCAAGCAGATTGTACATGTTTGACTCCATGATCGATTTATCCGGGATTTGTGACCGCTGGGCAGCCTGATGACCGCCCGGGGCCCGACCGTCACCATCGGAGATCGGTGCTACAACGTGATTTCCGGGATCGGGAATTGCGTTACGACTGAAACAGGCGCCCGTGCCTGGGGTACCACGCAAGCGGAGAACCACCCTGCGCCCGGCGTTCGGACGCCACTATGATTTCGGCGCCCGCGGAACGAACACGATATGCGGCGTCTTCGGCGGACGACCGGGCGGCACATAGTCCGGAACCGGCGTATCGTCTGCCGGGAGCGAAATCACATATCGGTGGATGGCGCGCAGGTCGGGCTCGCTCATGGCACGCAGGTTGAACCATGGCATGGGCGGGCGCGTCTCGATCGTGCGCGCGAACTGTACCCAGTCGTCCTCATCCATGGTCCGCAAAAATTGGCGAAGATTGGTCGGGTAAGTCGTACCCCACGGCCCGTTGAAGCCGAGCGAATCGCCGATCAGCCATCGATCCTGCGGAACGTTGCCGGCCTTCTCCAGGTACCCTGGCGTGTGGCAGTCGTTGCAGCCGCCGATTTTCACCAGGTATCGACCGTGCTCGATCGAAGCGGTCGCGGACGCCGCGCCGACCTCACCCTGGTTGAGCGTTGCGGCGGTGAATGCTGCGGCCAGGCCAAGGGCGGCAATTGCGATGAGAGCTCTTCGTGTCATCAGCTTCTCCGCTGCTATTTGATGCCGACGATCATCGAGTGAGGCCCGGCGAGATGCTCGCAGCGGACCTCCGCAAAGCCCGCCTCCCGCATCCAGCCCATGCCGTCGGCGCGCGTGTAGTCGAACCCGCCATTGGTGTTGACCAGCATGTTGAGGCTCATCAGCAGACCCGCAGCGTTGTCCCGTCGCTCGTCATCGATGATCTGGTCGTAGACGATGAGCACGCCTTGCTTCGGCAGCGCGGAATGGGCCTTTACCAGCAGCGCGCGCTTCACCTCCAGGTTCCAGTCGTGCAGGATATGACCCATCACCAGCACGTCGGCGGAAGGCAGCGGCTCGGCAAGGAAGTCGCCGGGATAAAACCGAAGCCGGTCTGCAAGTGCGTGCCGCTCCACATAGGCCTCGAACACCGGCCGCATCGGCGGCAGGTCGAAACCGCCGCCGGTGAGATGCGGATGGGCGCGGCCGACCTCGACCGGAAGCCTGCCTTCGGCTGTGCCGATATCGATGAAGGTACAATAGTCCGCCCAGGGAAAATGCCGGGCGAGCGCCTCCGCCACCTGGAGGCTGCCGCCGGTCATCGCCTGCGCGAACATCTTTACCTTGTCCGGGTCCGAAAACAGCATGTCGAACAGATCTTCGCCGTCCTGGGTGCCGTTTTGCGGTTTGCCCGTCCTGAGCGCGTCGGTGAGCGAGCCCCAGTTCGCGTAAAGCAGCTGACCGGCCCTGGCGAGCATCCCGCCAACATAGGTCGACTTGTTGCGGTCAAGGTAGCGGTCAGTCACGGGCGTGTTGCAGTAGACGTTGCCCTCGCGCTCAAGCATGCGCAGCGCAACCAGTGCGTCGAAGAAATCCTGCGCTCCCCGCTCATGCAGCCCGAGCCGGTTTCTCAGCGTTTCCCCTTCGAGGGGTCCGGCCGCCAACTCCGTGAAAAGGTCAAGTTCGACGGCGCTCAGCAACGTCTTCGATGCCCAGAAGCCGAGGCCGAGTTGCATAAGGCTTTCGGGCGACAGTTCTGCGACGTCATTCGCCTGTTTCGTTACCTCGGTGATGGTTGCGTCCATAAGATTTCTCCTTCCTCAAGAGACCATGACCTCCCAAAAAACCGGTTCCCGGTTTTTTGGGATCATGGTCTGGGCGCGGGAGGACCATCGACTGGCCCGGCTACGGGTCGATTTCAGCCAGCTGGGATTTTGGTTACGGTTGTAACGAAGAAACCCGGCCAGCCGTGATCAGCCTGAATGCAGATGGCGGGCAAGACATTGTGCGACGGCGGCCGACAGCAGCGGCTTCTTGATGACTTCGCTTATGCCGGCCGCCGTCAGTTGGCGCGACCGCAGCTGACGGCCGTAACCGGTCATCAGCACGACCGGAAGGTCGGGCCGGATCTTGTGCAACCGGCCGGAGAATTCGATCCCTGTGATGTCGGGCATGACCTCGTCCGTCAGCACCAGGTCGAAGCGTTCCGGATCGGCGCGGAATGCGCTGAGAGCCGCGGGGCTGCGGTCGAACCCGACCGGCTCGTAGCCGAGCGCGGCGAGCATTTCCTCCGCAAGTTGCATCAGCGGCGTGTCGTCGTCGACGACGAGGATCGTCTCGCCGTTGCCATGCTTGACCGGCACCTCGGCGGCGTCGCTCTCGTCCTCGTTCTGGGTTGCTTCGGCGGCCTCGATCTGCGGAAAATAGATCTCGAAGGTCGTGCCTTCGCCGGGCTTGCTGTTCACGTCGACCGCGCCTCTATGCGCCATGACGATGCCGTGCACCGTCGACAGGCCGAGCCCGGTGCCTTGCCCTGCCGGCTTGGTCGTGAAGAACGGCTCGAAGATACGCTCGAGCGTCGCCTGATCCATGCCGCTGCCGGTGTCCCTGACGGCAAGGCGGAGGTAGCGCCCGGCAGGCAGGTTGCCGTGCGATAGCATCCGCGCCTCGACGAATTCCGTCGTGTCGAGACCGATTTCCAATGCGCCGCGGTTGTTCATCGCCTGCGCCGCGTTGGTGCCGAGGTTCATCACCACCTGCTGAAGCTCGGTCGGATCGCCCATCATCGCCGCATCCGCGGCTGCAAGACGCGTCTGCACTGAAAGCGTGGCGGGGAACGAGGCGCGCAGCAGGTCGATCGCTTCGGCAACCACGGCTTCCGCCCGCAGCGCGTGATGCTGCCGCTCGTGACGACGGCCGAAGGCGAGGATCTGCTCGGTGACGTCCTGCGCCCGCCTGCCGGCCTGCATGATCTGCTGGACGTAGCGCCGCGCGCGCGACTCCTTCAGCAGCACCGCCAGCGCCATCTCGCTGTAACCAAGGACGGCACCGAGGATGTTGTTGAACTCGTGCGCTATGCCGCCGGCGAGCGTCCCGATCGCTTCCAGCCGTTGCGACTGATTGAGCCGCGCCTGCAGTGCCTCACGCTCGCGTTCGTTGTGCTCGCGCACGATGGCATTGGCGAAAATCTCGGCCGCGGTGCGCAGCAGTGCAATGTCGTCGTCGGCCCAATGCTTTTCGTGCGTGACGGTATCGAGAGCCAGAAAACCCAACCGCTCGCCGGCATGCCACATCGGTATGCACAGCCACGATCGAAACTGGTGTGCCTGCAGCGATGCCTTCTCCCGCCCCTCGGGAAGCTCGCCGACGCGGGGAACGTCGATGCAGCCCTGCCGCTCGTGGTCGGCCAGCGTCCAGCGTGAAGCCAGCTCGATCATGTCCTTCGACAGGCGGGCCGGCCTGCTCCCGCCCGGACGGCGATAGAAGTAGCCGCCGGAAGGACCGGCGATGTGGCTGACGAAAATCTGGGCGCCGTCGAGCCCGGCATGTTCGACCAGGCGCGCGAGGCCCGTGCTGATGCCGGCGCGGATGCGGTCACGCGGCAGATTGATGAACTGCGTGGAGATCGAGGCGATCAGGCCCTCGAATTCCAGCCGCTCGCGCAGGATCCGCGCGTTGCGGCGCAGGCGGGCGAACAGGTAGGCGACATAGCCGACGAGGCCCAACGCGGCGACATAAAGCAGCGTCTGGAACAGTTCGGCCCGCGCCGCGGCCCGCCCATGCGCACCGAGATAGACGTCCTGCAGCGCGCGAGCCCGCTCGCTCGTCGGCGCGGTCTGCAGGCGGGCGACGAGATCGTCGACCGCCGGAAGCCTGGTGACGATAAGCCGGCCGTGGGAGACGAGAGAGAGCACATCGCTTGCAGGCACGGCATCGACGGAGGGCCTTGCCAGCCGGTCGAGTGCGGCGGTTACTGCTTTTGCCGCATCCGGCTGGGGATCGCTGATAAACCGCGACATTGCGACCATCAGGGCTCCTATCTCGACCGCTCGAAGGCCGTCACCCTCGCTCGTGAGACGACCGCTCATATAGTTGAAAAAGTTCAGCGAGTTCTGCAGCAGCGCGTTATCGGACTTGAACCTCTCGACGAGCGCTTCCTCGTCGCGGATCGCGGCGATGACTTCGGCGATCCGCTTGTCGATGTCCGCCCGTGTTTCGCCGCTTGCTGCGTAGCGGGCAGCCGGCAGCGTCTGCGTCGCCTCATCCAGGTTCTCGATCGACCGCACAAGCGGATCGTAGCTGCGCAGCAGTCCCGCGCGTGCCCTTAAAACATCGCGTTGGAGTGCGGCGTTATAGAGGATGACCGTCCTGAGCGCATCGAGCGTGCGCTCGTGGCGCGCCGCATCGGGAGCCGTGCCCTGCACCAGGAGGTAGGTCAGGGCGATGAGCAGGCAGGCAACGATCGGCGCCAGGATGCGTAGCGACTTCATTGTTGCAGACGATCGGCTGCGCTGGTCAACGGCCGGCCGCGATACTCGCCCGTCAGTGTCCCGAGGAATTCGACGATGAGATCGGCATCGCGCTGGTCGAGCTCCCGGCCGAGTTGGTTGCGCGCCATGATCTTCACCGCGTCTGCGAGCGATGCGGTGCGGCCATCGTGAAAATACGGCGCCGTCACCGCGACGTTGCGCAGGCTGGGAACGCGGAACACATGGCGGTCGCTCTCGGCGCCGGTAACGGCGAAGCGGCCGAGATCCGCCTTGGTCAGGGTCTTCTGGCGAGCGAAGGGATCCTGGAAGATGCCGAATTTCTGAAACAGATTGCCGCCTACGTTGGCGCCCTGGTGGCAGGCGACGCAGCCATACGCTTTGAACAATTGATAGCCGTGCTCTTCGTCGGTCGTGATGGCGTCGCGTTCGCCCTTGAGATAGCGGTCGAAACGGGCATCGGGCGTGATCAGCGACCGTTGAAAGACAACAAGCGCATCGAGCACGCTTGTCCGGTCGGGAATGGCGCCGTAGGCCCTCGCGAACCGCTGCGAATACTCAGCATTGGAGCGCAGCTTGGTCAGCAATTCCTCCCAGCTCGTATTCATCAGCCTGTCATCGAGCAGGGCTGCCTCGTTCTGCTCTTCGAAAGTGCGGAAATTGCCGCGCCAGTTCAGCCGGAAATCGAGCGCCGCGTTGAAGACGGTCGGCGTGTTGAAATCGAGCGGCTTGCCATCCGCCGCCACGGAACGGGCCAGACCGTCGTCGCCGCTGAAATCGAGCCTGTGACAGGAACTGCAGGCGACGACATCGCCATGCGACAGGCGGGCATCGTTGAACAGGCTCTCGCCAAGCGCGATCTTCGCCCGGTCGGAGGGGCCGCTGGCCGTGATCGGTGCAATCGGCTCGCCCATCGGCGGGGCCGGCTGATTGCTCTGGGCCAACGCAAAAGGTGCCGCCATTGCCAGGCAAAGCGGAACAAAAAGCCCCGCCCGAACCTTACCAATCTGCTGATGTGCCATCGAGCGAGCCTGTGGCAGGGTGTGCGATCACGTAGATCATCGGCGTTCACCAATAAATCGCCGAAAATCGACGTTTAAATAAAGCAACGGCTCGGTCATGAGTTCCATGCTTGCGGACGGTGCGAGATGTCAGCCGAACAAAACATTCGCCACGAACAGCAGTCGAAAGGCAGTATCGAGCAGCCAGCGGCGCCGAAGCATATCCTTGTCGTCGACGACGACCCCGAAATTCGCGATATGCTCACCAATTACCTGGAGAGCCAAAACTTCAGGGTTAGCGCGGTCGCCGACAGCCGGGCCATGTCGCGCGTCCTCAATGAAAAGCCCGTAGACCTGACGATCCTCGACATGCGGCTTGCCGATGAGGACGGGTTCGACATCATGCGGCAACTCGGCAGTCCGCCGGAAGCGCCCATCATCATCATCACCGGCCACAGGTGCGACGAGGTGGATCGCGTCGTCGGCCTGGAACTCGGCGCCGACGACTACATCACCAAGCCCTTCGGCCTCAGGGAGCTGCTGGCGCGCATTCGCGCCGTGCTGCGGCGATCGCGGTCGACGCAGCCGCAGCCGCGCGGCAAGAAACCCATACGCTATCGTTTTGCCGGCTGGGAGCTCGACATGCGGATGCGGCGCCTGAGGTCGGCGGCGGGCGAGGCGACGCCGCTGACCGCCGGCGAGTTCAACCTGCTGGCAGCCTTCCTGAAATCGCCGCAGCAGATCCTGAGCCGCGAGCAGCTTCTCGCTGCCAGCCGCGTGCACGACGAAGAGGTGTTCGACCGCAGCATCGACGTGCAGATATTGCGGCTGCGCCGCAAGCTCGAGGTCAATCCGAGCGAGCCGAAGCTCATTGTTACGGAGCGTGGCGCCGGCTACATATTCGCGACTGCGGTCGAGGTACTTTGAGCCGCTGCCGCGCCCAGCCTACCCCGCGCTTCTGAGCCAGACGAGCATCTCGCCGGGGTCGCGGTTGTCCCAGGCGAAATACGGCACGGCGGTGATTTTCGCGTCCTCGACCGCCGGCGCATCGGTGCGGTAGAGCCCCTCTTCCCAGTTTTCGAAAGCCTCCTTTTTGGCAATCGCCGAAAGTGTCACGACGCCGCCCAGAAGGTTCGGCTGCTGATGCGCCTCGATGTCGGCCGTGCGCGGTAGTGCGATGCGGTGCAGCTGGCTGGAATTGTCGGTCTCCTCGACGCAATAGATCAGCGGGCCGCGCGCCAGTGCGACACGGCCGATATCCTGCCGCACCTGCGGATTGGCGTAGAGGCGGTCGACGGCCATTTCGAGGTCGAGCTCGACGCGGTCGCCCTTGCGCCATTCGCGGCGGATCGCGGCATAGCCGTCGCTGCTGATGGCAGCCAGATCGACATCGGCGCCGTTGACCTTGAGCGCTGCCTTGCGGCACCAGGCCGGCAGGCGCAGGTGCAAAGTGAACGCGGTCGGAGCTTCCGGTTCGACAGAGATCGAGACCGCGCCGTCCCAGGGATAGTTACTGGTCTGGGTGAGCTCTATTTGCCGGCCCGCGATATCGAAACGAGCCGTGCCGTTTCCATAGAGATGGACGGCGAGTGCGTCGTCCGACAGGCCGTAGAAATAGCTGCCGATCGAGGCGACCATGCGCCCGACATTGGGCGGGCAGCACGGGCAGCGGTGCCATTTCCAGCGGTGGTGGGCGCCGCGGCTTTCGAGCGGATTTTCGTAGAAGAACAGCGAGCCGTCGAGCGACAAGCCGGAGATCGAGCCGTTGTAGAGCGCCCGCTCCATGATGTCGGCGTAGCGCGCATTGGGGCCCATGCCGAGCATGCGGCTTGCCCAGAACACCAGGCCGACCGAAGCACAGGTCTCGGCATAGGCGGTGTCGTTGGGCAGGTCGTAATCGGCGGTGAAACCCTCATTGTGCGATGACGGCCCGAGGCCGCCGGTGACGTAGAGGTTCTTGGTCATGAGGTCGTCCCACAGCCGGTCGAGCGCCACCCGCAGCGTGTCGTCGCCGTATTCGGTGGCGATGTCGGCCATGCCCGAATAGAGATACATCGCCCGCACCGCATGGCCGACGACCTTGTCCTGCTCGCGCACCGGTTTGTGCGACTGGTTGTATTCGTAAGTCTTGAAATGATAGGCCTTGGGGTCGGCGCCGCGGGCGCGCGCCTCCTCGTCGAAATAATGCGGCTCAAGGCCGCGCTGGTCGATGAAGTATCTGGCTAGCTCCATGTATTTGCGCTCGCCGGTCACCCGCGCCAGCTTGACCAGCGCCAGCTCGATCTCCTCGTGGCCGCAATAGCCCTTCTTCTTGCCGGGTTCCGGACCGAACGTCTCGGCGATATGGTCGACGTAGCGGCACATGATGTCGAGCAGCTTGCGTTTTCCCGTGGCCTGGTAGTAGGCGACGGCGCCTTCGATCAGATGGCCGGCGCAATAGAGCTCGTGGCAGTCGCGCAGATTGGTCCAGCGCAGGCCGGGCTGGATGCGCTGGTACCAGCTCGACAGATAGCCGTCGGGCTGCTGCAGCTTGCCGTACATGTCGATGACGGCATCGATCTTCTTCTCCAGCTCGTCGTTGCGGCGGCGATAGAGCGAATAGGCGGCGGTCTCGATGGTCTTGCCCCAATCCGAGTCCCAGAACATCTGCGTCGTCACCGTCGATCCGGTGAACTCGTTGCCGGCGGTGGCCGCCTCGTCCGGCGACGGTGAGTGGAACGGAATGACGACGCCGGGCGACGGCCGGTCGGGGTCGATCTGCTCGAGCATGCGCGCCTCGACGCAGCGGTCATAGAGGATGCCGGCGGTTTTTGAGGCGACGGCATCGACGCGGTCGCCCCAGAAGCCGCGCACGTCGACCTGCGGCACCGGCAGCGGGCGGAAGGCGAGTTTCGGCTTGGCGCCCTGACTGGCGGATTGCGATGCGGTCATCAATTTACTCCGGTTCGGTTCGGTTGGTCACTTCACGGCCCCTGCCATCAGGCCGCGGATGTAGAAGCGCTGCAGCAGCAGGAAGAGCACCAGGCACGGCACCATCATGACGGTGACGCCGGCCTGCACGGCGCCCCAGTCGATGGCGCCGAAGCGGCCGGACTGCAGCGCGGTCATCATGATCGGCAGCGTGAATTTCGACTGGTCTGTCATCAGCACCAGCGCCGCCAGAAACTCGTTCCAGGCGCCGAGGAAGGCGAACAGCGCGATGGTGACGATTCCCGGCCAGACCAGCGGCAGCATCACCCTCAGCAGCATGGTGACGTTGTTGGCGCCGTCCATGCGCGCGGCCTCCTCGATCTCGCGCGGCACCGCGTCGAAGGCGTTGCGCATCATGAAGATCGAGAACGGCAGCTGCAGCGTGACGTAGACGCAGACCAGCCCGGTCAGCGTGTTGTGCAGGCCGATCTTGGTCAGCACCAGGAAGATCGGCGTCAGGATCGACTGGAACGGGATCATGATCGTCGACAGGATGACGACGAACAGCAGGTTCTTCAGCGGAAAACGGAAGCGCGAGAAACCGTAGCCGGCGAGCACGCTGACGATCACCGACAGCACCACCGTCATGACCGAGACGTAGATGCTGTTTTGCGCTGGCAGCCAGAGGCCGTCGCCGAAGGTGTTGAGCGTCGCGTAGTTCTCGAGCGAGATGCCGCTGGTCGGCCACGGCGGCAGCGGCGGCTGGCGCGCCTCCTGCGCCGGCTTGAAGGCCGAAAGCACCGTCCAGGCGATCGGCGCCAGGAACAGTATGGACGCGATGATGCCGGTCGAGTGCTCGGCGATCTGCATGCCGATGCGGCGTTTGCGGCTCCTTGCCTGCGCCATCAGTCGACCCCTTCCGGATTGCGCAGCAGCCGCAGCTGGATAAGGCTGAGCGCCACCAGGATGACCAGCAGGACCATCGAAAGCGCCGCGCCATAGCCGAGCTTGAACGACACGAAGGACTGGTTGAAGATCCAGTAGACGGCGGTCAGCGTCTGGTTGCGCGGGCCGCCGCGCAGGATGATGTAGAACTGGTCGAAGGCGAGGATCGAGCCGGCGACCGACAGGATCAGCGCCAGCGCCAGCGTGCGGCGCATCAAGGGCAAGGTAATCGCCCGGAACCGCGCGAATGGCCCTGCCCCGTCGATCATCGCCGCCTCCTGCAGGTCCGGCGGGATCGACTGCAGGCCAGTCATCAGGATGATCATGGTGAAGCCCGCCACCTTCCACACGACCATGGCGATGATCGACCAGAAGGCCGGCTGGAAGGTCGCCAGCAGGTTGAATTTCTTCTCGGTCAGGCCGAGCTCGAAGGCGGCCGGGCTGAACAGGCCGGAATCGACATTGAGCAGCCACGACCACAAAAGGCTGGCCGAAGCGAAACCGATGACCGCCGGCATGAAGAAGGACGTCCGGTAGAAGCCGGTCAGCTGCCGCGGCCTTTCGATGAACAGCGCCAGCGGAAAGGCGACGGCGAAAATCGCGATCGTCACCACCACCGTGTAGTAGCCGGTGAACTTCAGCGCGTTCCAGAAGCGGGTGTCGCGCAGGATCGCCCAGTAATTGTCGAGGCCGATAAAGCTGTGCGCGCCCATCAGCGGCCAGTTATGCAGCGACATCCAGGCGGTCATGCAAAGCGGCACGATGAAGAAGACGACGACAAGCGCGACGGCCGGCGCGACATAGAGCAGGCCGATCCACTGCCGGCGGCCGGCGCCGACCAGTTTGTATGCGCGCGCTGGCGCGGCGGTGGTTGCTGTGATGGTGGTCATGCCGTGGTCTTCCGTTAGCGCTACGTCCCCCTCCCCCTTGAGGGGAGGGTCCGGCCGAAGGCCGGGGGTGGGGTCCTCTGCGAAGTGCGCCGACATCAAAAGAGCGTCGAGCACTGCCGCGATGACCCCACCCGGACCTGCGGTCCGACCTCCCCTCAAGGGGGAGGTTAAGGGGCTGCGGGGGTGGGGTCGTCTGCGAAGTGCGCCGACGTTTCTTTCTGTCGGCGCTTTTCACTGAGGACCCCACCCGGACCTGCGGTCCGACCTCCCCTCGAGGGGGAGGTGGGCGCCGGCGCTTTACTTCTGCGGCGCCGAATCGATGATCGACTGCATCGTTTCCTGCGCGTTGGCGATGGCGCCGTCGACGTCTTCGCCGAAGAAGACCTCGTTCATCATCTGGTTCCACGGACCGTTGGCCGAGTTGATCAGGTCGTTGAACACCACCGAATAGGGCGTGCGGCCCTTGGCCATGGCTTCGGCGGCGACCTTGTAGCGCGGGTCGAGGTCTTTCAGCGCCTCATTGGCGATGTCGCCGCGCACCGGCAGGCTGCCGTATTT
Organism: Mesorhizobium sp. M0601; assembly: GCF_040320845.1. Taxonomy (NCBI): domain Bacteria; kingdom Pseudomonadati; phylum Pseudomonadota; class Alphaproteobacteria; order Hyphomicrobiales; family Phyllobacteriaceae; genus Mesorhizobium; species Mesorhizobium sp. M0601. The sequence continues at coordinate 33,279 of NZ_JAMYQK010000034.1, forward strand.
CGCCAATATGGTCTGGCCTTCGAGCGAATAGGCGAAGTCGAGGAACTCCTTGACCACCGCGACCTTGGTGGTGCCCTTGGTGACGACGAAATTGTCGCCGCCGGCAAACGACGACCAGCCGCCATCCTTGCCGGGCAGGAAGGTGATGCCGTAGTCGATATCGGGATATTGCGTGTTCAACGCGCCGATGGCGAAGGCGCCGGACGGCGAGATGCCGATATTGCCGGTGGCGAATGCGGCAAAGAAGTTGGAGCCGGTGTCGGTCTGCGCGCCTGAAGGCACCAGGTCCTTCTTGACCATCGAACGGTAGAGGTCGATGGCGCCGCGCATCTGCGGGGTGTCCAGCGTCGCCTTGGAGCCGTCCTCGGTCAGGATATCGCCGCCCGAGGCCCAGATCAGCGGCGTGAAGGTGAAGATGTTGCAGCCGCCGCAATTGCCGGAGAAGTAGAAGCCCTTGATGTCGCCGCCGAGCGCGTTGACCTTTTCGGCGTCGGCTTCGATCTCGGCCCAGTTGGTCGGGCCCTTTTCCGGGTCGAGGCCGGCCTGCTTGAACAGCTTCTTGTTCCAGATCAGCACCGAGGAATCCGCCGAGAACGGCAGCCCGTAGATGCGGCCCTTATAGGTGCCGGTCTTGACATGCGCTGGCGACAGGCTGGCGAAATAAGGCAGCGATTTCGCCCAGTCGGTGATGTCTTCGAGCTGGCCGGCGGCGGCGAAGGACGGCGTGTAGATCAGGTCGAGCGACAGCGCGTCGGGTGCCGTGCCGCCGGCAGCGGCCGCGCCGTATTTCGGGATGATTTCGGCGTTGGGGATGATGTCGAGCTTGATCTGGTTCTGATGCCCCTTGTTGAAGGCATCGACGATGCGCGGCATGAAGTTCGAGCCGTCGGCGCGAACCCAGATGTTGGCGGTGTCGGCGGCGGCCGAGCCGGCCGTTGCCAGCGTGCCCAAAATGCTCGCGGCGATGGCGAGCCCGGTAATGGTGGTTCTCATGCTTCTCCTCCACATGGTTTTAATTTAGCGTTTTAATTTAGCCGCGCCCCCAAGCGGGTGACTATCGACACGGCCCGTTTCGTTCAGCCGTCCGGCGGACGGCCGCATGACTGACGCACCACCAGCCGGCACGGCAGTTTTCTGATGCCCGGCTCGGCGGGTTCGCCGCCGACGAGCGAAAGCAAGGCAAGGCCGGCCTCGCGGCCAAGTGCTGAAAGGTTCATGTCGACGGAGGTCAACGGCGGGCGGGTCGCCTCGGCGACGATCTGCCAATTGTCGAAACCGATGACGCCGACCTCGTCCGGCACGCCGATACCGCGCTCGCGCAAGGCGTCGATGACGCCGCGCGCGATCTGGTCGTTGCCGCAGAAGACGGCATCGGGTTTTTCGCCATCGCGTCCCTTGCCGTCGAACAGCGTCTTGACCGCCTCATGGCCCCAGGCCTCCGACCACGGGCCGAGCAGCGGCTCCATGACCGGCAGGCCGTTCTCGGCCAGCACCGCGCGATAGGCCTCGGCCCGCGCATGCACCACGGCAAAGCTTGCGGGACCGCTGACATGCGCGATGCGCCGCCGTCCGAGCCGGCAAAAATGCTCGACCGCCAGCCGCGCCCCGCCGGCATCATCGGAGACGAAGGCGATGGCGTTGGGATCGGGCTCGGTGAAGGCGTAGATCGCCGGAATGCCGAGATTGGCGAGATCGACCGGCAGGTGGCGGTCGATGCGCTTGCCAGTGGCGATGATGCCGTCGACGCGCTTGTCGAGCATGGCATCGACATGCAGCTGGGCAAGGCGCGGGTCGTCCTCGACATTGCACAAAAACACCGAGACGCCGGCATCGACCAGCGCGTCGGAAACGCCGGCCATCAGCGGCAGCGAAAAGCGGCCATAGGTGTCGTTGGTCAAAAGCCCGACGGTAAAGGAGCGCCGCCTGAGCAGGCTCTGCGCCAGGCTGTTCGGGCGAAAGCCAAGCCGCTGCGCCGTCTCGCGAATACGGGTCCGCGTCTCGGCCGTCATCCGCCCCTGCCCGTTCAGCGCCTTTGAGGCCGTGGCCACGCTGACGCCGGCGAGCGCCGCCACCTCACGCAGGGTGACGGGCTGCTTGGCAGAAACAGGCGTTGGCTGCGCGTCGGACGCCATGATTTGGATATCGATCCTCCCATTTGAGAAAAGCTTTTCTCTTACCGGCCTGCGAGGCGCTGAATGGTGAAGTCAGCGGATGCCGGCAGAGTTGGGAAAAGGTTTTCTCAAAAGGAAGATTAGGGGAAGGATGCAAGGATGGCAAGAGGGAATGGCCTGGTTACAGGCATGTTCGGCAGTCAACTACGACTCGCTGCCCTGGGTCCAGGATCTGCCATGGCGGCCCGAAGGAAAGAGGGCGAGCAGCTTTGGCGTGCATTGCCGTTCAGCGGGCACCGCGATGGAATAATCGCGGTGCCGCAGTCTACCCGCAGCGCTAGCAGTTCTCAGTCTGTGGATCGCACGCCTTGTTTTTCTGTTTCTGTGGCTTGGGCTTGACCGCCTGCTCGGGCTCGGCCTGCTGCTGCTCGGCCGCTGGCTGCTCCTTGGCCTTCCGCTTCTCAGGCTTGGCAGCCTGCTCCGGCTCAGCCTGCTGCTGCTCGGCAGCGGGCTGCTTCTTGGCCTTCCGCTTCTCAGGCTTGGCCGTCTGTTCGGGCTCGGCCTGCTGCTGCTCGGCGGCGGGCTGCTTCTTGATCTTCGGTTTCTCAGGCTTGGCCGTCTGTTCGGGCTCGGCCTGCTGCTGCTCGGCGGCGGGCTGCTTCTTGGTCTTCGGCTTCTCAGGCTTGGCCGTCTGTTCGGGCTCAGCCTGCTGCTGCTCGGCGGCGGGTTGCTCCTTGGCCTTCGACTTCTCAGGCTTGGCCGCCTTGCCGGGCTCGGCCTGCTGCTGCTCGGTGGCCGGCTGCTCCTTGGCCTTCGGCTTCTCAGGCTTGGCGGTTTCTTCGGGCTTGGCCTGCTCGGTCGTTGCAGCGCCTTCGGTCGGCTTCGATTTCCGGCCAGCCTGAACCTGCTTCACCTCTTCGATGTCCTTGAGCTTAGCTGGTTTGGCCTTAGGGTCGGCTTTCACCTCGCCCTCAAAGACAGCGACCGTATCGTTTTCCAGTTTGCCGGACTGCTCGGGCGCGTCGGTCTTGCTGACCTTGACGGCAGTCACCTTCTGGTTCGTCTCCTTTTCGATCACATCGACATCAATGACTTTGTTGATCACCACGTTGTTCTGGATCGTCACGTCGCCGGCCGGTTCGGCCGCCTCGACAATGCGCACAAACTCCGGCTCATCACGAATAACGACTACAGAAATGTCCGCGGCAAGGAATTCGCGGGTGGGGACCACAACCCAGTAATAATCCGGCGTCGTGTCGAAGGTCACCTCGATTGAAATCAAATCCGGATCGCGGCGGGGCGGCAGCGGCGCCCAAATGATGTGCTCCCTGTCACGACGCCAACTCACCCATGCTGGCGCCCAGCGAGTGCCCGGAACCCAGTACCAGCCGATATCGTCGGCATAGCCCCACCGGCCGTAATGGTACGTCGCCCAGCCGAATGGCTCGTCGGACACCCAGAGCCAGCCATACTGCTCGGTATAGACCCAGTGTCCAAGCGTATACGGACGCCAATCGTCAGGCACATCAACCGGCACGAAAACGGTCGCTCCGTGATACGAGACCCAATCACCATAGGAAGACAGGTCTTCGTAGAACGTGCTGATCGAAACGGTGGTGGCAGCCCTTGCCTCGGACACAAACGACAATGGCGCAATTGGGTTGGGAATCTCGACGACCGTGAGCAGGCAGGCGGTTACGCCGCCGAGCATCAGTCGCACCGCATGTTGGGCAAGGACGCGTTTCATCGTAATCCTCCTCCGAAACAGATCGCCCTTCATCGTACAAACCCGTCGGCTGCCGGATTGTTCCACTTTGCTGACGTTACCCGCATCCCCTCCCGCAACGGCTTGGCATCGCACGATGATATTTGGGATCAGAGTTGCTTCATGAGGGCGGTGACCGTCACAAATGCGCGCCGAAGGCGCGGCGATAGGTCGTTGGTCAGCGGGCCCGACGGTAAGGGAGCCGCCGCAACAGGCTCTGCGCCAGGCTGTTCGGGCGAAAGCCAAGCCGCTGCGCCGTCTCGCGAATACGCGTCCGCGTCTCGGCGGTCATCCGCCCCTGCCCGTTGAGGGCTTTTGAGGCAGTGGCCATGCTGACGCCGGCAAATGCTGCCACCTCACGGAGGGTGACGGGGTTCTTGGCGGGCGCTGGCTGGGCGTCGGACGCCATGATTTGGATATCGATACTCCCATTTGAGAAAAGCTTTTCTCTTATGGTCCTGCGGGTGCTGATTGGTGAGGTCAGCGTGCGCGGGGCGGTTTGGGAAAAGGTTTTCTCAGAGGGAGATTAGGGGAAGGCGTGGGGGATGGCAAGGGGCGGTGGGATTAGGTCGTGCCTGCTGCTCCGGTCTATTCACCACTAATGTCAAGCCGCCCTCGCTCCGCGCCTGAGCACAGGAATGTCGCAAGATCGTCCAGAACCGACTCCACCGGTCGGCGAACGGGTCCTCTAAGCGCACATTCCCAAACGACCGCCAATCGCCAGCCTTCACTTTCCAGCTTCTGAAACGCTTCCCGATCTCTAGCTTGGGTGCGTGCGATCTTCTCTGACCAGAAAGCAGCATTCGATCGCGGCGTAACGCCAAGTGAGCACTCGTGGCCATGCCAGAAGCAGCCGTTCACGAAGACGATGGCTCGAGCTCCGGGAAAAACGAGATCTGGTGTGCCAGGCAGACGTCGATCATGCAGTCGGTACCGAAGGCCGAGCGCATGCAGACCACGCCGGATGACCATCTCGGGGCCTGTATCGCGCGCCCGAATCCGCGACATGTTGAGGCGGCGCTGCTCTGACGTAAGCGGGTCGGCGCGCGTGGCCTGACGCCTTGCCATCGGATGTCAGGCAGTGGCAAAGCGGCTCAAGTGCCGCCGGCCCTGGCCTGCCACTTTTGCGAAAATCTCAGCGATTTCTCTTGCCACGGCCCGCGCCAGAAGGGGCGGCACCGCATTACCGATCTGCCGAAAGGCGGCGTTCATTGCGCCGCGAAATACGAAACCGTCGGGGAAGGACTGCAGCCGGGCCGCCTCTCGGACGGAAATGGTCCGCGCCTGAGCGCTGTCATAATGTATGTGGCTGTAGCTGTCTTTGCCCAAGTGCGCCATCAAAGTCCGCGCTGGCAGATTTGGCTCCATCTTGCGCCACTTGTTCGGAAACTTACCAGTGTCGTAGGGTGGCACGATCGATGCTCTGAGCGCTTCCCACGCGGCTGAGTCCCTACGAGGAGCAGAGCCGTTCTCAGACTTCAGCTTTGCCAAAGCCTCTTCGAACATTCTGACGGCCACGGCGTGCGCCTCGGGATACTGGTCGCCGGGCCTCAGCCGCGCGAACAGCTTCCAGTCGCGCGGCAGATACCGAATCACGTGGTCCAGAACGCCTGTGTTATTCTCGAAATCAGGCCATTCCCGCATAAGGCGGGCATAGTCCGTCGGTGACAAAGTTGGATACATCGCCACACGATCGAAGCGTCGCACTCCCCGCCGGAGTTCGCCCCGAAGATGTTCGGTGATGACTGGAAGATCCCCGAGTGCCTCCGCGGCGGTCACCGCCGGCGTCAGATTTTTATTCGGCGGCTCGGCCGCCACGTATCCCTGAGCATTGCCAAGCAAATTGCCCTTCAGCAATTTGAGCGCCACTTGGCGACTTCCTGCATAGCCAGAGGGAAGCTGCATGAAATGCGTCGGCGAAGGAAACGAGACATCAACGCCTAGCTCGTGCCGAACCGCGATCAGGATCATCCGCTCGCGCATCTGCGGGACGCCATAGAAGGCGGCGTTTAGCAAAGTATAGCGTGTTGCGTAGCCGATCGACTCCAGAAATTCTCGAGTCTCCTCCGCCACGTTTTGACCGCCATGGTTCAGAACATCCGGGACATTCTCCATCACCAGGGCAAGAGGACGGAAAGCCTGCACGAACTTTAGGTAGTCGAGATAGAGACGAGCTCGAGTGTCCAGCCGGAACGCCTCAGGGTGCTCGGCGACCTCGCGCAACTTAGGGCGTCCTACCCGCGCGAAAGCCTGGCACGGCGGGCCGCCGACGAGGACGTCGACTGCGGCGTCGACTTGGCCCAAGTCCAATTCATCCGCCAAACCTTCTGGCCTCAGCTTTGTAATGTCGCGCGGACGTGCATGCCGCGGATCGTCGGGATGGAAATTGGCCCCATGCGAGGCTGCGGCCGCTGGATCGAACTCTACCGCCGCCGCAATCTCGAAGCCCTCTGCGTGGAATCCTAGAGACAGGCCCCCACAGCCTGAAAACAGGTCCAATACGCGGGGCCGACCTCCACTTTGGAGACGTTCGATGCGCGTCAAGACTGAGGCGTCCGCCACTCGATTCAAGAACTGCGCTCCCTATGTGCGTTACCGCTAGGGCGATGGTCGAAGCCATTTCCCGCACAGTTCAGATACTCACAGACAAATCGCGCAATTAAAGGCGACATCCTGCACCCGCGCACATGACGAACTGTCTCGGACAGACACACATTTTTCGGAGGTGTCAGCATTTGTACGCGGTTTGGCTCATCGATTCGGCTCCCGAAGCGCAAAGTCGGCCGTTAACCTCGCCTCGTCAACACAACTGCGCAAATCCACACAGGTGATCATTTCTGTCGAGTATGCCCTCCGACACGGCGTTGATTCGAAAACTGGTGACGCAGGTGTGTCAGAGAGAATTGAAGGCAGAACAGCAAGTCTTGATCTCATGTCGAACTCGTCGGCTGTCGCATTCGACCGCGCGGTCGAAGCAACGTGGCCGAGGATTGTGAAAATCGCATTCAATCGCCTATGGTGGGCTGAGGGGTGAATCGCTGGCAGTATCGGCGGGGGGGCTAAATGAACTTTCTTATCCTGAGGGTGCTACAGCACAGCGAGCTAGGCATGTTCCACGCCTATCGCCGCAGTGGCCGCGAGGGATCACGACAAAGAGCGATCAACTTCGATAGGGACGTGGTTGATCGCGTCTTTCCCGCAGCTAACGATTACGATCGCATACCGCTGCTTCTTCGTTACGACACCGATGATGGTCCTCAAACCTTCGATCATTCACTGAAGCGCCAAGCCAAGAACTGGCGCTTCGAAGGCAATTGCCCTACCGATGAACTTTACGACTTCGTGGAACCCGGCTGTCTTTTTGCGATGCAGATCGAAGCTAGTTCCTTCCCCGCGACCGGTGCCTGGGTCGTGTTTTCAAAGGATGATCTGACCGCCCAGACTGTCCTTGCCGACGGCTCGACCTCAGGTCTATTGCGGGCCGGAATGATTGCACTCGAGCCGGAGGAGAGCGTGCGAGTTCGCCGTCTTCTTTCCGTCGCTCGACCCGACATGTTCACGCTCTCTGTCAGCTGGGATCCCTCCGCCATGACCGACACCTCGAATCCGACGTCGCTTGATGCCATCCAGTCGTCGAACGGCAGACGGAAATTGCCGCCGAATGCCGAACGCCTCGTCGGCATGCTCGGTGATGCAGGCCATCGACTTCCGACGGCCGTTGCCGACATCATCGACAATTCAATCGAGGCCGGAGCCACCGAGATCGATATCACCTTCGATCCTCCTAACAATGGCCACGGTCGCTGGATGGTTATCCGCGACAACGGCACTGGCATGGATGCGCAAACGCTTGACGAAGCGTTGCGTATCGGCAGTGACACCACCTACGGTGTTCGGAGTCTTGGCAAGTACGGCTATGGCCTGAAGGGAGCGTCCTGGTCGCAGGCCCGAGCCGTGACTGTGGTCACGAAGCAGGCGGGCCAGCCCCTTATCCACCTTGGCTGGGACAAGCAAGATATGGCGGATTTTTCGGTCATCGAAGCCCCACTGGAGCCGTGGGAAGATGATGCTACAAAAATACCTCAGAAAGGCACCGCGGTTCTGTGGAAGCACATGAAGATGCCACTATCTGCGCCCTCGGCCAAAGGCGTTTCGCCCCACGTCGCGGAGATTCAGGAACTGACACGGCACCTGGAACTGGTCTTTCATAGGTTTCTAGAAGGAGAGGCCAAGGGACGTCCGCAGCTCACGATCCGCATCAACGAAATTCCAATTGAGCAGAATGGCCCAGCAGGCCACCCGCTGGCGCAACCGTTCGACTCCAAAGTCATTCGCGTACCACTTGAGATTGGACATGCAGATGTCCGAGTACAGCCCTTCCTTCTTCCGACGGAGGATGAGTTGAAGGACCATCATTCCTCGATCGGACTGGCAGCCGGCCAGAAGGCCATCGATCGCATCGGCTATGGCGGGCGTCGTAATGAGACCCAGGGTCTTTTCATCTATCGCAACGATCGACTCATCAAATGGGGGGGCTGGCATGGCATCTGGAAGACCAACGAAGAGAAGACAAAGCTAGCCCGTGTCATAGTCGAGTTTGACAAGCTGCTCGACGAGGCCTTCCAGATCAATATTTCTAAGCAGGAGGTGTCGCTCCCGGGCTATCTTCAGGAGCAGATCAAGTCGCTAGCCGAACCTGTTCGCAAGGCAAGTTTCGCCAAATATGGTCGCAGATCCTCACCTAAGCCGGCTCCGCCTGTGCCTACGCCTACGCAAGGGCTGCGCGCGGTTGATCCAACCTCGACGGCGCCTCAGTCTCCTGGCGACACTCAGGGCGGTTCGATCAACCCCGGCCTCTCTGATCCAGCGCCCCAGCCGTCTTCCGTTTCGCCAATCACCATTCGTCCGGTGACCACGGCCAAGTTCGCCTGGAAGATCTCCGACGGCTTCAATGGCGACCGCGTCCTGCAAGTCAGTTCGACCAGCTCGGCGTTGGTCGAACTCGCTCGTGCCGTTGAGTCGAACCCGGAGGCCACGGCGGCCCTAGCCGCCTTCCTTGAAGAGCTTGACCAAGTTGACGTTCAGCAAGCGCTTATCGAAGGTGCTGCCGGGGTATGACTACGGTGCGGCTCAGAGAGCTCCGACCGTCCACCCCTAGCTGGACAGACGATCTCCCACCCTCGCCAGAGGGCGCATGGGGTCGCCTGGAGCGTCGTCTAAGGGCGGGAGGCCGGTGGCTGGCGGAACCGCTGGCGAGCCTGGCTTCAGAATCTGCGCGGGTGCTGCGCCACCTGCCCGACCCTCGAAAGCCGGAGCCCTTTCAGGGACGCGGTCTGGTCGTCGGTTACGTCCAGAGCGGCAAAACGGCCAACTATACCGCCCTTTCGGCACGCGCCGTCGACGCGGGTTATCGCCTGATCATTGTCCTTTCTGGCATACACGACGCCCTTCGCAACCAGACTCAAGCTCGGCTCGAGCGTGAGCTGGTCGGTCAGGGGGAGAGTGGTGGGCCGGCTTGGACGGTACTCACAGGCGAGACCGAAGATTTCAGAGACCCGGGTGTCGATTTCCTTGTACAACCTGGCGTCTTCTTAATCGTTGCCAAGAAGATCGTCCCTGTTCTCGAGCGCCTGGATGCGTGGCTAAAGACGGCGGGACCCTTGCTCGACGCCCTACCCATGCTTCTGATTGATGACGAGGCCGATCAGGCGTCGATTAATACCCGCAGCAATCGCGCGCCGGACCCGTCGATGGATGACGAAGAGGAGGAGCCGGCACGAAGCCGCGACGGACCCACGCCCACTAACTCATTGATCCGCTCACTCCTCGGTCGTGCGACCAAGGCGGCCTATGTGGCCTACACAGCCACGCCTTTCGCCAACATCCTTATCGACCCATCCGCAACCGACCGACGGGTAGGCGACGACCTGTTCCCGAGGGACTTTGCGCTGCAGCTGCCCAGGCCCGAAGGCTATACGGGGACCGAAGAATTATTCGGCGTTAGTGCGCAGGGGCGGGACGTCTTTCGCCGCGTTGAAGACGAAGACGTCAGTGAACTGAAGCGAGCGGCGCGACGTCGGTCAGCCGCTCCGGTGGTAGCCGGCCCCCAGCAGGTACTTTTGCCGGACTCGCTTGCCGACGCGTTGATCGCCTTCTGTCTGGCAGGGGCGGTCCGCGAGCACCGGACCGGCTTGGCCGGCGAGCCTCATACCATGCTCGTTCATGTGAGTTCTCGCGTCCGGGATCAGGAGCGCGTAGCGGAGGCAATACGTTGTCAGCAGACTCTCTGGCTTGAGGCCCTGCGCCAAGGGCAGGACCTCAATGATTTATTCCGCGAGCAACTTGATCTTTGTTTTCGAGGTGTTGAACTGCCGGCTAGTCCAGAAGACGTCGCCGCCGCGGCGCTCGAGGTGCTAAGGCGCGTCGATGTAGTCGAGCTCAACAGCGCCACCGGCGAGAACCTAGAGTATGATATGCGGCCAGATCGCCACGTTGTAGCGGTTGGCGGTAACCGCCTGTCTCGAGGTCTTACCCTGGAAGGGCTAACGATCTCGTATTTCCTTCGCACGGCCACTATGGCCGACACTCTGCTGCAGATGGCCCGCTGGTATGGTTTCCGCACGGACTATGAGGACCTAATTCGTATTTGGACGACAGACGGCATCGCCCATTGGTTCACGGAGTTGGCGCTCGTCGAGCAGTCCCTAAGAGATAGTCTGCAGGCACTCTATCGCGCGGGCCGGCGGCCTTCGGAGATGGCGATCCGGCTCCGGGCTCACAGCGGCCTCCTCCTAACAGCACGCAACAAGTCTGGCATGGCAGAGACGCTTCGGGAGTCTTGGTCGGGCGAGCATCCCCAGACGGTCATCCTTCCGCTCAGGGATCCGGTGCGTCTGCAGGCCAATCGCCTCCTGGCGGACCGACTCGTCGCGATGGCAGCTCCAGGCCGTGAACTGTCCGGCGGCTGGATTTTCCGAGACCTGTCGCCAGAGATCGTATGCGACTTCCTTAGGGCCTATCAGACGCATCCGGACACCGTCGCTCTCAGGGGCGACGACATCGCCGACTGGATCATGCGGCGCGTGGCCGAAGGTGAGTTGACTGAGTGGTCCCTGTTTCTGACCGGGGCACATGATGGTGCGTCTGTTGAAATCGGAGGTGTCCGCAGCCGCCTAGTGACGCGATCACGAAACAGTGCCGAGAGTATCGGAATCCTCATTGACCCTCGTCACGAGGGTGTCGATCTGGTGGGGGGGGCCGACGCCTTCCGCCGTGCATCTGGTAACTTTGACGCCGAAGCCATGCGTGCCGCTCGACCGGCCACTCAGGGACTGCTGCTCCTCTACCCACTAAACCCGGCGCCGTTGGAGGCACCGGGTGTCGACGCGGTTATTGCTATCGCGCTTAGCCTGCCGCAGACGTCGGATGGTCGATCGAACGCTATCGTCAATCGGGGTGTGGTCGGGTGAACAGCGAAGCCCTGATCGCAGCTTGGCGGGATCTGCGTGCCCGGAGGCCTCCCGGGGAAGAATTAAGCCCAACCACGACAGTCACACACTACGATGAGGAGACTGGCTTGGAACTGGCGGTCGACGCCGCTGGTGCGCTCCATCTGCTGGCCCCTGTAGCTGGTGCACCCAACCGCGAACTGCCACCGGATTACAACGGCCTTCGACTGCGCCAAGCCCGGCTAGGGGAAACGGAATGCCTCGACCTGCAGTCGCCTGCGGCGCATGAAGCTATGTTCGCCGCCCTCTGCGGCCAAGTCATCGAGGCCATTCATGGGGAGGGCCGCGACCCCTGGGCTGTCGCTATATCGATTGTGCGCAGCTGGCAATCCGCATGGAGACCGCTCCGTCAGCCGATGTCTCACAGAGAGCAGATTGGCTTAGTGGGTGAACTTCTGATGCTGCAGGTAGTGTGGCTTCCGGCGCTCGGGTCTGATGCAGTCTACCTCTGGAGCGGGCCTGACAAAGAACGTCACGACTTCGTCAGCGACCAAGTCCACATGGAGGTCAAAGCGACAACTCGCAGTCGTCATGAGCACGAAATTTCGCGAGTGGACCAGCTGATCGCACCCGAAGGCCGCAGGCTTCTTTTCGCCTCGGTCCAGTTAGAGGAGTCTACGGCTGGTGCGAAGTCGCTCGCCACTCTTATCGACGCTGTGATTGACGATATTCGCCGCGACGCAGCCGCCATCGACGGTTTCATGACGCGGCTGAACGCACTGAACTGGTCAGATGAAATGCGCCGCTCGCCCGACCTTGTACGGTTTCACATCAGGGATGTGCAAATTTTCGAAGTCGATGAGGAATTTCCGAGCCTACCACAGAATTTTCAGCTTCCTCCGGGCGTCCTGTCAATCCGTTATACTATCAGCTTAGCTAACCTGCCTGTTTTGGATTCTGCCGAGATCCTAGCCGATATTTCTTCTCTCGCGTATAGCTGAGACGGCGCCGTCCGTCCTCCACCATAAGGAGCCCGCCATGAGAAAACTCATCGTCACCGAATTCATCAGCGTCGAAGGCATTGCCGAGGTCGAGAAGCTGCCGGGCGTGACCTGGAACGATGAGATGCAAAACTTCAAGGAGGACGAGCTTGCCGACAGCGGCGCCATGCTTTTGGGGCGCACGACCTATGAGATTTTTACCGGCTCGTGGCCTAAGGAAACCGGAGACTTTGCCGAGCGGTTCAACGCGCTGCCGAAATATGTCGCCTCGACGAGCTTGACGCCGCGCGGATCCCTCCCGCGATTGATGCGATCGAGTTCGCAGCCACCTGGCGGAGGGTTCTGATCCGCCCTTTGTTGCTGCTGCGGTAGAAGACGTCTTGATTCAGCCACAAGCCCAAATTGCTGGATTTGGCAACCCAGGAAGGATAAGCTTGGTTTTTGGTTCAGCGATGGAACAGAGACTAGCCGCAATTCTGGCTGCCGATATGGCGGGCTACAGTCGGCTGATGGAGGCCGACGAATCCGGCACGCTCGCACGCCTTCGGACCCATCGCATAGAACTGGTCGATCCCGCCATCGCGAAGAACAAGGGCCGGATCATCAAGACCACCGGAGACGGCATGCTCGTTGAGTTCCAGAGCGTGACCGATGCCGTGAAATGCGCCGTGGAAATCCAACAGCGCATGAAACGGCGCAATTCGGATGTGCCGCAAGAACGGCGTATCGAATTCAGGATCGGCATAAATCTCGGCGACATCATTTTCGACGATGAGGACATTTTCGGCGACGGCGTCAATATTGCCTCACGCATCGAGCAACTCGCCGACGTCGGCGGTATCTGCGTGACCGCAGCGGTGGCGACCCAAATTGCCGACCGTCTCGAAATTGCCATGGAGGACCTGGGCGAGAAGGTGTTAAAGAACATCAGCCGCCCGGTTCGCCTCTATCGCGTTGGGTTTGACAGTCCTGCCCTGCCGGAAGTCGAGGCGAAGCGATCCATCTCGAAACCTTCGATAGTGGTGCTGCCATTCACCAACATGAGCGGCGACCCCGAGCAGGAATTTTTCGCGGACGGACTGACCGAGGACATCATCACCGAACTGTCCCGCCACCATGAGCTGTTCGTCATCTCGCGCAATTCCAGCTTCGTCTACAAGAACCGCGCCGTGAATGTTCGCGAGGTGGCCGAGAAACTCACCGTCCAATACCTGGTGGAGGGAAGCGTCCGCAAGATCGGCGACAGGGTGCGCGTGACGGTTCAGCTCATCGACACGGCGAATGACGCTCATATTTGGGCAGACAAATATGACCGGAAGCTGGACGACATATTCGCGATTCAGGATGAGGTGACGGCGGCGATCGCAGCCACGCTGCCCGGTCGTGTCGAGGCGGCTCAGCGGGACCAGCTCGCGCGGGCGAAACCTGCAAACATGGCCGCGTATGAATGTGTGCTTGCTGCCAAGGTGCTGCATCACCGAAGCACGATTGCGGATAATGAACGCGCGCAAACCTTGATAGAAAGGGCCGTCACGCTCGACCCCGATTATGCCCATGCCCATGCCTGGCGGGCCTGCATTCTTGGCCAGGCCTGGGTCCATAACTGGTGCGAAGACAGGGATGCTATCTGGAACAACATTATGGCGGCGCTGGACAGGGCGCTGGCGCTGGACAACAACGATGCCGATGTCCATCGCATCCTCGCGGCAGTGAACGTGAACAACAATGAGCTGACCACAGCGCGCTACCATCAAGAGCGGGCGCTGGCCCTCAATCCCAATTACGACCTCGTGGTGGTGCAGCAAGGCGAGTTGTTGACGTGGCTGGGCAGGCCGGAAGAGGGAATTGAATGGATCCGCAAGGCAATGCAGTTGAACCCGCACCACCCGGAGAGGTTCTGGAGCCATCTGGGAAAGGCGCATTTCGCCGCGCGCCAGTATGGCGAGGCGATCGAAGCTTTCATGCATCTGTCAACCATGGACTCGGCTCAGCACGCTTTCGCCGCTGCCTGCTACGGCTGGCTCGGCGACGAAATCGCGGCCGCGGCGCATCTAGGCAAAATCAGAACGCTCGATCCCCAATTCGACCTCGATTCATTCATCGCCACCCTGCACTATGCCCAGGAGTCTGATGTGCAGCACGTCCGCGAAGGACTGCTGAAAGCCGGAATTGCCAACCTGTAGGCAGCCGGTGACTACGACCCAGATCCAATCGGCAAAAAAGACCGGCCCCCGATGCGGACCTTGTGGCATGACCGAACGACGGGCAGGTCGGAGAAGCTTTTTCCACGGTATCGGTCTTTGGAAGCGAACAGGGAAAACCCTCCCCCTGAAAAAGCGCCGCGCTAGTTGACGGCGCATGTCGCATAAGGCCCGCGCCATTCGGCCCTGCCAGAAAGGAACCCGCCATGAGAAAACTCATCATCACCGAATTCATCAGCGTCGATGGCATTGCCGAGGTCGAGAAGCTGCCGAGCGTGGCCTGGAACGATGAGATGCAGAAGTTCAAGGACGACGAGCTTGCCGACAGTGGCGCCATGCTGTTGGGGCGCACGACCTATGAGATCTTTGCCGGCTCGTGGCCCAAGGAGACCGGAGATTTCGCCGACCGCTTCAATGCGCTGCCGAAATATGTCGCCTCGACCAGCTTGCAGGCGCTCGACTGGCAGCCGGCCGAGCTGCTGCAGGGCGCATTGCCGGAAGCGGTCAGAGGGCTGAAGCAAGGCAGCGGCGGCAACATCTATGTGCATGGCAGCCTCAGCGTCGCGCAGGAATTGCTGCGCCACGGCCTTGTCGACCGCATCAGGCTGCTCAGCTACCCCGGTGCCGTCGGCCAGGGTAAGCTGCTGTTCCCGCCTGGCGCGCAATTGCCGCTCGAGCTGATTTCGGCCAGGCAATTCAGCAACGGCGTGGTGGCACTGGAGTATGCGGCTGGGATGGCGTGATGAGCCAATCTCCCCCCTTGAGGGGGAGATGCCCGGCAGGGCAGAGGGGGGCGGTTCGACCGGGCTCGGCTCCTCTCTTGCGGCAGTGGGGGGTTGGCGCATTACGCGAGACGACCCCCTCTGTCGCCTTCGGCGACATCTCCCCCTCAAGGGGGGAGATTGGCAGCGCCCCTACACCGTCCGCTGCCTGCCCTCGACCGCAGCGTCTTCCCGCGCCCTGAGCGCCTTCTCGATCTCGCGCTTCAGCTCGTCCTTGATCGCCACCGTCTCGGCCATCAGCGCCTCGACCTTCATGAAATCAAGCACCCGGTATTTCGAAACGGCCGGCCTGATCAGAATGTCGGGCCGGCTCTGGTTCAGCTTGCTGGCGATGATCGACTGCATCATCAGCTGCGTGGCGCCGAACATCAGGTCGACGGAGGTCGGGAATTTGCGGCCGGCCTCGGTCGGCGCGCCGACCACGTCGACGGCGATGATGATGTCGGCGTCGAGCTCGATCAGGTCGAACGGCACGGGATTGTAGATGCCGCCGTCGATCAGCAGCCTGCCGTCGCGCATCACCGGGCGGAACACCGCCGGGATCGCCGCCGAGGCGGCCAGCGCCGAATGCAGCTCGCCTTCGTCGAACACGGCGAGCTTGTGGCCATAAAAGTCCGTTGCCGTCACCTTCAGCGGTATCTTCAATTCGGCGAAGGTCTCAGGAATGGCGTCGGGCAGGAACGCCTTGAGGATGCGCTCGACATTGAACTGGCTGACCCGCAGGCCGGCCTGCATCGCCTCGGCAAAAGTGCCGGGCCGCGCCCGCCACATGCGCGTCGCCACTTCGGCGCGACGGCCGAGGATCGAGCGCGTATAGTCGTGGATGTCCTTGCCGGTCATGCCCGAGGCCATGCCGGCGCCCATGATGGCGCCGATCGACGAGCCGGCGATTGCCGCCGGCCTTATGCCCAGCTCGTCCAGCGCCTCGATGACATGGATATGCGCCAGCCCACGCGCCCCGCCGCCGCCAAAGGCGATGCCGAAGCTAGGGCTCATCCCTTGTTGGCCGCGCCGAGCTTCGGCCCGACCACCATGACGGCCGGCTCGGCGGAGAGCAGCTTTTTCGCCACCGCTTTCACCTGGTCCAGCGTCACCGCGTTTATCAGGGCGGCGCGGCGCTGCATGTAGTCGATGCCGAGCTTGCCGAGCTGGATCTCGACCAGCGTTGAGGCGATCGCGCCGGAGGAATTCAGATTGTTTATGGCATAGGCGCCGATCATGTATTTCTTGGTCGCCGCCAGCTCGGCTTCGGTCGGCCCCTCCTCGGCCATGCGCTTGACCACGTCGCGCACCACGGCCAGCGTCTCGGCCGCCCTGTCGGCGCGGGTCGAGGTGGTGATGGACAGCGCCTCGGAATGCTGGTGGTCGACGAGGTCGGAGCTGACGCTGTAGGCCAGGCCGCGCTTCTCGCGCACCTCGTCGAACAGCCGCGAGGTGAACGTGCCGCCGCCGAGGATCTCGTTCATCAGCACCGCGGCGAAAAAATCCGGCGCATTCCGCTTCACGCCGGGATAGGCGAGTTGCAGCGAGGCCTGCGGCTGGTCGTAAACGACCTCGAGCTGCTGGCCGAGCTTCAGCTCGATGTCGGGAACGGGCGTCAGCGCCTGCTTTTCCGGCAGGCTGCCGAACACCAGGTCGAGCTTCTGCTTCAGCGTCTCGGCGTCGATGGCGCCGACCACCGCGACATGCAGGCCGTCGCGGGCGAAATTCGCCTTGTGGAAGGCGCCGAGATCGGCCGGCGTGATCGTCGCGATGCTTTGCCTGGTGCCCTGGTCGGGCCGCGAATAGGGATGCCTGCCGTAGATCGCTTCCAGCCATTTGCGTTGGGCGAGCGTATCGGGATCGCGCTCGTTGGCGATGATGCCGGACAGGATTTGCGCGCGGATGCGGTCGATCGGCACTTGGTCGAAGCGCGGCTGGTTGACCGCCACGCGCAGCAGGTCGAAGGCGCCGTCGCGCTGGTCGGCCAGCATGCGCATCGAGCCGTAGATGCCGTCGCGCTGCGCCTCGAAGCTCATCTCTGCACCGACGTCGTCGAGCTTGATCTGGAAGGCCTCGCTGTCGAGGTTGCCGGCACCTTCGTCGAACAGGCCGCTCATCAGATTGGCAAGCCCTTCCTTGCCGGGCGGGTCCTGCGTCGCGCCGCCATCGAAGACGAAGCGGATGGCGACGATCGGCACCGAATAATCCTCCACCAGCCAGGCGGTGATGCCCTTCGACGAGGTCACCTCCTGGATGTTCATGGCGGCGCGAGCGGAAAGCGCCGGCAGGAGGAGAAAGACGAGGGAGAGAATGAGGGTGGCCAGAAGAGGGCCGGCGCGCCAATTGCCAAGGTCGGCGCCGCCCCTCATCGCCCTGCCGGGCACTTCTCCCCGTATAGTGACGGGGAGAAGGGGCTGGCCGCTGTCCCGGCGCTCGCCCTGCAAACGCTGAAGATTGACGAAACCGTCGATGGCGGCGCCCCTCTCCCCGTCCCTATACGGGGAGAGGATGCGGGCAGGCAGGTGAGGGGCGGCGCCGACGCTCAAACTCATCATCAAATCAATTCCCAGCCTGGGTTTCGGGAAGCAAATAACCGGTCGTTGCGTGGTCGAGATTGAGATAGCGGGCAGCGACTTCCTTGACCTGGTCGGCGGTGACCTTGCGGATGCGGTCCGGCCATTGCTGGACGTCCTGGACGTTGCCGCCTGTGGCGAGCGTCGAGCCGTAGATGTTGGCCATGTCCTCCTGCTTGTCGCGGGCAAAGATCATCGAACGTACGAAACGGTCCTTGGATTTTTCCAGCTCGTCGCTGGTGACGCCGTCTTTCGCGATGCGGGCGATCTCGGCCTCGACCGCGGCTTCGATGTCGGCAAGCTTGGCATCGCCGCGCGGCGCGCCGTAGACGGTGAAATTGGTGTCGTCGAGCATGGTGCCCTGGAAGAAGGCGCCGGCCTCGGCGGCGATGCCTTGCCTGACGACAAGCTCCTGGTAGAGCCGGCTGCGGTTGCCGCCGCCGAGGATTTCGGACAGCACGTCGAGCGCTTCGGCTTCGCCGGACTTTGCCGTGTGATAGGACGGGACCACCCATTGCGTGGTGAAGCTCGGCACGCTGACACGCCCGTCGGTCAGCGTCACCGTGCGCCTGGTGTTCTGCTCCGGCTCGACCGGGCGGATGCGCGGTGGCAGATCCGGGCCGCGCGCGATCTTGCCAAAGGTCTTTTCGGCCAGCGCCTTAACCGTTTCCGGCTCGACATCGCCGGCCACCACCAGCACGGCGTTATTGGGTGTATAGTATTTGTTGTAGAAAGCCATCGCGTCGGTGCGGTTCAGCTTCTCCATCTCCTGCATCCAGCCGATGACCGGAATGCGGTAGGGCTGGTTCTGCCACAGCGTGGCGTCGATCTCCTCGTCGAGCACCGCCTGCGGATTGCTATCGATGCGGGAGCGGCGCTCCTCGAGGATGACGTCGCGCTCGGTCTTGATGACGTCGTCGTTGAGGATGAGATTGCGCATGCGGTCGGCCTCGAAGCCCATCATCTCACCGAGCGCCTGCGGCACCACCGTCTCGTGAAAGGCGGTGTAGTCGTATGAGGTGAAGGCGTTGTCCGAGCCGCCGATGGCGGCGACGGCACGGTCGAGCTCGCCCGCCGCATGGGTGCTGGTCGCCTTGAACATCAGATGCTCGAAGAAATGGGCAATGCCGGACTTGCCCGGCGGCTCGTCGGCGCTGCCGATCTTGTACCAGACCATATGGGTGACGATGGGGGCGCGGTGATCGGGGACGACGACGACCTCCATGCCGTTGTCGAGCAGGAAATCGGTCACGACGCCATCGTCAGGATTGTTATCCGCCAGAGCCGGCGCGGCCATCACCAGAGCCAGTCCCAAGAGCGTTTCGCGCAGCCATTCAGCCTGAAATGTCATAGATGGCTCCGGTTTGTGGTGGGACGATAGGCGGGGTTGCTGGTCGAGGCAAAGCGAATTGTTCGTCATTTTGAAGGCGCCACCGTGGAAGCCGAACTCAGGCGGCCTCGATGAACCGGATGACCGTCTCGCCATAGTTGCGCTCGTCGACAACCGAAAAGCCCGGCCCTGCCTCGAACGGCGCCGCCGCCGCTTCCTCGACGACGCAGAGCGCGCCAGGGGCGAGCCAACCACCGGCCTTGGCCGAGCGCAACGCACGTTCGCCAAGGCCTTTGCCATAGGGCGGATCGGCGAAGACAAGGCCGAATGCGGCGATGGTGCCCGCCTCGCCCAAGCCCGTCGCGTCGCGGCGGAATATCTTGGTGCGGCCGGTGAGGCCGAAGGCCTCGACATTGGTGCGGATCAGGCCGCGCCCTTCGGCGGATTCTTCGATGAAGACAGCGTAGGAGGCGCCGCGCGACAGCGCTTCGAGGCCGAGCGCGCCGGTGCCGGCGAACAGGTCGAGCACGCGCGCGCCGTCCAGTTTTTCAGGAAAGCGATGCGCCAGCACGTTGAAGACCGCCTCACGCGTGCGGTCGGTGGTCGGGCGGATGGCAAAGGTGCGGGGCGTCGCCAGCGGACGCCCGCGAAACTCACCGCCGACGATCCGCATTGCTTCCCTTCGGGCCGCCGCGCGGCCGGTCGCCACCGCCATCCGGGCGCTCGCCGCGCGGTTTGCCGAACGGCTTTGCACCGCCGCCTTGCGGCTTGCCGCCGGGCTTGCCGTAAGACGGCTTGAACGATGCCTTGCGCGCCTTGTTTTCCGCCGCCTTGGCGGCGTCTGCCTCCGCCCTGCCCTTGCCGATCGGCCGTGCGCCCGGCGCCATCCAGACATTGGCCTTGCGCTGGCCCGGCGGCTCGATCGGCCGCTGCTCGCGTTCGGATTTTTTCCCACCGAAGCCGCCACGAGGCTTGTCGCCGCGGGGTTTGTCCCCGAAGTCGCTGCGTTCAGGTCTGGGGCCACGCTCGCCAAAGCTCTTTTTTGGCCCAAAGGTCCTGTCAGGGCTTGTCGACAGCTTGCCGAGCGCTTCGTCGCGGCTGCCTTCGCGGCGCTTGCGGTTCTTGATCAGGCCGCCCTCGCCGATCGGCCGGCGTTCGCCGTCGCGGGTGAATTTCGGCCGCTCGGGCTCCTCTTCGCGCTCACGCCTGACCGGCTTGTTGGAAAACGGCTTGGCGATATCGGCATCGAAATTGGCGCCGGACTCTTCGACCAGGCGCTCGCCGAGCTGGTCGCGCAGCACGCGGCCCTTGATCTCCAGCACATGGCCTTCCGGCAAATCGTCGAGTTGAAACGGCCCGTAGGAAATGCGGATCAGCCGCGTCACGTCGAGACCGAGCGCGCCCAGGATGTTCCTGACCTCGCGGTTCTTGCCTTCGCGCAGGCCGAGTGTCAGCCAGGCGTTCGAACCCTGCTCGCGGTCGAGCGTCGCCTCGATGGCGCCATAAAAGACACCGTCGACGGCAATGCCTTCGCGCAGCCCTGCAAGCGCGCTTTCCTCGACCTTGCCGTGAACGCGCACGCGGTAGCGTCGCAACCAGCCGGTCGCCGGCAGTTCGAGCACGCGCGACAGGCCACCATCATTGGTGAGCAGCAGCAGGCCTTCGGTGTTGATGTCGAGCCGGCCGATGGTCATCAGCCGCGGCAGCCCGGGCGGCAGCACATCGAAGACGGTCTTGCGGCCTTCGGGATCGCGGTTTGTCGTGACCACGCCGGCCGGCTTGTGGAACAGGAACAGCCTGGTGCGCTCGATCGGCGGGATCTCCATGCCGTCGAGATGGATGATGTCGCCGGGCATGACGTTGAAGGCCGGCGAGGACAACACCTTGCCATTGACCTTGACGCGGCCGGCCGCAATCAGTTCCTCGGCGTCGCGGCGCGAGGCCAGGCCGGCACGCGCCAGCCGCTTGGCAATGCGTTCGCCGGCTTCTTCCGTTGCCTCGACGCGACGCGGGCGCGGCTTGAAGCCGCCTTCCGATGCGGCCTGTGCCGTTTGTGCCCCATGGGGTCGATCGCCGCCAAAATCACGCTTGGGACGGTCGAAGCGCCTCTCGCCGCGCTCGCCTTCGACAGCTGCCGGCCGGTCGCCGCGCGGAGTGTAAGGCTTGCGTGGACCCTCGCGCTGTTCATAAGGCTTGCCTTCCGGACGCGGCCCTTTGCTGAATGGCCGGTCGCCGCCTTTGAAGTCGCGCTTCGGCCGCTCGCCTTCGGCAGCTGCCGGCCGGTCGCCGCGCGGAGCGTAAGGTTTTTTGGCGCCGAAGGACGGCTTGCCGCCCTTGCCGGGAGCGCTATCGCGACCACGCGTCCCTGCCGGCTTCGGGCCGGCCTTGCGCGGGAATTTCTTGTTTTTGTCGTCCATGTGGCCTTTGCTCGTTTGCGCGGGTAGTAACAGGATCGCGCTCTAGTGGCGAGGAGATAATCGGAATGGAAACCGCGTGAAGCGGCAGGATTTCATGGCACTGGCGCTGAAAGAAGCCGAAGCCGCCGCCCAGCGTGGCGAGGTGCCGGTTGGCGCGGTCGTCGTCGGCGGCGATACGGTCGTTGCGAGTGCCGGCAACCGCACCCGCGAGTTTGCCGATCCCACCGCCCATGCCGAGATGCTGGCGATCCGCGAGGCCTGCCGCAAGCTTTCCAGCGAGCGGCTCAGCGGCCACGATCTCTATGTGACGCTGGAGCCGTGCGCCATGTGTGCCGGCGCCATCTCCTTCGCCAGGCTGCGCCGGCTTTATTTCGGCGCTGCGGACGAGAAGGGCGGCGCAGTGGTCAACGGCGTTCGCTTCTTCACGTCACCGACCTGCCACCATGTGCCCGACATCTATCCGGGCATGGCCGAGAACGCAGCAGCAGCATTGCTGAAGGACTTTTTTCGCGAGCGACGCGGAGCCTGATTTTCTGGTCCGGCAGACGGTCCATCCAAGTCAGCCAATCCAGCCAGCCAATCCAGGGCAAGAACGTCTCTGGCGCCGTCAGCCTACCAGGGCAGCCAGTCGAACATGCCGCCGCTCTTACTCTTGGCAGCCGCCTCCCTCTTGAGGCGGCGTTCCTTCTTGTACTCGTCCTCGCCGAGGTCACCCTGCGGCGCGGTGGCGGCGGCAGCGCGGTATTGCACCGGTGGCTCGCTCAGATATCTGCGGGTGGTCGGGTCGCCCTGTTTGCCTTCAGCCCGGCGGCGCATGATTTCCGCGGCGCGGCTCTTGTCCGAATCGGCCGGAGTCCAGGCTGGCGGGTGGCTCGAGCCCGACAGCTTCAGCGCGGCCTTGACCGACGCCGGATCCGTCTGCACGTCATCGATGACCTGCGCCTGGTAGGCCGGGTCGTCCTGATGCAGGGTGGCATCGGCGCGCAGGCGGGCACGGCGCTGCTCCGGCGATTCGGGCCATTCGGCACTCGCCGTCTCGATGCTTTCCTGCGGCGGCGGCAAGACTTCCTTCTGCCCCGGCCCTGGCTTCACCAGTGTGGGGCGCGGCTTGTAGTCGATACTATCCTTGCGCTTGGGTGCGAAGGAAAAAGCCCCGGTGAGGTCGCCGGCAAGCTGCGCGCCCGCGGTCTTGTCGGTCCCGTAAGTGGGCGAGCCCATGCAGCCGGACAAAGCGAGGCCCGATACGACAAGCGGCGCCAGCAGCGCAACGCGCGCGTAAGTTCTCTCGGTCATGCCAAAAAGTCCCACTGTAGACAGCCTCTCGATTGCCGCCGGCCAAAGAAAGGTCCGGTCCCCATCGCCTATGCTCTTCCGACGGAATTCCGGCGACAATTTGTCGTCCGGAGTTTCGCGTGTTTACCTCAACCACTCGTTAAGGGCAACGCGCGGGGGCCGATCGGCCGCCCGCCGTGGCATTTGTGCACCGCCTTAAAGACGGCTCAAAGCCTTCAGCTCATGCAGAACAGCGGCGTCACGGGCCGAAACATCCGGGAATTCCGGATCTGAGCCGACATCGGCGGTGTAGCGCCAGGAGCGCGCGCACTTCACCAGGCCACGGTCCTCCGCCTTCTCGACGACCACGGCGACGCCCTTGACGTCGTCGAGGGTAAAGCTGCCCGCCGACGCCTTGCCGTGCACGATTGCCAGATCGCTGGTGATCGCCATCTCGGCCATATCGACATCGGCGATCGCCGCTTCGAGCGCGGCATCGTCGAGGGTGACGACCGGCACCGCTTCCAGCGAAGAGCCGATGACCTTCTGCGCACGGGCAATTTCCAGCGCCCCGGTGACGACACGGCGAACCTGCCGAACCTTGCGCCACTTCTCCGCCAGCGCTTCGTTCCTCCAGTCCGCCGGGATTTCCGGGAACTGGTCGAGATGCACGGAGACCGCATCCGGATGACGGTCGAGCCAAGCCTCTTCCATGGTGAAGGGCAGCATCGGCGCCAACCATTTCACCAGGCAGTCGAAGAGATGGCGCACCACCTGCACTGAAGCCTTGCGCTTCACGCTGGAAGGCGCTTCGCAGTAAAGCGCGTCCTTGCGGATGTCGAAATAGAAGGCCGACAGCTCTACCACCATGAAGTCGAGCAGCGCGCGGGTGATGCGCTTGAATTCGAACGCGTCGTAGCCCGAGCGTACGACCTCATCGAGTTCAGCGAGCCGGTGCAGCATCAGCCGCTCCAGTTCAGGCATCTTATCCAGCGGCACCTCCTCGCCATCGTCGTGGGCGAGCGTGCCCAACATCCAGCGGATGGTGTTGCGCAGCTTGCGGTAGGCGTCGATATTGGTCTGCAGCACGTTCTTGCCGAGCCGCTGGTCTTCCCAATAATCGGTCGTCACCACCCACAGCCGCAAGATGTCGGCGCCGGACTGCCTGATGACGTCCTGCGGCACGACGGTGTTGCCGAGCGACTTCGACATTTTCCGCCCCTCCTCATCCATGGTGAAGCCATGGGTGACGACGGTGTCGTAGGGCGCCCTGCCCCTGGTGCCGCAGCTTTCGAGCAGCGAGGAGTGGAACCAGCCGCGATGCTGGTCGGAGCCTTCGAGATAGACGTCGGCCGGCCATTTCAGGTCGGGCCGGTCCTCAAGCGTGAAGGCATGCGTCGAGCCTGAATCGAACCAGACATCGAGGATGTCCATGACCTGCTGCCATTTCGAGGCATCGTGATTGCCGAGGAACCGCTCCTTGGCGCCGGCGGCGAACCAGGCGTCGGCGCCTTCTTTCTCGAAGGCGTCCATGATGCGCCGGTTGACTGCCTCGTCGCGCAGCACATTGCCGTCGGCATCGGCAAAGACGGCGATCGGCACGCCCCAGGCGCGCTGGCGCGACAGCACCCAGTCGGGGCGCTCCTCGATCATGGCGCGGATGCGGTTCTGGCCGGCGGCGGGCACGAAGCGGGTATCGTCGATGGCTTTCAGGGCGCGGCTGCGCAGCGTCGTGCCGTCGCCAAGCTCCTTGTCCATATAGACGAACCATTGCGGCGTGTTGCGGAAGATGATCGGCTTCTTCGAGCGCCAGGAATGCGGATAGGAGTGCTTCAGGCGGCCGCGCGCGAACAGCGCGTTGCGCTTGATCAGCTCGTCGATGACAGCCTGGTTGGCGTTGCCCTTCTTGCCATTGTCGTCGATGACGCGCGCCGCTCCACCCTCGCGGTCCTGGCCGAAGCCCGGCGCGTCCTTGGTGAAGAAGCCGGCATCGTCGACGGTGAAGGGGATCGCGGTGTCGATGCCACGCTGGCGAAGATCAGAGGCAGCATCCATCCAGGCGTCGAAGTCTTCGCGGCCATGTCCCGGCGCGGTGTGGACGAAACCGGTGCCGGCATCGTCAGTGACGTGATCGCCGGCGAGCATCGGCACGGGGAAATCGTAGCCGCCACCCAGAGCTTTGAGGGGATGCGAAAGCGTAAGGTTTTCAAGCTCTTCGGCGCCAACGCTGCGAAGCCGATTCAGAGTGACCTTGGCCTTCGCGGCAGCGTCGTCCGCAAGCTTCTCGGCAAAGATCAGCTTTTCGCCGGGCTGAGGACCAAAGGCGTTCTCGGCCGCCGTAACCTCGTAGAGACCATAATTGATGCGCGGCGAGTAGTTGACGGCGCGGTTGCCGGGGATCGTCCACGGCGTCGTCGTCCAGATGACGACGTTGGCATCAAGCAGATCGAGCGACGTCTGCGTCAGCTTGGGATCAAGGGCTGGCTGCCCATCCTTGATGTTGATGACCTGGCGAGCGAGGCTGACGACCGGAAACTTCGCCCAGATCGTGTCCGACTCATAGTCCTGGTATTCGACCTCCGCCTCGGCCAGCGCGGTGCGCTCGACCACACTCCACATCACCGGCTTGGAGCCGCGATAGAGCTGGCCGGACATGGCGAATTTCAGCAGCTCGCCGGCGATGCGCGCCTCGGCATGGAAAGCCATCGTCGTATAGGGATTGTCGAAGTCGCCGACGACGCCGAGCCGCTGGAATTCGGAACCCTGCACCTTGATCCAGTGCGCCGCAAACTCACGGCATTCCTGCCGGAACTCGTTGACCGGCACCTCGTCCTTGTTCTTGCCCTTGGCGCGGTACTGCTCCTCGATCTTCCATTCGATCGGCAGGCCGTGGCAATCCCAGCCTGGTACATAGTTCGAGTCATAGCCGCGCATCTGGAACGAGCGGGTGATGACGTCCTTGAGGATCTTGTTCAGTGCGTGGCCGATATGGATGTTGCCATTGGCGTAGGGCGGGCCGTCGTGCAGCACGTATTTTTCGCGGCCGACTGCGTCTTCGCGCAACTTGCGGTAAAGGTCCATGTCCTGCCAGCGCTTGACCAGCAGCGGTTCCTTTTCCGGCAACCCGGCGCGCATCGGGAAATCCGTCTGCGGCAGGTAGAGCGTTTTGGAATAATCGATCGTCTCGGCGGTCTCGGTATCAGTCATTCGTCTGCCATATGCGTTGCCGGCGGCAAAAGAGCCCGGGCGTTGAACTATCATGATCTGGAAAAGCGCGAGAGGCCGCGCGCAAGATTCCCGGCGGCTCCGGCGGCGGTCAGGCCGCCCGGAGCACCGGGCCTGTAATTCGTATCGCAGGCGCGAGAAGGCGCGAAAAGCTCGTCATGGCTGGGCTTTTAACCGAGACAGGCGATATTGAAAAGCCCGAACTCTGATGCTTCCTTGCGGAAGGTGCCAATTGCGCATACATTTGTAGGCAAATGGCAAGCAGAATGGCCTGCAGTGCCAAGGAAACAATTCATGTCGGTCGCAGCAAGGGCAATTCGCGCAACACACGACTTTTCCGTCCCTACGGACAAGATCGATCATCTGCGCAGTCTGGGTTTCAGTAGCGAAGAACTCTATCGTATCGTTGCCCCCCGCCGCACGCTGGCGCGTCGCAAGGAACATGCCGAGCCGCTTTCGCCAGCTGAATCCGACCGCGCCCTGCGCCTTGAACGCATCGCCGAGCAGGCGGATCGGGTATTCGGTAGCCATGAGAAAGCCCAGCGTTGGCTGAGAAGCGAGATCATAGCATTGGATGGTGCAAGGCCGATCGATCTCCTTGAGACAGAGACCGGCGCCCACGTCGTTTCCGAAGAGCTTATCCGTATCGACTTTGGCATGCTTGCCTGACGATGCGCATCTGGCGCATCTCCAATTTCGCGGATCTCTCGGGTCGTGGCGGAACGCTCGTTGATGGAAGATGGAACAGGCGCGGAATGCCCATCGTCTATTGCACCGACCACCCTTCGACGGCACTGCTGGAGATACTGGTGCATGCGACGCGCGAAACCGTTCCGGAAACCTACCAGCTTATCGAAATCGACGTTCCGGACGGAATAGAAATGACCGAACCGGTTATCCATGACGGCTGGGACAAGGACATGGAATCAACACGGCGACAGGGCACGGACTTTCTCTCGGCCAATCGTTACGCGCTCATGAAAATTCCTTCGATCATAATGCGCAAGGCAAACAACTATCTGCTCAACCCGACCCATGACGATGCGTCACGCATTACGATTGCGGGCCTATACCATTATCCGTTCGACAGCCGTTTGATCAAATGAGCCGACGCCCGCCCGCTCACATCGAGAAATCGAAGCGATAGGTCGTCGACACGCCGATCATGAACTGATCCCTGGAGCCGCGCTCCTTGACCAGGCTGGAATCGGCGGCCGGGCCTATCAGGCGGGAATATTCGCCGAACAGACTGGCCGTCATCGGCTCGGTCACCTTCCAGGTCACCGCGCCGCCCAGGCCCGCCGACTTCACCCCGCCGCCGGGATGATATTCGCTAAGTCCCGAGGCCAGGGACTCCTTGGCATCAACGCCATAATAGGCGTCGAAATAGTCCGATGAGGCGAACGAAACGCGCGGTCCGGCCGAAATCCTGACGTCGGGCGTCACATCGTAAAAGGCGTCGGCGGCGATGTCGGCGACAAAACCGTTATGGGCGCGAATGCCGTGCCGCAATTCGGCGCGGGCACGCAGCCAATCCAAAGGATAGAATTCGAAGAAGCCGCCGGCCTCGCCGCCCCAGCGCACCGGGTCGAGACCCTTCAATTCGTCGGCGTCACCACCGTCGCGGGAAAACAGGAACTTGCCTGTCAGGCCGGCGCGGACGCCGCCATCGTCGATCCATGCCAATGAAATATTGTCGTTGCGCGAGGTGAAGCGCGCCGCGGGGCCAGCCTTGCCGAGCGAGATGATCGGCGAGGCACTGAGCAGGTACTTCTTGCCGCCCTCGAAATTCGGGGCAACCATGCCGGTGGCGCCGACCGTCAGGTACCAGTCTCCGGACAGCCAGCCGAAGGTGCCCTCGCCGGCCTTGGCAACGCCGCAGGTGCCGAGCATGAATGCGGCCAAGATCGTCGGGACAGACCGCATCGTTACTCCATACGTCGAACGCATTGGCCGATACAACCAGCCTTGACTGAAGCCATGGCGCCAGTTCGGTAAAATTTGACTTAATATCCGCAACATTGGCCGCGTTGGGGCCTGTTCCGCGTTGCAGTCGATTGTTTGGCGCACCAAGATTCCAGATCAAGTGTTTGGAATACGATAGCAGTTGCCTCGGCAGGGGTTACAAACATTCGCGGACAAACATGCCTGCGCTGTGAAGAGCACGGCGACCGGCGCTCAACCCCGCATTCCAAACCGGCCAAGCGTGAATCATATGCGGCCAAATTTCGAGACCTACTTTAACGTCAGCCGCGCCAGCGGCTTCGGCGAGCCGAGTTGCGTCCGACAACAGCGTCTCGGCCGAACCGGCTTGTATCAGCATTGGGGGAA
The DNA here is from genome assembly GCF_040320845.1 of Mesorhizobium sp. M0601. Classification (NCBI taxonomy): domain Bacteria; kingdom Pseudomonadati; phylum Pseudomonadota; class Alphaproteobacteria; order Hyphomicrobiales; family Phyllobacteriaceae; genus Mesorhizobium; species Mesorhizobium sp. M0601. The sequence continues at coordinate 61,717 of NZ_JAMYQK010000034.1, forward strand.
ATCCGCTCAGATCGGCGAACAAGGGCGAGATCAGCGGATCGCGCCGACCAACGCCATTGGGAACATAGGCCGTTGCCAGTTCCTCCAAATACGCCCGGTGGATGATAGGGTCGATTGCGTCCTTGGTTGATAGTGTCGCGCCGGACATCGAAAGGTCCGTCCAGGGCGAAACCAGCCAAAGACATTGCGGCAACGGCTCGCCTGACGTGAGCAATATACTGACCAGGCACAGAGTGAGGTTGCCGCCCGCACTGTCTCCGCCAACCACGATGCGGTCCGACGCGATGCCTTGCCGGCTCAGAAAGCGCCATGCGGTGAGTGCGTCTTCATGTTGCGCAGGGAAAGGATGTTCCGGTGCGCGGCGATAGTCGATCGCGAGGGTGCGCATTCCCATTCCCCGACCTGCCTCGGTCACCATTCGACGATGACTTTTAAGAGAGCCGGAGCAGTAGCCACCACCGTGGAAAAACAGCAGAATCTTGTCCCTGTCACTCCCAGGCGCCAGCGACCACTCTCCCTCGAGGCCATCGAAAACCACATGCTCGCATCGGATGTCCTCCGCGACTGGCCACACCGAACCGACTTCGTCGAGCCGTGCCCGGCGTTCGTCCCAGCGGACCGTTCGAGGCTTTGAGGTCAACAACCTGCGGACGGCGTTGATCTCCGTCAGATCGAGGTGTTCGTCCGCATCGCTCATTTTGCTTCCCTAGCCTCATCAAGCGTAGAAAACGGCATATAGCAGCAGCACACGTCATCGTATAAAGGGCCAATGCCAGCACTGGGAATTTTCGTTACACTTGCGCCGCGGCGAATACACGGGACGACGGGTCGCCCGTAAACCCGCTTGTTATCTTTTAGCACTGGCTCACCCCCCACATGATCGAATTATTCCATCTGGTATTTGGCCGCTTCGGGTCAAAAACGGAGGTCTAGCGGATCGCTCGGGAGTGTGGCGCTCACAGCCTGCTCGCTGGACGGGCAAGGCGATCGGCGCTACCTTCCGGAACAAAGAAGCTAGGCAACCTTGAGGGAAAAGGGCAATGACCGTGCACAGCGATGCCATGAAAGACGCCATTGGCCAGACGCGGGCGAAATGGGGGTGGTTCGTGGCGCTCGGGGTGCTGCTGCTTGTCTTCGGCGGCATCGCCTTCGGCAATCTGTTCATCGCAACCGTCGCCTCCGTCTTTGTCGTGGGCTGGCTGATGCTGATGGCCGGCATTGTCGAGATCATCCATGCCTTCGGCGTGAAGACATGGGGCCGTTTCTTCTATTGGCTGCTCAGCGGCCTCCTCTACGCCGTCGCCGGCTTCTTCGCCTTCGACAATCCGGTCCTCGCCTCGACGGTGCTGACCTTCCTCCTGGCGGTCGCGCTGCTTGCCTCAGGCGTGCTCAGGGCCTGGGTCGGCTACAGCCACCGGCCGCAGCCGGGCTGGGGCTGGGTGGTCGCGGCCGGCGTCATCAGCGCGCTGGCGGGACTGGTCATCGCCATGGGCTGGCCGGTCAACAGCGTGTGGGTGCTGGGCCTGTTCCTGGCCGTCGACCTGATCTTCCAGGGCTGGAGCTTCATCGCCCTTGGCTTGGCGCTGAAGAGATAAATTCTGGTTGAGCATGATCTTAATCGGAAAACCGGTTCCCACTTTTTGCTTCGCTGACCTTCGGTTCGGGACCATGCTCTAAAAAGCTATGGCCGCGTCCAGCCCGGAAAGCGGCCTGACGCCGGCGAGCAGTGCCTTCGCCTCGGCCTCGTCACGCTTCATCTGGGCGACCAGCGCGTCAAGCCCGTCGAACCTCACCTCCGAGCGCAGGTAGCCGAAGAAGGACACTGCACAAATCTCGCCGTAGAGGTCGCCGGAAAAGTCGAAGACGAAGGTCTCCAGCAATGGCGCGCCATTGTCGTCGACCGTCGGCCGGCGGCCGAAGCTGGCGACGCCATCGTGAAGCGAACCGTCGGCGCGGCGGAAGCGGACGGCATAAATCCCTTCCTTGAGGGTGGCTTCCGGCGAAAGCCTCATGTTTGCGGTGGGAAAGCCGAGTGTCCGGCCGAGCTGCTGGCCGCCGATCACCTCCGCCTCGACGGTGAAACGGTAGCCGAGCAAACCGGCGGCCTCGGCCACATTGCCCTCGCACAGCAGCGTGCGTATGCGGCTCGACGACACCACCTCGGCGCTTTCGTCACGAAACGCATCCACCAGCGTGACGCCGAAGCCGTGGCGCTCGCCGGCAGCCATCAGATAGGCCGGGCCGCCCTGGCGGTCCTTGCCGAAATGGAAATCGAAGCCGGTGACGGCGTGGCTTATGCCGAGATTGCGCTCGAGCACGCCGGTGACGAAAGCCTCCGCCGACAAGGCGGCGAACTCGCGTGTGAACGGCTGCTCGACCAGCGCCGCAAAGCCCAGATGCGACAACAGCCGTGCCTTCATCGGCGGCGGCGTCAGCACGAACAACGGCATGTCCGGCCTGAACACCTTTCGCGGATGCGGTACGAAGGTCAGCACCAGGGCGGGTACGCCTCGACGCTCCGCTTCGGCGCGCGCGCGTTCGAGCACCGCCTGGTGGCCGCGGTGGACGCCGTCGAAATTGCCGATAGCCACCACGCCGCCGCGCAGATGGGCCGGCAGCGGTGCGGTTGCGGAAATGCGTTCGAACATTGCCGTCATGGCTTGAACCTATTGCAGCCTGGGAATCACCGCGACCGGCCTGTAGCCATATTTTTCCAGGAAGGCCGCGAGCCTGGCCGGATCCGGCTGCAGCGTCTCACCGTAATCGCGGGCATGGATGCCGCCTGATACGTAGAGCACGTCGAAGCCATTGTCGGCCGCGCCCTTGATGTCGGTCATCATGCCGTCGCCGATGGCCAGAACTTGCGAACGCTCGACCGGGCGGCCGAGAATGACGGCGATCTCCTTCATGGCGACATCATAGACCGGCGCGTAGGGTTTGCCGGCGATCAGCGTGCGTCCGCCAAGCTGTGCGTATTCGCGGGCCAAAGCGCCCGCGCACCAGATCATGCGTTCGCCGCGCTCGACGACGATGTCGGGATTGGCGCAAATGAAGGGCAGGTTCCTGGCACGCAGCCGCAGCAGAAGATCGGCATAATCCTCCGGCTTCTCCACCTCGTCGTCGAACAGGCCAGTGCAGACCACGCCGGATGCTTCGAACTCCTCGACGAGTTCGACGTCGAGGCCCTCATAGAGCGTGAAATCCCGATCGGCGCCTATGTGGAAGATCTTTCGCGGCCCTTCCGCGATCAGGTCGCGGGTAACGTCGCCGGACGTCACGACACGGTCGTAGGCGGCGGGAGGAACGCCGATGGCGTTCATCTGCGCCACCACGTCGGCGCTGCGACGCGGCGAATTGGTGATCAGCACGACAGGTATTTTCGCCGCGCGAGCAGCGATCAGCGCGGCAGCCGCCGCCGGGAAATGCCATTCGCCGTTGTGCACCACGCCCCAGACGTCGCACAGGATGGCTGAATAGGCTCCCGACAAGTCTGCGAGCGAACCGATGATGTCGGGCGAATCCGCCATGCCGTTGTCCCTGTACCATGATGCTTGCAAGCGCCGCGACCGACGGTCCGCCGCGACCGGCTGGGATTAACCGAAGCGCTTCACCCTGTCACCAGCTTTCATAGCGCCGCAAGATTGTCGCACGGGGACGCCGGCGAGCACGCGATGGTGAAAGCTTTTCTTTTCCAGCGCCTTATCCCCTTTTTTAGAGGCTTTGCCGCGGGAAGCTCGGAGCAGCATTGCCGATTGCGGACGCGTGGTTAACAGGGATTGAAAACCCGTACCGGCCTTGAACGTATTTCAGCAATCGGAAATTTAAAAATGCGTGGCATCGTCCGGGAAAAATGGGGCGGGCGGGAATGCTGAAGGCAATAGTCGGAGAATTCCGACACGACAGACGTGGCAACTACTCGTTAATGACTGCAATCACCATTGTGCCGCTGATGGCCGGTCTGGCGCTCAGTGTCGACTACGGGGAGTTGCTGCGCCAAAAGCACGAAACGCTGAACGCCCTTGATGCGGCCGGCCTCGCCGCCGCCCAGCAGATCGTTGCCGGCGCCAGCGACGACGACGTCAAGGCCTACGCCAAGACATTTTTCGAAACCAATCTCGCACGTATCGACCCGGCGAATACAGCGCTGACCGTCACGCTGCCCAACAACAATGCCGGCGGCGGCACCCTGAAGCTCTGCGCCAGCCTCACCTTCCATCCCTATTTTCTACCGGCCGCCAGCCTGCTGATCGGCGGCACGGCAAGCGACACGACCTCACCGAATGTTCGGAACTCCGCCTCAAGAACACCCTCGAAGTCGCGCTTGTGCTGGATAATTCCGGCTCGATGAGTGATCTCGGCTCCGGCACCGGCGAGAAGCGAATAAACCTGCTGAAGTCGGCCGCCAAGCAGCTTGTCGATACGCTGGCGCTTCAGGCGCAGCAGATGAAGCAGATCACCAAACCGGTGCAGTTTTCTCTCGTGCCGTTTGCGGCCTCGGTCAATGTCGGCCCTACCCACGACCAGGACGGCTGGATGGATCAGGACGGCATGTCCCCGATCCAGCACGAGGATTTCGACTGGACGACGATGAGTGCCGCCAACAATCCGGACAAATATGCCGAGAAGCTCAACGGCGTCTGGTACAAGCGCGGCACCGGCTGGGGCGAGACCAAGGACCAGCCGCTGACCCGTTTCAGCCTCTACGCCGACATGACGGTCGAATCGGGCCGCGAAGAGGTACCCAATTCGAAGCAATATGTCTGCGACACATACAAGAAGAACGGCACCTGCCAGTACGGCCATTGGAGCGCACCGGAATATATCTACACCACAAGCCGCTATGCGAGCTGGCAAGGTTGCGTCGAAGCACGGCCATATCCCTACAATGTCAGCGACACCACGCCCGATACAACCGCGCCGGCCACGCTTTTCGTGCCGATGTTCGCCCCGGATGAGGCTGGCACTCTGTGGCTCGATTTCAACCGTGACGGCATCAACGACGTCATCGGCACGTCCTACAATTACGGCAACAACTGGTGGGCCGATTGGCCCTATGTCGCCGGTCCTACCGCTTCCCAGCGCCAGTCTGACATGCGCAAATATTTCCTTGTAAAACCATACGGTTCGCAATCCGCAGCCGCAGGCGATGGGCCGAATTCCTCCTGCACCACCAACCCGATCACGCCGTTGAAGGACGTCAGCCAGGACGCAGAGAAGCAGGAGATCAAGGACGCCATCGACGCCATGGCGCCGAACGGCAACACCAACGTGCCGGAGGGGCTTGCCTGGGGCTGGCGAACTGTATCGAGCAACCCACCGTTCTCCGAGGGCCGGTCGAACAGCGAGAGGGGCAACGACAAGGTGGTCGTGGTGCTGACCGACGGAGCCAATACCTATAGCGCCGTCAGCGACAGCAGCTATGCCAACAACAGGTCGACCTACGCCGCCTACGGCTACACTGGCCTGACCTATCCGGGATCTGGAAGCGTAACCCGCCTGTTCATGAATACCAGCACCGATATTGGCAAGACCACCTATACCGGTGCCAACTACACGGCAGCACTCGACGAGCAGATGAAAACGCTCTGCGCCAATGCAAAGAATTCAAATATTCTGGTGATGACGGTGGCGCTCGACCTGTCACCCACAGATGCCGGCGACAAGAAGGCAATCGATGCGCTGAAGGCATGTTCCTCGGATTCGCGCTTCCGCAAGGATCCGGCGGACCCGAGCAAGCCGGTCAAGCTGTTCTGGAATGCGACAGGCGCGACGCTGTCCGACAATTTCAAGGAAATCGCCAACGAATTGTCGAACCTGCGCATCGTCGGCTGAAGGCGATGGGATTGGCGACTAAGGCAGGGGGGCCCGGCGCGCTGGCGCAAAGGCTCCTGCCGTCATGCCCTTGCGGGTTATGGAAGCATGTGGTGAGTGTCCCCACCCGGAGATGCGCTCTTGCCTGAACCCGCCAACCATCTTGCCTTCGCGCTGGTCTGCCTCGGTATGGTGCTGACGCCTGGCCCGAACATGATCTATCTGATCTCGCGCTCGCTGTCGCAAGGGCCGAAGGCCGGACTGATCTCGCTGGGCGGCGTGGCGCTCGGTTTTTTGTTCTACGTGCTGTCGGCGGCGTTCGGCATCACCGCGTTGCTGCTCGCCGTGCCCTTTGCCTATGATGTGCTGCGCCTTGCCGGCGCGCTCTATTTGCTGTGGCTCGCCTGGCAAGCGGTGAAGCCCGGCGGGCGCTCGCCCTTCCAGATCCGCGAACTGCCGAGAGACAGGCCGCGCAAGCTGTTCGCCATGGGCCTGATGACCAACCTGCTCAACCCGAAGGTGGCAGCGCTCTATCTGTCGCTGCTGCCGCAATTCATCAGCCCCGGCAAGGGCCACGTGCTGTCGCAGCTTCTGGTGCTCGGTGCCACACAGGTCGCGATCAGCCTGACCGTCAACGCCATCATCGCGGTGACGGCCGGCTCGATCGCCCTCTTCCTCGCCGGGCGGCCGCTATGGCTGGTGATCCAGCGCTGGATGATGGGCACGGTGCTGACCGCGCTGGCCGTCAAGATGGCAACCGACGCGCAACGCTGATCGGTCCTACATCGGCCGCCGGTCCGGCTGTGCCCGCTCCGGTTCGACCACCCTGCGGTAAAGATGCCAGGTCGCGTGGCCAAGGATGGGCATGACGACGGCAAGCCCGGCAAATAGCGGGATCGAGCCGATGACCAGCAGCACGGCGACCATCAGGCCCCACAGCGCCATCTGCAGCGGGTTTGTCAGAACTGCCCTTGCCGACGTCTCGATTGCCGAGACCGCGCCGACATCGCGGTCGAGCAGCAGCGGAAAGGCGACGACGGTCGTCGCCAGCACGATCGCGGCAAAGGCGAACCCGGCCAGGTTGCCGAGCAGGATCAGTGTCCAGCCCTTGCTGGTCGTCAGCACTTCGCGAATAAAGCCGACGATAGAGGCCGGAGGCTGATTGCCGTACAGGCTGGTGTAGATCGATTGCGCGGTGAACAGCCAGAGCAGGAACAGTACCACCAGCATGATACCGATGACTGCAATCGCGGGCAGCGCCGGCGAGTGGCGCACGTCGAGCGCATGCCACCAGGATGTATCCATGCCGAACTCGCGCCGGCGGCTGATTTCGTAAAGGCCGATTGCGGCGAACGGGCCGACCAAAGCGAAGCCGGACATCAGCGGATAGATGAGCTGGATGGCGTTCGAGCCCGAGGTCCACTGCGTCAGGATCAGGCCGACCACCGGATAGATCAGGCACAGGAACACATAATGCGACGGCTTGGCCCAGAAATCCTCTACGCCGAGACGGAGCGCATCGATCAGATCCTCGGTGCTGATGCGGCGCACCGTGGGCTGTACATGCATTCCACGTGCGTCCGCCATGACATGAAAGCCGGCCATAACCTTTCTCCCGTGTGTCGGAGCGGTCACCGCCAGGATGGCCGCCCGCAGCTGCCACTTCAACAACGCCCCCGTATGATAGCCGATCTCGGCGTGCTTGTCGCCACCGCCCGGCGCCGGGGCACCGGGCGCTGAACGAACAGTTTACACCGCGAAGCGATCGATCACCTCGGCCAGCGGCACGTGACCGAGGCAAGCGCCGGACCCGGCGGGCTTTTCGCCAGCCTCGACAGCGAGCGCGTATCGCACGGCCGGATCGGCTTCGATGCGGCGGCGTAGCGCCGCCAGCCTGGGATAAGCGGCGCCGTCGACCGCCTGGTGGAACTCCGCCCAGCGCGCTACGCCGATCAGCGTGGTATCGGCAAGCGTCGGCCGGTCGCCGACCAGGAAATCCGTGTCGAGGATCATCGCCTCGAGCTGGTCATGGCGGTTGGTAACGACCTTGCGGCCGAAATCACGCAAGGTCGCCAGCAGCACCGGTTCGGCCGATTCCATTTCATAAGCCGCCCAGAGCGGGGTGAAAGCGGCGGTGAAACCGGTGTTCACGAAAGCCATCAGCTGATGCATCCGGTCGCCCTCCGGCGAGCGAGGATCGAAGCTGATACGGCGTTGCGTGTCGCGGGCTTCGAGCCAGGCGGCAATCGCCATGGTCTCGGTGAGCACCCTGCCTTCGTCGGTGATCAACACCGGCGTTTCCTGACGGCCGTTGATGCTGGCATAGGCGTCGTTCTTCATCTCAGTGAGCATATCGACGCGACACAGGCGGTAGGGTTGTCCGACGCGTTCAAATGCAGCGACAAGCCCCATCGAACTTCCCAGCGGGAAGCCGTAAAGGAGAACAGGTTCCATTTCTTTGTCTCTTCCATGATTTAGGGATTACGCTGCGCAGCGAAACTTGACCCTAAACGCTGGTCGCCCCATGTAAATTACGCACTATTCTGTAACCAGGTCCCCGCCATGAAAGATGTCGTCTCACGCTGCCCGATCGAGGAGACTATGCGTGTGCTCAGCGGTCGCTGGCCCACCTTGCTGCTCTACTACCTCAAGGACGGGACCAAGCGCTTCAGCGATTTGAGGCGTGACAACCCGACAGTTTCGCACCGCATTCTGGCGCTGGAACTGCGCAAGCTGGAGGAAGCCGGGATCGTGCGGCGAACGGCGCGTACCGGCTATCCGCTTCGCGTGGATTACGACCTCACGGAGCCCGGTCTCAAACTTGTGCCACTCATCGACGCCCTGGGCGATTGGTGGGAAGATACCGAGGACGATCGGGCCGACCGGGCTACATCGACGCCGGAAACCAAACTCGTGGCGGCGGAATAGCCGACCGGCGATCACCGCGGCAAAGAACTGCCGGCGAGAGCCCAGAGCGCTCCAAGCCGTTCATACATTAGATTCCGCAAGACCAAGGCGACCGGCTATGGGGCGCGCCATTGTGGCCAGCCAAACCGGGACAAGGCACCGCCATCCGGCACCAACTCCTGTAGCATAGCTCGCCAATCCCGATCACCTGACCCGCCGTTCGATCTCGTTGCCCGATCAGATCGGCTTGACCATGCTGGCTGGCTGTCGCTTTCGATCCTGACGTGAACGAAGAGCCTACTTATCCTCTTGAAGTTTCTCCTGAGACTCTGCCATTTGATCGTCCCCAAGTTCCATATTGTGCATCGTTGCAATCAACCATTCGTCATGATCCCGCGTCGCCACTACGCTGATTAATCCGCGCCGACGCGGCCATTCGTTTCCCATCGGATCGAGCGCGCCAGTCATAGACCACCGCAGGTCGAGCGTGGCAACATCAGGGCGAACAAGCCTGTTCCGCACGCTTTCGGCGGATAGATGGCTGTGCTTGAACATCTTCTCAAAAATTGGGGCATGGAACTGCTCGATCTTGTCACGTCCAGTCGCCTGCATACCGAAGACGTTTGTAAACTCGGCATCTGCCGCGAATACGGCGGCAAAGGCGCGAGCATCGTGACGATTCCAAGCTTCGATCAGCCTGTGCGCGACACTTTCCACCCCTTCAGTTCGGATGTTGCCGGTAGCCATGCTGACCTCCTGTCATATAGTTCGGTTGCCATACTATATGGGCACCATATAAGTTTGGAAAGATGGATAATCAGCCATACACGCAGTCTCTGCTTCTCTATGCTTATCAATCGTCGGCGAGCGCTTTGGTCCAGGTTCTCCGGGAGAGCGGCCATTCGGCAATCAAGCCCAAACACGGCGCTGTATTCGCCAACATCGACGCAGAAGGAACCCGATCCAGCGTCCTCGCAGAGCGTGCTGGCATTGGCAAAGCATCGATGGGTGAGTTGATCGATGAACTGGAGCGCCTTGGTTATGTTCGGCGTTCGCATGATCCGAACGACCGACGGGCCAAATTAATCGTTGCAACTGACGCGGCGCTTGCGGTGATCCGGACCGTCCACGATTTCAATCAGCGTCTCGAAGACCAATACCGAAGGCTGCTTGGTGCTCAGGCGTACGAATCGCTCCGGTCGTCACTGCAAGCGATATCCCCCAGCAAAAATTTGCAACCGAGGATACCTCGCCAGCGCTCGTGAAGCCGCAAAGGTAGGGCAAAAGAAACTCTCTGTCCGTGAAGGCCTGACTGGGTATCGAGCTCCTGGGAGTGTCGAGCCCGAACAGCCGTCTGGGCGAATGCTGCCATCCGAGCAGGCCTGTTTCGATTGAGCGGTGAAATCAGTCTGACGCAGTGCCATCGCGTCGAAACCATTCATCACGCATTTTCACCGCTCTGCCCGGCAAAAGCCATGATCGCGGTTATGTCAGGCCGGCATGACCGTTACGAAAATCGAAAATTATCAGGCCCAACCAAGCCTAAGCAGGCGCGTGCTGCTCAGAGCTGCCGGCCTTGGCGCCCTTGCCGGGCTCACCGGATGCGCAACCGCCGTGCTGCCTACCGGCGAAAGCGCCGGTGTCTCTGCTTCCGCCGCCGGCACGCTGGCCGGCATCCGCGCTTCGGCGGGTCTCGGGCCGCTTGTCCCCGATGCGCAGATCGAGCAGGCGGCGCTGCAGCAGGCCGGATATATGGCGCGCGGCGGCCGAATGAACCACACCACCGGCTGGGGCAAGGACTTTGCCTCGCGCGTCAAAGACAATGGCATTGCCGGCGCTGCCGCCGAAAACATCGCCGAAGGCCGCTTCGACCAGCAGAGGCTGTTTGATATCTGGGTGCATTCGCCAGGCCACCGCCGCAACATGCTCGACCCGCGCTTCACCCGCTTCGGCCTCGCCTATGTGCGCGACGGCCGCGACAGCACGCTTCGCTATTGGTGCCTTGTGCTCGGTAGATAATTTCCGCCATTTGGTCGGCGGAAGCCTGCAGGATGGCCGACCGTCAGTCTTTGCGGCCGCCGCCGAGCAATTCCTCGACGTCCTGCGCACAAACCGGCCTGCTGAAATGATAGCCCTGCATTTCGTCGCAATTGTTCCTGCGCAGGAAAGCCACCTGATCATCTGTCTCAACGCCCTCGGCGATGACCCTCAGGTTGAGATTTTGCCCCAATGAAATCACCGCGCTGGCCACAGCCTGATCGTTCTCGTCGGCGGCGAGATCGTCGACCGTGAACAATCCGGCCCCTAAGCGGCGACCGGCTTGGGCCGGAGTTGGAAGAGAGCGATCAAGAGGGACAAAAAACCC